>CAYSAT010000004.1:0-17876 GCA_964429035.1 uncultured Candidatus Cloacimonadota bacterium | reverse complement strand
ATGCTACATCATCGTAGGATTGGAATCCTACGCTACGTGGTGTGCTCAGGTAGTGGAGCATTCCGATGCTACATCATCGTAGGATTGGAATCCTACGCTACGCAGTGTGCTCAGGTAGTGTAGCATTCCGGTGCTACATCATCGTAGGATTGGAATCCTACGCTACGCGGTGTGCTCAGGTAGTGTAGCATTCCGATGCTACATCATCGTAGGATTGGAATCCTACGCTACGTGGTGTACTCAGAAACAGCATCAGACCCTAGCGTCCCGCCACTTTGAGGAGGCGGGTTTTCTTGTTCAGCAGGCGCAGCACCGCCCAGATCAGGAAACTCGCGCCCAGGATGGCCAGCCAGTGCGGATCCAGCGCGAAGCGCCGCTGCACGATGAAATCCTGCGCGGCCTCGATCAGGAACATGCACGCGATCACGGCGAAAAAGCCGTTGTATTCGCGCCGGAGCACGTTGCGCAGCGAAAAGGGCAGATCGGGCGGAACGAAGGCCGAAAAGCGGGGCAGCACTGCCGGGGTGCGCTCCGCCCAGCTGGTGAAAGAAGCTCCGAATTTCTGGCGCAGAAAGGCTTCCTCGGCATACATGATGCGTTCGTAATAGAGCACGTAGAGCAGGATGAAAGCCAGCGCCAGCCAGTAATTGTGGGGCAGCAGGATAATGCCCAGCCACATGAAGAAATTGCCCACGTAAAGCGGATGGCGCAGCAGCGAATAGATGCCGGTGGTGTTCAGCTGTTCCGCGACCTGGGCCCGGGAATTGCGTCCGGAAGTGCGGCCCGGCGTGTGTCCGATGGTGTAAGCGCGGATGCCCAGGCCAAAAAAACTCACCGCCAGGCCCAGCAGCTGCCAGAGGTGCTCGATCCGCTCGGAACCGCCCAGATAGCGGTAGTCCGGCAGGGAGAGCAGAAACAGCGCGATCAGGGCCAGGGGCAGATAACTCCTCCGCCTGAACAGCCAGTTTCCCGCCCGGCCCAGTTCTTCCTGCAAAGCCACGCAGTGCCTCAGCGCCCGGTTTTGGCAGGGCTATCTGTAGTCGTAAACCATCCAGCCGTCGCGTCCCAAGGCCAGAAAGATCAGGTCCCTGGCCAGGGCGACGTCATACACGGAGGCAGTGGTGGGGTAGATCGTCCTGAGGTCTTCCACCTTGAGGGGGTTCCGGATGTTCAGGATCTTCACGCCGCCTTTGCCCAGGGCGATGAACAGGCGGTCGTCCTTGACCTCCAGGTCCTGGATGTCGTTGGAGAGGCGAAACTGGTTGATCAGCTTGGGCTTGTTCATGTCCTCGGCATTGATGGCCAGCAGCCTCTTGCCCGCGCCGATCCAGATGATGTTGCCGTTTTTCGCTAGCAGGGTGGCGTCGGTGATCTCGTAATTGATGCCCAGGGAAATGGGGAACTGCTGGTCGCTGATATCCACGGTAACCAGTCCGAAATCGTTCAGGGCATACAGATAGGGGTATTGGGCGATGAAATCGCGGATGCCCCATTTTTCGGAGAAGGTGGATTTGATCTCGCGCATGCCCCCCTTGCCGATGTCCATGATGTCGATCCCCCTGAAGCGGTCGGCAATGTAGAGCATCGATCCCTCGCGGGTTACGCGGTCGCCAATGATCTGGTTGGTGAAATAGATGCGGCCGGGATAAGCCAGCGTATCCACCGGAGTGATGATGTTGGCGGCTTCGCGGCTGCAGATGTAGAGCTGGTTGTCGCCCAGGATGTTCACATCCTCGATCTGGGTGGAAGAGAGGAACACCGCTTCCAGGCGGGGTTGCCAGGGATTGAAGAGCGAATGGATCCAGAGGTAATTCTGGTTGCGGAGGATCACCTGGTCTTCACTGCACTCCACATTGAAGGGTTGGATGTTCTGCATGTGGACCAGCAGGTTGGGGATGCGGTCGTCGATGGCCGGCAGAGCCACAGAGGCCAGCAGCAAAAGCAGCAGTACAAAGTATCTCATGTTTTCTCCCTGATGGGATTTCGGCAATAGCGCCTTAATATATACTGGGCCCGGAACGGCTTCCTGCGTTAGGATAGCAGCTGGCGGACGATGTCGGCGACCTTTACGCCCTCTGCTTCCGCGGCAAAGGAGATCAAGACCCGGTGCGTCAATACCGGCAGGGCTATCTGCCGCACATCCTCTTCGGAGGGGGTCAGGCGACCGTCGAGCGCCGCGCGGGCTTTGGCGGCCAGCACCAGGTATTGGCTGGCGCGCGGTCCGGCCCCCCAATTGATCCATTTCTTGAGTTCCGGCTTGCAGCCCGGATCGCCAGGGCGTGTGCTGCGCGCCAGTTTGACGGCATATTCCAGCACATGGTCGGAAAGCGGCATGTTGCGGATTGCGGCCTGGAATTCGATGATCCGGGCAGGCGAAAGCAGGGCTTGGGGCTCGCTGGATTCCGCCCCGGTGGTAGTTTGGACGATGGTGAGTTCTTCCGCGTAAGTGGGGTAATCGATGCCGATGTAGAGCATGAAGCGGTCCAATTGCGCTTCCGGCAAGGGATAGGTGCCTTCCTGCTCGATGGGGTTTTGCGTGGCCATCACGATGAAGGGCAGGTCCAGAGGCCGGGTGGCATTGCCGCTGCTTACGTGGTATTCCTGCATGGCCTGCAGCAGCGCGGCCTGGGTTTTGGGCGGAGTGCGGTTGATCTCGTCGGCCAGGATCAGATTGGCGAAGATGGGGCCCTTGATGTACTGGAACTCCCGCTGCTCTCCCCCGCTTCCGGAAACCAGGATGTCGCTGCCCGTGATGTCCGAAGGCATCAGGTCCGGCGTGAACTGGATGCGTCCGAAACTGAGGTTCAGGGTTTTGGCGATGGTGGAGATCAGCAGGGTTTTGGCCAGGCCGGGCACGCCTTCGATCAGCATGTGGCCGTTGGCGAACAGGCCGATCAGAACCTTGTCCACCACCGCGTCTTGCCCCACAATGCTCTTTCTGATCTGCCGCAGCAGTTCCTGCTTTGCCGTTTTCAGTTCTTCGATGCGCTGCATCATGACTTCACTGTTCATATATCTTTTCTCCGCGGAATATATCTACCAGCACCTTCCGGCCGCTCAAAAATATGGCCAGCAATCCCAGACTGCCGATCAAGATGGCCGTGAGCAAGTGCGCGAATGCCATAATTGCCGAAGCGTCCTGTCTTGTCAATGCAAATCCGACGGAGAAGATGATTATCATCATCCACTCATTGCTGCCCAATTGAGCCGGGGGCTGGGGCAGCGCGTAGGAAAGGTTGATCAGGGTGTAGCCAAAGAGGACCTTCACGAAGGGGTAATCGATGCCAAAAGCGCGGAAGACCAGATGAAAATACAGGCCATCCAGCAAGATGCCCACGGCGGTAAGCAGCACGGCATAGAGCAGCTGGGTCCAATGGTGTTCGAAGATGTTGAGCCCCTGCACGAAGATCTCGATGTAGGAATTGATCTTCTGGTTCAGGGAACGGGGCAGCCAGGAAAACAGCAGCTGCAATAGATGCACCACATTGTGTTTGCGTTTGGCGGAAAATACGATGACGGCCAGAGACACCGCGAACACCAGCGCCAGCAGGATCAGCAGCACCGTGAGGCCCGTGGAGATTTGCATTCCCAGCAGGGGGATCATCACCAGCACGAAGCCAATGCCCAGGGTATCGAAAGTTTTATCGATGAAGATGGAGGGCAAAACGCCCAGCATCGGAAGGCCGTGGTTGCGTTTCACAAACCAGGCTTTCACCACTTCTCCCAGCCGGATCGGGATCAGGTAATTCACCCAATTGCCGCCCATGCTGTACAGCCAGGTCCTCAGCAGGGAAATCCGCGCTTGCCTGGCCAGCAGGATGTTCCAGCGGCAACTGCGGATGAAATAGGCGCTCAGATAGATCAGGGCCGCCCACACAACCAGCCGGGAATTCACGCCGCGCATGCGTTCCAGGAGGTCGGGAAGGTCGATGAAGCGCAGCCAGAGCAGGATCAGAGTCATGCCGATCGCCAGGCTGAGGCTGAGGTAGAGCAAGCGTTTGCGGGACATGCTATCCGGCCAGGCCTACGGGCTAAGCATTGCTGGGCGGGACATCATAGCCCCTGAGCCCTGTCAAACACCATGTAATGGTGGTGCGCCCAGATCTTTTTGAGCCAGCCGGGAGCGATTTTTTCCAGCCAGCCGTAGGCGTTCATCCTGTTCACGAAATCCGGATCCTGGCCGGAATAGTGGTCCAGGATGCTCACCGGTTGCGGGGATTTTTGCTCCATTCTGGCGGAACCGGGTATGGGCAGGCCCGGAAACGCCTTGCGCAGCAGCTCTTCCTTGGTCATTCCGATGTCTGGCCAGGGTGGGCAATCGAACAACCCGGACTGCCTTAGCCGCCAGCCCAGTTTTCCCAGCAGGGAGATGATCGAGGGGGGATCGATGTTGCCAAGCTGCAGCGAGGGATATTTCTCCGCGCTATAATCGCGGAACTGGAGTTTGTAGCCCAGGCCGGAGCGGTTGGGAACGCTCAGGAACAGCGCTTTGTCCGTAACGCGCGCCAGTTCTGACAGCCACGCTTTCAGGTCCGGCACGAACCAGAGGGCGGAAAAAGAGAAACTGAGGTCGAAACTGCGGTCCGGGTGGGAAAGATTCCGGAAATCGGGATTGTGGATGGCTTTCAGCGGGCGTCCAAGCCTCTGCCATAGAGCTGCTATCAGCTGCAGCCTGCGCGCATCATCGTCCTCCAGGGCGACCTCGATTCCGGCGTCGGCCAAGGCCAGCAGATTGATGCCGCTGATCCCCGTAAAACCGAAACTGGGCGCTTCCAGCGCGGAACGCACCCCGTAGCGGCCGCACAGATCCAGCAAAATGCGGTTGAGTACCGTGCGCTCGTAGGACGAGCCCAGTCCTTCGTGCGGATTGGTGAAATACTTCTCCCAATCATTGATGATGGGAATGGCCATCACTTACCCAGGAAGTCGTTGATGGTGATCTGCATCCCCGGAATGGTGAAGGTTTCCGGCAGTTCCATCAGTTGATAGGTATCGGTCACATAGTAAAACCAGGAACGGGAAATGAGCTGGAATCTGCTGATCCAGAGTTCGTTCCGGAACAAGCGGGCCAGGGATTCGCCCCAGTAAAAAAACATCCGGTCCAGTTTGAACAGGGTGGAATAATCATCGCCTTGCAACTGGCGCGAGATGAAATTGAGCAGATCTTGCAGCTTGATCGGTTCACGGTCGGCCACATTGAGGGCCAGGCCAGGCTGAAACTCGTGGCTGAGCAGCCAGAGGAAGGCGTTGGTGATGGTGTCGATGTGGCAGAGATGGATCCAGACCCGTTTATTGATCAGGGGGAACCGCTTCTGGCTAACCAGCTTCACCATCTGGTAGGGAAAGCCCTGGTCACCCGTGCCATAGGTGATCGAAGGACGCAGGATAGCGGCGTTCAATCCTTTGAGCACCGCCTGGTTGACGTACTTCTCCGCTTCGATCTTGGTGTAATGGTACAGGTTGTCCGCGTTGCGTTCCGTTTCGTTGTTGGCGGGCAACTCTTCCGGGATCGCGCCAAACACGCCGACCGAAGAGCAATAGAGCAGTTTCGTTTTGTTGGCCAGGCAATGCTCCACCAACTGCTGCGTGGCCACCAGGTTCGCCCGCAGATACTGGTCGCGGCTGAATTTCCGGCCTCCCCGCAAGGCTCCTATGTGCAGCACCACGTCAAACTTGCTGCCCGCCAGGAACGACATCAGCCGGTCCGTATCGGCAAGGTCGACCTGCACCATTTCCAGTTCCGTGCGAAAAGCCGCGAAACGTTCCGGGACGGTGCCGGGCCTGATCAGGGCCGTGATCTGATAATCCAATCCGGCAGCCAGGATGGCCTTCAGCACCGATTTTCCGATCAGGCCGGTGACTCCGGTAATCAGCAGGCGCGCCATTAGCCGAAGAGCCTTTCCCACAGATTCTTTCGGGAATGCGAGTGGGAGTGGGAGTGGGAATGCTGGAAATACACGTATTTCAGGGGTATGATCTGATCTTGTAAAATCATTTGGGGAAAGTCCTTTGTGAGTAGATCGACCGCTTGTTCATCCAAATCCTCGCGCAATAACTCGATGGCTTGAAAATAGGATCCGTAGGGGCTGCGGCCATGATCGTCCGAACCCAGCAAATGCGCCCAACCGTTGCGCACCAGCAGCCAGGCCGTCTGGCGCACCTTTTCGCCATACTGGCCCAGCAGAGAACCGGAATTTACCTGCACATATACATCATGTTCGATCAATTCTTTGGCTTTGGAAATCTTGCTCATGATGCTCACATACCGTTCCGCGTGTGCCAGCACCGGCCGGAAACCCTGGCGCAGCAGGGGATAAACGTCATTGTAAAATTCAGGGTCCAGGCCATTGAGGTCCGATTCCACAAGAACGTAATGCGAGCTTCCGAGAGTCAGATTTTGGGACCTGATATCTTCCAAAACATGGGAATTCAGATACACTTCGAAGCCGGGATGCAGGTTGATCTGCACCCCGTAATTCCTGGCCAGGCTGCGCATCATGGCTAGTTTCGCATCGTAATCCGTTCTCGCGTATTGGTAAACGCCGCTCATATAATGAGTCGTGAGAAAGGCGTCGGTAACTCCGCCTGCCGCCATGATCCGCATCTGACTGAGCGATTGCTCGGCGGATGTGGAGCCATCATCGATCTTGGGCAGCAGATGGCAATGTACGTCAATCATGGCTCAGGGCAACCTCTCCTTGATCATGTCCACAAATTCTACCAGCACGTCGTTGTGTTCAAAGGGTTTGATCATCCGCTCCGATTCTTCCAGCAATTTTTCCACTGCCTGCCGAGCCTTATCGAAGCCCAGCAATCCGGTGTATGAGTGCCGCGAGGTGGGAACGTACTCTTCGTCGAAATCCAGGCCATCGCTGCCCCGTCCGTAGTCCGCCGCGATATCCTCGATCATCCTGTAGGCCATGCCCAGGTTCGAGGCGTAGGCATTCAGGATCTGGCGCGTGTTTTCATCCGCGCTGGCCAAGAGGCAGGCCATATCCGCCGCTGCCTGCAACAGCGACCCGACCTTCTTCATGTCGATGTAGCGCAGGGTGTTGATCTTCATCACCTTGCGCTTGCTTTCCAAAGCCACGGCCTGGCCTCCGATCATGCCGTAGGACTTGGTATAGGTGGCCAGAATGCGCATGCAGGCCAGGGCTTTTTGAGGCGGGATGATGTGGCCCAATACTTCGAAAGCCTGGGTATACAGGGCATCCCCGGTCAGGATGCCGATGGTGTTGCCGAATTTCTGGTGCACGCTGGGTTCGGAGCGCCGTTCAGCCTGGTTCATGACCATGGGCATGTCGTCGTGCACGATCGACGCGCTGTGCGCAAGTTCGACTGCCGTGGCGGCTTTGATCGCTTCCTGCAGACCCTTGCTCTTGCGCATTCCGCACAGCATTTCGAAGATGGAAACCAATAGCAGGGGACGCCAGCGCTTGCCTCCGGGAAAAACGGAGTAGTGCATGGCTTTCTTCAGATCTTTCGCAGGCGCGGTTTGCGGGCTTGCGAAGTGTTTCAGACTGGTTTCGATCATCTCCAAGCGCGTTTCAAAATACTTCTGTAACAGCAAGTTAATCTCCTGAAAGCAAATTCACCGGCTTTGATGCCAGTATGGATTTCCCTACTCTGATATGCTGAATATTGTCAAGTTATTTGTCCCGACGCAGCTATTCCCGGGCTGGTATCGGTTTCCAATCCTGCCTCCGAAATCTGTATTTGGAGCAAAAAGGGTCCGTAAATTGCATTGGGAATGGCCAGGGAGGAGCGATGCGACGCTTACTTTGTTTGTTATTGTGCTTGCTGCCGTTGCTGGCCATGGCCGCGAACTTTGCCAACCTTGCCACGCAAGTGGTCCAGCCTGATGGCTCAGTACTTGATCTCTGGGCTTCCGGAGACGAATTTGCCAACCGTCTGCACGACGCGGAGGGATACACGATCATCCAAAGCCAGGCAGACGGATATTATTACTATGCCGTTCTGCGTTCCGGCGAGCCCGCCCCATCCCAGTTCCGAGCAGGTTCCAGCGATCCCCGGGCTTTGGGACTGCAGCCTGGATTGAACATCTCGCCAGCCAAATACCGGGAAAACGTGCAATTCATGCGCTCCCATGAACGCAGCGGCGAGCGCGGCCCCAACACCGGCACAGTCAACAACATCGTGGTTTACATCCGCTTTGCCGACCAGACGGAATTCCCCGATCCCCGCTCCGTTTACGACGCCAAATTCAACGCCGTCGGCGAAGGCGAATACTCGCTTCGCAATTATTTCCACCAGGTGAGTTACGACCAGTTGAACTACGTCTCGCACCACTTCCCCACTTGCGCGATGGATCTCAACCTCTCTTACCAGGACACCCATCCCCGCGCTTATTACATGCCCTACAACGCGACCACCAATCCCCAAGGCTATCGCGACTGGCAACGCACGGACAGGGAACACGCCTTGCTGGCCAGCGCCATTGACGCCATCGCGCCGCAAGTACCCGCCAGCCTGAATATCGACGCCGACAACGACGACTATGTGGACAACGTATGCTTCATCATCCGCGGACCGCACACCGCCTGGAACAACTTGCTCTGGGCGCACCGCTGGGCGTTGTACACGGTGGATTCCTTCATCAACGGCAAGATGGTCTGGGATTTCACTTTCCAGCCGGAAAACCAGAATAGCGTGCGCACCCTGTGCCACGAAATGTTCCACAGCGTGGGCGCTCCAGACCTGTATCACTATGAATTCGACGGCCTTACTCCAGCCGGATGCTGGGACATCATGGAAAGCGGAAACGCCCATATGGGAATGCACATGAAGGCCAGATACGGCGAATGGATAGCCCCGATTCCTACGATCCTGGCCGGTACTTACACTCTCAATCCCGTCACCTCGCCGGTCAACAACGCCTACCGCATTCCCCTCAGCGGATCGGACTATCTGGTTCTGGAATACCGCAAGCAGGATTCCGATGTTTTCGAGGCCGAGCTGCCCGGGTCCGGATTGCTGATCTATCGGGTCAATGAGAACGAAAGCGGAAATTCGGAAGGCCCACCGGATGAAGTTTACATCTTCCGTCCGGATGGCTCCTCAAGCCAGAATGGCGCGATCGCCGAAGCCGCCTTCAGCGCGCAGAACCACCAAACGGAATTCAACCAATACACCAATCCCTCCTGCTTCCTCACCAACGGCACTCCTTTCCCGGTAAACATCCACAGCGTTTCCACGGCCGGAGACAACATCTCCTTCACCTTATCCACCTCCACTGACGCTTATCCTCCCACGATTTCCGACCTCGTTCCGGCTGACGGAGCCAACCTGACCCTGGCCGATATGCAGGTTGGCGCGAATATCAGCGCGCCCTCTGGAAACATCAGCAGCGTCGAATTCTGGCTGGACGGGCAATTGCATGCTTCTACACCGGCAGGGCCTTACGCCTGGACCGTTCCCGCAAACCAGTTAACTGCCGGCGCACATGAAATCGAGATCAAGGCAACTACTTCCGAACAGCTGACAGCAACTGAAATCTCCTCCGTCCGAATAGTGGATCCGCAGCAGGAAACCTGGTTCTCCTGGCTGAGCGCGGAACCTGCCTGGAGCGATTTCGGCAGAGGCGCGATACCCATCAAAGCCGCTCTGGACCTCGATCTGGGCACTCAGGAATATGTGGTCAAAAAGATCGCCTTCAGCCTCGTTCCCGATCCCTGGGGCTTTCCAGCTGTGCCAGGGCTGGTTAATGCCAGGATCAACCGCTTTGCCAACGGCGCCATCACTGAGCAGACCGTGCTGACCATTGGCGACATCATGTGCCCGATGGACGGCCGCTTCGAATATACCGTCAACAGCCTTACTCCGCTGTCCGGACAGATCGCCGTCATCCTCGACCTCTTCGAGTATCAGAAAATAGTATTCGATACCAATGCCAGCTGCGGCCACAGCTGGCTTACGGAACCCAGCCGTCCGTGGACCGATGCCTTGGGCAGGGGAATGCAAGGCGCCGCCGCCATCGAACTGCTTCTGCAAGCGCCCAACGTTGGCCTGGAGGAAGGATTGAATCCGTCTCAGGTGCAGAGCCTGAGCGCCGCTCCCAATCCCTTCACGGCTCAAACCGCCATCTCCTTCGACCTGAAAACCAGCGCCAGAGTGGATCTTGACATCTACAACCTGCGCGGCCAGAAAGTCCGCGAGCTATGTTCTGCGGATCTGGCCAAAGGCGGCCACAGTCTGGTTTGGAACGGCTTGGACGGCAACCAGAGGGCTGTGGGAACCGGGATTTACTTGTATCGTTTGAGAAGCGGCAGCCAGGTCCTGACGGGAAAAGTGGCGTTGGTCAGGTAAGTTATTGCTGCCGGATGTACCGCTCTGGCGATCATTGCGCGCTCACTGCGCGGTAATTGCGGGCTTCACGCGCAATGAGCGCGCAATAACCGCGCAGTGATAACGGGAGCCGGGCTGGCATGATCCCTGTGTTCCAGGGAATCGCCTCCCCTAAAGGAAAAAATCTGCCTGTGAGAATGGCCTATTTCTGAAAGATGACCTGCGTACCCAACGCGTCAATGC
Source organism: uncultured Candidatus Cloacimonadota bacterium (assembly GCA_964429035.1). Taxonomy (GTDB): domain Bacteria; phylum Cloacimonadota; class Cloacimonadia; order Cloacimonadales; family Cloacimonadaceae; genus Syntrophosphaera. The sequence continues at coordinate 7,328 of CAYSAT010000004.1, read as the reverse complement.
TGAAGCTGTCGTATCTTTCGATGTTGTCGTCGAAGAAGAGGTAGCCTTCCTTGATCCCGCCAGGCAGGATGCCGCCAAAACTGAAATAGTTGTCCACCAATTCCAGGTATTGTTCCCGCGCCTGTTGCAAATTCTGGTTTTGCGTGTCGGACTGCGTGGCTGAAAAGGGATCCCCATACTGGCTCATCAGATACAGGGTCTGGATGCTGCCCAGCACCACCTGCAGGGGAACATAGTCGTATTGCCTGGAGTTGGCGATCACGCTGAAACCTTTGTCCTTAAGGGTTACCGGCTTGTCGGAAATATTCTTCACCCGGATATGCAGGTTGAAGAAATCAGCCCCAACCGCTTGCGCTTCTCCGCTGTAGATTTGCGGCCGCACAAAGATTTGCAGGCTGTCCAATTGCACGATGGCATATCGGTTTTCCACGCTGTAGGCGGTGTCTGGAACGGGCAGATAGGGTTTGATGATGCATCCGCCCACAAGTATCAGGGACAGCAAGAACACGGCCAGTCTTACTTTCATCGCAGTTCCCTCCATCCCCCTCTCCACATGAAGAGGGGGATTTGAAGTCTATTCTGTTTACTCGTTATCGTCTTCGGAATCGTCGTCCTGCTCGTCCTCTTCGACCTCATCGACCGGCTCTTCATCGTTGTCTGCACCGGCGGCGATGATGTCTTCCAGGGGCGGAGCGTTCTTGATCTTCTCGGCTTCTTTATCCAGTTCCTCATCGTCCGGATCTTCAGGAATGACGGTGATGTCGCGGACCTTGTCCTTATCCTTGAGGTTGATGAGTTTGATGCCCTGGGTATTGCGGCTGATTTTGGATATATCGGCTACTTTCTGGCGGATGATCATGCCGTCCTGGGTCACGATCATCAGGTCATCCTTTTCGTCAACGCACATCAGCGATGCCAGATGACCGTTGCGGGAAGTGGTTTTAAGGGTGATCACGCCTTTGCTGCCACGCCTGGTGGCTGTGTAGGCGGAGATCAGGGTCCGCTTGCCAAATCCGTTTTCGCTGATGGCCAGGATGGTTTTCCCGCTGGGCGTGCCGTTTTCGATCACGTCTTCCTGGGAAATGATGCTCATGGAGATCACGTAATCCTCATCGCGCAGACGGATGCCTCGCACTCCCCGCGTAAATCTGGCGGTCTTGCGGAAATCCTTTTCGCTAAAGCGGTTGCAGAAGCCGTTCTTGGTCGCCAGGATGATCTCGTCATTGCCTTCGGAAATGCGGGCGTCGATCAGCTCGTCACCGGGCATCAGCTTGATCGCCAGAATGCCGCTGGAACGCGGACGGCTAAAGGCGGAAAGCGCGGTCTTCTTGATCGTGCCGTTGCGCGTGCACATCACCACGTTCTCTTCCGGCGAGAAGATCTTGAGGGTCACGAAAGCCCGGATCTTTTCCTTTTCCTGGAACTGCACCAGGTTCACGATCGCTTTTCCGCGCGCTGTGCGGCCTGCTTCGGGAATCTCGAACACCTTTAGCCAGTAGCATCTGCCGTGGTCGGTAAAGAGCAGGATATAGGAATGCGTGGAGGCCACGAAGATGTACTGGATGATGTCCTCTTCCTTGAGGTTGGAACCGGAAAGGCCTTTTCCGCCGCGATGCTGGACCTTGTAGGTGTCGATGGGCAGGCGTTTCACATAGCCGTCGTGGGTGATCGTGACCACCATCAGTTCGTCGGCGATCATGTCTTCCCGGTTCAGGATGCCGCTGTAGTTGTGCAGGATCTTGGTGCGGCGGACGTCGCCGAACTTATCCCGGATTTCCTTGGTTTCCTTCTTGACCAGTTTCATGCGCAATTCGCGCTTTTCCACCAGTTCTTTCAGCCGGATGATGGTTTTCAGGAGGTCCTGGTATTCGGTCTCGATCTTTTCGCGCTCCAGTCCGGTGAGGCGCTGCAAACGCATATCCAATATGGCTTTGGCCTGGATCTCGGAGAGGCCGAACTTCGCCTGCAATTGTTCGCTGGCTTCCGGAGGGGTCTGTGAAGCGCGGATAGTGGCGATCACCTCGTCCAGATGGTCCAGCGCGATCTTCAATCCTTCCAGGATGTGCAGGCGCTCCTCGGCGTTCCGGAGTTCGAACAGGGTGCGGCGCAGCACTACGTCGTGCCGGAATTCGATGAAGTTCATCAGCATGTCTTTCATGCTCACAACCTGCGGTACCCCATCGATCAGGCAGAGGTTGATCACGCCGAACGTGGTTTGCAACTGGGTGTATTTATAGAGTTGGTTGAGTACGGTGTTGGCGTCGCCGGTGCGTTTGATGTGGATCACCAGGCGCATTCCGTCGCGCCCCGATTCGTCGCGGACATCGCTGATGCCATCGATCCGCTTGTCCTTTACCAGTTCCACGATCTTTTCGATGAGTGCGGTTTTGGTAACCTGGTAAGGGATGGAGCGGATGATGATCGAATCCTGTTCCTTGTTTCTGGGCTCGATTTCGGCTTCACCGCGGATCAGCAGTCTGCCGCGTCCTGTTTGGAAATAATCCTTGATCCCGTCTGTGCCCAAAATGTAGCCGCCGGTGGGAAAATCCGGACCTTGTATGTATTGGCGCAAACCTTCGGCGTCCAGTTCCGGATCGTCGATCAGGGCGATCACGGCGTCGCAAACCTCGGAAATGCTGTGCGGAGGCATGTTGGTGGCCATGCCTACGGCGATTCCGGACGAGCCGTTCACCAGCAGGTTGGGAATCCGGGTGGGGAAAACTTCAGGCTCCTTGCGGGTTTCGTCGTAGTTGGACTTGAAATCCACGGTGTCCTTTTCCAGTTCCTCCAGCATATCCATGGTGATCTTCTGCATCCGGGCTTCCGTATAACGCATGGCTGCCGGCGGATCGCCATCGATGGAGCCGAAGTTGCCCTGGCCGTCGATCAAGGGATAGCGCATGTTCCAGGGCTGGGCAAGGCGCACCAGGGTGGGATACACTACCTGTTCGCCGTGCGGATGGTAGTTTCCGGAGGTGTCGCCGGCGATTTTGGCGCATTTGCGGAAATGGCCGCCGGGCGTAAGGTTGAGCTCGTGCATGGCAAAAATGATGCGCCGCTGCGAGGGTTTGAGGCCGTCGCGGATATCCGGCAAAGCCCGCGCGACGATCACGCTCATGGAATAATCCAGGTAAGCCTGGCGCATCTGGTCTTCTATTTGTACGTTGATTATCTTGGTTTTATCGTCCATTCTATTCTCCAGCTTCCTTTAGATATCCAGGTTCTTGACGAATTTGGCATTGGCCTGGATGAATTCCCGGCGGGGTTCGACCTCTTCGCCCATCAGGATCGTGAAAATCCGGTCGGCCTCGATGGCGTCGTCCATCTTGACGGACACCATGGTGCGGGTTTCGGGATTCATCGTGGTTTCCCACAGCTGCTCGGGATTCATTTCGCCCAAGCCTTTGTAACGCTGCACGTAAACGCCTTTCTCGCCCAGTTCCTTGATCGCCGCGTCGCGCCCCTCTTCCGAGAACACATACAGCTTCTGCTTGTTCTTGCGGACCAAAAACAATGGCGGTTTGGCGATGTAGACGTTGCCATTTTCGATCAGGGGTTTCATATAGCGATAGAAAAAGGTCAGCAGCAGAGTGCTAATATGCGCTCCGTCCACATCCGCGTCGGCCATGATGATGATGTTTCCGTAGCGGATCTTGGTGATGTCGAAGTCCTGGCCGATCCCGGCACCGATGGCCAGGATGATCGGAGAGATCTTGTCGTTGTTGAGCACCTTGTCCACGCGGGCTTTTTCGGTGTTGAGCATTTTGCCCCAGAGTGGCAAGATCGCCTGGTAAGCGCGGTCCCGGCCTTGTTTGGCGCTGCCTCCCGCGGAATCACCCTCCACCAGAAACAGCTCGGTCAACGCGGGGTCGGTGATCGTGCAATCCGCCAGTTTGCCCGGCAGCGAACCGCTTTCCAGCACGGATTTGCGCCGCGTGAGTTCGCGCGCCTTGCGTGCCGCTTCGCGTGAACGTGCAGCCAGGATGCTCTTCATGGTGATGGATTTGGCCTCGGCGGGATGTTCCTCGAAATAGGTCATCAACTTTTCGTAGACCACGGAATTGACGAAGCCCTCCACCTCGCTGTTCTGCAGCTTGGTCTTGGTTTGGCCTTCGAACTGCGGATTGGAGATCTTTACGCTCACCACCGCGGTCAAGCCTTCCCGGATGTCTTCGCCGGAGGGATTGACCTTTTCGTTCTTGAGCAGATCGGCGTTCTTAATGTAGGTGTTGACGGCGCGGGTGAGGCCGCTCTTGAAGCCGCTGAGGTGGGTGCCGCCCTCCGTGGTGTTGATGTTGTTGGCGAAGCTGAAGATGTTTTCCTGGTAGCCTTCGTTGTATTGCAGTGCCAGGTCGAGATCCAGGTCGTCCTTGGTCTGGCTCACGTGGATGGGATTCGAGCCCATGGGTTTCTTGTTCTGGTTCAGGAATTCCACGAATTCGCGGATCCCGCCATCGTACTTGAAGTCGTGCATGCGGTCGGTGCGCTCATCTTTGAGGATGATGCGCAAACCCCGGTTCAGAAAGGCCAGTTCGCGCAGACGCGTGGTCAGATAGTCGAAGCTGAATTCCACCGTCTCGAAGATGGTGTCGTCCGGCTTGAACTTGATCACGGTTCCCCGGCGATTGGTTGGCCCCTCGATTTCCAGGCCAGTGACCGCGTGGCTCCGCTCATAACGCTGGTAGTGGATCTGGCCGTCTTTGTGGATGCGGACTTCCAGGTATTCGGAAAGCGCCACCACCACTGAAACGCCTACGCCGTGCAAGCCGCCCGAGACCTTGTAGGAATTGGAATCGAACTTCCCGCCGGCATGTAAAACCGTCATAACCACTTGCACCGCTGGCATTTTAAGCTCTTCATGCCAATCCACGGGAATTCCGCGGCCATTGTCGTCAACCTCGACCTCGCCGGCCTTGGTGATCGTTACCTTGATCTGGTCGCAATGCCCGGCCAGGGCTTCGTCTATGGAATTGTCCACCACTTCGTAAACCAGGTGATGCAGGCCGCGTTCGCTGGTCCCGCCGATATACATCGAGGGCCTTTTGCGCACCGCTTCCAAACCTTTCATCACCTTAATGTTTTTGGCATCATACTTCGAATCAGGCATAATCTATTCTCTCCTATATGTTAAATCTATGTCTGCCAGACCCTTGCCGCGCTAACTCCGGCAGATTCGGCAAACATGCCCATATCTGGTTGCCATAATGTTAGATATGGGGATTCTGTCAAGAACAATCCGAGATAAAACTGATTTTTTATTTGCATATCTATCAATGCTTTAGAGAGTCATTTTTCCCGCCTTGGAATTCCGCGTAAATCCGGGGCCAAAGATGTGCGCGTTAATTGATTAATCATATGCTGGATATGCAGTTACGATACACGCGTAAACATGCCCCTTCCCTGACCCACCCCAACTGCGAGCACATTGTTGTTTATCAATTATACCACAGTAAGATATATCTCTTAATTCGAGCATCGTTCTGATCGCATAATCTTTTCGCCTGACATGTATGATGTTAACGATTTGTTGCTATCGCACCCTGGGAGATTAGCGTTAATCAAGCCTTAATCAAGCCTTAATCAAGCGTTAATAATAGACAAGTGATTAAGGCTTGATTAAGACTTGATTGACGCCGTGACGCCGGAGCAAGGAAAGTGGATGGGAGTAACGTCTCAACAAGTGGTGTATAGTGCTACACCTTGCCGAAAGCCATACCTAGTATTGTTTTGCCTAAGTTTTCATGCGTTTACTGCGCATTAAGGGTTTGTCTGATAGCGCATGAAACCCTTAAGGTCTAGGATCTTTTAACGCTGATATGAGTCAAGGGATTTGATGGGGTCTGCCCGCGGGCAGACCCCATCAAAATCGCCGAAAATGAGCGCAGTTTCCCTTAACCCTATCCGGGACATTATCAGATAGATCATCTCAATATTATGTCAGTTAATCAGTTAGATGATGCAGAGAGCAGCGTTTTCTGATCCTTTGGGTGTGCCCAATGTCTCATGTATGTGATCAAGTTTTCTTCCTCCGGAGGGGTGATCAGATAGGACCCTGCTATCGCCCAGGCCTGATCCTGGATCATCAGGACATAGCCGTAGATCTGCTTGATGCTGGTATAGGTTGTGAAGAGGTTGATAGACTTTTCCCTGGCCCTGAGTTCTTTGTTCAGCCTTTCAATCGGATTGGTGGACTTGAGTTTGCTCCAATACTCCGGAGGAAACTGCTGGTAGGTGGTAATCTCCAACCTGCCTGCATGTAAGAAATCCAAAACGGTCTCATACCCGTCTTCTTTGGCTAGGGCGACCAGGCTGTCGAAGTACTCATCAAACTCCTCTACGGACTTGGCAGTCTGGACCTTGGCGATCAGGGGTTTATACCGGTGCTGGCTGACTTGGGGGATGTGATTCAGCAGGTCCCTGCCCCAATGGACGATACAGCGCTGATGGAGTTGCCCCGTGCATAACCGGTTCAGCGCCTTGCGCAAACCCTTATGATCGTCCGAGATCCACAACTCTGCCGATTCCAACCCTTTGTGCAGCAGGTCCTCAAGGAAACTCCGCCAGTTGGAATAACTCTCGCTGCTGCAAATCTTGAAATGCAGGATCTCTTTTTTGCCCTGCCCGTCGATTGCCATGGCAACCAGGATGGCGACGCTCTTTTTGTAAGGCCGGGAATGGCTTTCATCAACCTCGCACAAGATATCGGTGTAAGTGGCGTCAAGCCAAACAGCCCCATATTCCCTCTGGATCTGCTTGCCCAGCCAGCGGTCAATGCGTTCCTCCAGCATCGACGTGATACGCGAGACCAAGGATTTATCGACATTGTCCATGCCCAAATCAGAGAACAAATGGGCCATCTTGCGGGTCGATACACCCGAAACGTAAGCGTTGGCCACTATGGACCTGAAACCCAGGCTCAACTTGTCCCAACGCTCCAACCATCCGGGAAAATATGATCCCTTGCGCATTTTGGGGATCAGAAGTTCCAGATCGCCCTCGGCTGTCCGCAAACCCCTGGATCGTGTACCATTGAAGTTGTTGCTGCCTTTCGATCTACGCTTGAACGGATCCTTGTCATAGCGTAAACAGGCGTCAACGTGAATTACGATGTTGACAAATTCTTCCAGTAACTTGAAAAGGGACTCAGGATGATCTCCACTTAAAAATGAACATACGATGTCCCAGACATCCTGATACCTGCGTGCTTTGCTTTGTGTTCGAGCCATTCGTTACTCCTTTGAGATTGGTCTTTCGTAGGTTGTAACAGTGGCTCGACTATTTTTATGTCAAGTCAAAATCCTTATACACCACTTTCTGAGACGTTACCG
>CAYSAT010000003.1:0-72570 GCA_964429035.1 uncultured Candidatus Cloacimonadota bacterium | reverse complement strand
CGTTGGCGATGGCCGGAGCCATGAGTTCGTTGGTGGGTTCGCCGATGCCCTTGGCACCAGAAGGTGAGTTGGGATCGGGGTTTTCCACGATGATGGCCGTCATTTCCGGCAGGTCGGTGCTCCTCGGGATGCGGTATTGATGCAGGTTTGCGGGAACGACCTTGCCATTTGCGCAGATGCATTCTTCCAGCAGGCCGTAGCCCGCTCCCATCGCCATTCCGCCGTAGAACTGGCCTTTGACGAGGGCCTGGTTGACCGCTTTGCCCACATCGTGCGCTGCGACCATGTTGAGCAGCGTGACAACGCCAGATTTGGGATCGACCTTCAGTTCCACTGCCTGGCATCCGTAAACCCATGTGAAATACGCGTTACCCTGTCCGGTATGCTCGTCCCAAGTCACTTGCGGGGCCTGAAATACGCCGAAAGCATAGGGGTAAACCTGGTTGGAGTAACAGAGGCGGATGGCATCGTTCCAAGTCATTAGTAAAGAGCCGTTTGCGTCGAGCAGCCCTTCATTTGCAAAACGCGCTGCCTCTTGGCCCGAATATTTCTGGACTGCTTCGATGATGATGTCTTTCAGGATCTTGGCGGCATTGACGACCGCGCCGCCTCCCATGATCGTTCCGCGTGAAGCCACGGTGGTGCCGCCATCGGGAATACTGGAAGTGGATGGCAGCCTGTATCTTAGGCGTTCGAGCGGCAGGCCCAGTTGTTCGGAAGCGAGCAGCAGCATGGCGGATTCGGAGCCCTGGCCGTTCTCGTGCACTCCTGTTTCCAACAACACCGAGCCATCGGGCTGGACGCTGATTATGGCGGAATTGAAGTCGGTGCCCTCGGCGCCTAAACTCATGCCGCGGTAACTGATAGCGAGTCCGATGCCATACCATTCCGACTGGGTGGTGTCGCCCAGGGAGCAGTTCTTGCGCTTGGTGGAATAGTCGATCTCGTTCCGAACAGCATCCATAACCTGTTGCAGGGATACCACATGCGTGTCCAAAACCTGACCGGTGACGGTGGTCGAACCCTGCCGCACCATATTCCGGCGGCGGAACTCGATCTCGTCCAGGCCGCACTTTTCAGCGGCCATTTCCACCAATTGCTCGATGGCGAAATTCACTTGCGGCGATCCGAAACCGCGCATCGCGCCGCAGAAGATGTTGTTGGTATAGACGCCATAGACGTCGCAGTGGACGTTCGGCACCTCGTAACAGCCGCAGCACTGGACCGTGGAACGCCATGTGACCCAGGGTGTTACGCTGCAGTAAGCGCCGCCGTCAGCCACCATGCGGACATGCACGGAGCGGATCAACCCGTCTTTGCTCAAGCCCATGCGATAGTGCATCTTATAGGGATGGCGCTTGTAGCTTTCCCGCAGGCTCCATTCCCGGGTATAGTTGATCTTCACCGGGCGCCGCAAAATCCAGGCGCAGAGTGCTGCCCGGGCGCAAACAAGGGCCGCGGTGTCGTCCTTGCCGCCAAAACCTCCACCCATGGGCACGGTTTTGACCTCGACGTCCTTGAGTTCGAAGCCCAGCGTGGAGGCTACGAAACGCCGGGTGGAGAAGGGATGTTGCATGCTGCCATATACTTCCATCACTCCATCGGGACGCAGTTGCGCCAGCGCGGATTCCGGCTCCAGATAGGCATGTTCGATGCGGGAAGTGCTAAACTCCTGTTCGACAATCAGGTCCGATTCCGCTTCACCAGTTTCCATAGAGCCTCTGCGCACACGATGGTAGTTGGCGAGATTGGAACCGTGGGAGGGGTGCAGGATCTCGGCACCGGGAAGCATTGCCTCCTCTGGATCGAGAATGGGGATGCGCGGCTCTAACTCCATGCGCACCAGAGGAATGGCGGCAATGGCCTGTTCCCGGGTCTCCGCCACGATCAAAGCCAGAACGTCGCCGGTGGAGTTGATATCAGCATCAGCCAGAGTGGGATAGTCCTTGATGATCTGGCCGAAGCGGACGCTGCCCGGAATGTCCCTGGCGGTGATAACTGCTATAACGCCAGGCTGTTGCAACGCTTCCGAGGCGTCGATCGAGACGAGTTTCGCCCGCGGAAGATCGCTGTAAACGGGCACGGCGTGCAACATTCCCGGCAGGCTCAGATCGTCGGTGTAACAAGCCCTGCCGGTGACTTTAGCCACTCCGTCGTTACGGAAGGCTGGCTGGTCTTTCATTGTCCATCTCCTTGCCCAACAGTTGGTTCAGGGTCCATTCAGGCTTCGCCTCCACTTGCATCAAACTGGCCGGACGCAAGCAACACAGGTCCACGAGCCGTTCCAGGCTGATGCGCCCCGTATCCACCAACTGACAGTAACTTGAGGGAAAAAGGGATTCCAAACCCGGAATGCCCGTCGGTACCCGTTCAGGATGGCCGCGAAAGCGGTCTTTGTCTTCCGAAGTAAAGGCGCAATGGTCGCTGGCGAGGATGTCGAAAACCCCATCCTGCAACAGTTCGACCAGCAAACCGCGCGAACGTTCGGAACGGAAGGGCGGCGTACAGAGCCAGCGGTGGGCGTTTTCGCCTTTGAGCCGGTCCTCGTTGCATAGCAAGTAATGCGGCGCGGTCTCACAAGTGATGAAGGGATGGGCGGCCTTGGCTTCCTTGATCAGAATGGCTGCCCCAGGAGTGGAAACATGGACGATATGGACCGGGTAAGTGTTTTTAACAGAGAGGTTTAGGATTCGGTCCACGGCCTGGATTTCCGCTTGTTCGGGACGCCGCAGAGTATGGTCGAACGGCGTCTGGAAAGGATGCCGGGCGCTGGCCTCTGCCACAATCGCGTCGTCTTCGCAATGCACCAGCATGCGTGGTTTGAGGCCGCCCAAGTCCTGCATCCAGCGTCCGATGCGCTCGTAGGAGGAATACAGCCCGGCCTGTTTATAGGTGGTGTAAAACTTGAGGTCGCAGCCCTCTTCAAGCAGCGGATAAACTTCATCCAGGGAAGCGCTTACGGGAGTTAGATGCCAATGCACATGGCCGTTGAAATGCCGCCTGGCGTCGTCTTGCATCCGTCTGAGTTTATCATGGAGGGAAAGCCCCGCCTCCTCCGTTACAAACGCGCCGATTGCCGCCATGCCGTGCTTTTGGGCCAGTTTGTCCAGAGCCGCGAAGTCGTCGCGGAGAACATAACCGCAGCTGCGTTCGCCCACATGGACGTGGAAATCGCAAATCCCGGGATAGAGTTTATCTGACTGCACTGATGTCCTTTAGCCCATGCCCGGTGATGAGCAGGACCACGGATTCGGAGCGCTTTATCCAGCCCCAAGCCAGGGCTTTTTTCAAGCCGGACAGAGTCGCCGCGCAGGATGGTTCGGCAAAGACGCCGGTTTTTCGTGCCAGTTCTTGTTGATCCAGAAGGATCTCCGCGTCTGAAACCCGCAGCGCTTTGCCCCTTGTTTCCAGCAAGGCCTGCCTGGCCAGATGCGCGTTGCTGGGCGTGACCACGGAGATGGAATCGGCTACGGTGCAAGGGTTTGTGGCATCGCGATACTCTCCGCTTTCCCAATAGGATGTGATGGCGTCCGAACTTTCCGCCTGCACAGCCAGCAAACGTGGCAGCGTGCTTATGATACCGCTTTGCTGAAGGTCGTAAAAGGCTTTGCGGATCCCGGCCAGAATGACGCCATCGCCAACGGGCACCACGATCCAATCTGGCACCGCATAACCCATCTGGGCAAAGATTTCCAGTCCGGCAGTCTTCTTGCCCTCGATGGTAAAGGGATGGTAGGCGGTGTTGCGGTTCAGGCACTCATGCTTTTGTGAGTATTCCATCGCGGCGCGGAAAGCGTCGTCGTAAGTGCCATCCACCAAATGCAGTTGCGCGCCGTGCACGCGGATTTGCGCCAGTTTAGCCGCGGGAGCCGAAGCCGGAGCGAAGATCACGGCAGTTTTGCCAGCGGAAGCGCATAAACAGGCCAATGAAGACGCAGCGTTGCCTGTGGAAGCGCAGACTATATCCTTGATCCCCAAGCGGTTGGCTTCCGCAACCACCAAGAGCGAAGCGCGGTCTTTCAAGGAGCCGCTAGGATTGAGGCCGTCGTTCTTGATATAGAGGTTTGGCAACCCCAGATCCCTGCCCAGGCGTCCTGCCTGAAACAGCGGCGTATTACCAACTGGCAGAGGCGGATAGAACTCCAACTCCAGCGCGCTGAACAACTCCAGAGAGGTACGCTGTTTCCATTCCAGACCGATCTGGGCGTAGTCAAAAACCGCTTCCAGAACGCCCGGCAAAGGTATTCCCGACCGGTAATCCTGGCCGCAAACCGGACACAGGTAGCGAACATCGTCGAGGGCGTATTCCGCGCCGCAATCAATGCAGCGAAAGCATTGGAAATGCGTCATTGGTTCAGTTGGTACACCAGCGCGGCATAAAACGCGGCGGCTTCGGTCAGATGCTGGATGGGCGTTGCTTCGTTGGGCGCGTGGGCATAGATTTCGTTGCCCGGACCCAAGCCGATGCAAGGGATCTTATGCAGGCCGGCGATAGCCACGCCATTGGTGGAGAAGGTCCATTTATCCACCTTGGGGGTTCTTCCAAGTGTCTGCGCATAAGCGCTTTCCGCGGCTTTGAGCCAGGGTGAATCAGATGGCGTGACCCAGGTGGGGAAATACTTGGCGGTGGGGTAAACCAGCCCGGTGAAAGCGGCTTCGGAATAGGTCAGCACTTCGATTTCCGCATCCGCTTCGCCGGCAAGTTCGCAGGCCTGGCGCACTTCCGCCACTGCTGATTCCCTGGTTTCGCCGGCTGTGAGACGCCTGTCCAGATGGATGCGCGCGCTATCCGGTACCGCGCATTGCGAGGGTCCGGTAAAGTAAACTTCTGTCACGCAGACGCTTCCCTTGCCCAGAAAGGCGTCCGTCCGCAGCCGTTCATGCAGTTTTTCGATCTCGAGGGCGATGCGGCTGATCTTGTAGACGGCGTTTACGCCCCTTTCAGGTGCGGAACCATGGCAGGAAAGGCCTTTGACGTGCACTTGCATTTCCATGCGGCCTCGGTGTCCGCGATAGATGTTCATATTGGTAGGTTCTGTGATCACAACCAGTTCCGGGACGATCTTGTCCTCGTTGATGATGTATTGCCAGCAGAGGCCGTCGCAATCCTCTTCCATCACGGTGCCGGTGAACCAGATGCTGAATTTCCGGTTCAAGCCCAGGTCCTTGATGATGCGCGCCGCAGTGAGCATGGACGCCATTCCGCCTTCCTGGTCCACGGAACCTCGGCCCCAGACCATGCCATCCTTCACATGCGCGTCGAAGGGATCGAAATCCCAGAGGCTTAGGTCGCCGGGATAGACGGTGTCGATATGCGCGTCGAAGGCCAAGACCCGCTCGCCGTTTCCGATGCGGCCAAGCACATTGCCGAGGGGGTCGATGAACGCCTCGTCGAAACCGGCATCCTGCATCTGCAGAAGGATGTATTCCACCACCTCCTTTTCTTTCGTAGAAAAGGCGGGAATGCGGATCATATCGGAAAGGTAGCGGATGCTATCGCTTTCCAGCGATTTGGCTTGAGCCAGTATCTTTTCAAACACGGTTAATGCTCCTTGTGATCTAAAATTGGCCGTTGTCCCATTCATACAGCTGCGATGTCCCAGACCTGAACTCAGGTATCATCTCATTTGCCCGAAACATTTATCCTGAGGCCAATCCCGAAGGGATGCAACCACTTAGCCCAGGGTGCAGCGCAGCGGAACCCTGGGGTCAGGGATTCCGCCCACAAGCTATAAACCCCGGAGGGGTGGCACATTTCACTCTGCAGGGAACCATTCATCACAGACATGGGCTTGTCCGATTTTCTCGCAGAACTTCTTAATCTCGGCTTCGAAGGTATGTACCTTATGATGCTCCTTCTGAGTGTCAACGTACTTTTTCACGATGGGAATGTTGGTGTGGCTTACGCCGAAGGCAGCATAGCCTTCCTGCCAGTTCATCCTGCCCTTGCCTTGCGCGTTGAACCATTTGGAAGAATTGCTTTTAATGGTCCTCACAAAATCCGCGATGGACATATCCCGGGGCAGATAACACAGGATATGGACATGGTCCTGGGTTCCGTTGATGGCCACGGGATGGCCTTTGTGATTGGTAATGATGCCGTTGATGTAGGGGTGGAAGGAATCGTCCAGAAACCTCTGGTGCCTTTCCAAACCGAAAATGATGTGAACGGCGAGTTGACAAAACGAGTGTGCCATGTTATCTCAATGTGCCGCCCCTACGGGGCTTTGCGGATAGGGGGCGTATCGGTAACCCCAGGGTTCCGCTGCGCTCCACCCTGGGCTAAGTTGTTTTGCCCCTGCGGGGCTTTGTGGTGAATTAAACCGTCTTTGGATCCCAGGGTTTCCACCCTGGGCTAAGTTGTTTTGCTCTTGCGGGGCTTTTTGGTCAGGAGGCGTATCGGGAATCCCAGGATTCCGCTGCGCTACATCCTGGGCTAAGTTGTTTTGCCCCTGCGGGGCATTAACAAGAACACTTGTATGATTAATCAGGTAGTCCAAGTGCTTGATCATAATCTCTCTGATTGTCTAACCAGCATGCTTAAAACCTATCCCACAATGCCTTGGCGAGTTCGCGGCTACGCGCTTTGACCTCGCTTTCATCCACGCTCAAGGCCAATTGCCCGTTCCACATCAGGATTTCGCCGGCGCAGATGGTGGTATTCACCGCGGCTTGGGAAATCCCGTAAACCAGGTGTCCCAGCCAGGTTTCGGAGTTGAGCGGCGTGTGCGGTTCGTAATCCACGAAGATGAGGTCCGCGGGGCTGCCATCGGCAAGGATGCCGTGCCCGGGTCCCCAGTATTTCTGCGCGATGCGCGGATTATTCTGCACGAGGGCCAGCGCCAACTCCATAAAGCCTTTGGAGGGATCGCTTTGCCGCAAGTGCTGCGCCCAGATCCCCACGCGCAGTTCCTCCAGCATGTCCACCGTCATGGCATCCGTGCCGAGGCCCACGGTGACGCCCAATTCCGCCATTTTGCACACGTCCGCGATGCCCACGGCATTGTTCAAATTGGATTGCGGATTGGTAACCAGCGCGGCGCCGGAATCCGCCACCAGCATCATTTCGCGGGCGTTCAGATGCACTCCGTGCGCCAGGATGCTATCTTTATTTACCAAACCGAAGTCGCAGAGCCGTTCCACGACGCGTTTGCCGTGGTGCTGGACGTTGTAAAGTTCGTCGGATTCCGCTTCCGCGGCGTGGATATGCGTGCCGCAGCCGAGTTTTTCCACCCAATCGGCGATTTCCTTGAGAGTGGCGTCGGAAAGCGTGAACGCCGCGTGCATGCCGAACAGCCCTTGCAGCAGGGGATCCGGATGTGAGCGCAGCTGGCGCAGCCAGTCCACGTTTTCCTGAATGCCGGCCTGGCAGATCTCCGCGCCATCCCGGTCTGAAACCTCGTAGCAGAGGGAGCCGCGGATGCCGCATTCCTTCAGGGCCTGGGCGATCTGGGCCAGGGATCCGGTTACGGCGCCGGGGCTGGCATGGTGGTCGATAACCGTGGTGCAGCCATGCTTGATGGCGTTCAGGGCCGAGACCAGCGCGCTTACATACACGTCTTCCAGGCGGAGTTTTTTATCCAGGCGCCACCACAAGTTTTCCAGCACGGCGTTGAAATCCTTGGCCGGCGCGGCTTTGCCCAATCCAGTCACCAAAGTGGAGTAGAAGTGGTGGTGCGCGTTGATCAGGCCGGGCATCACGATCTTGCCGGAAGCGTCCACACGCTCGCATTGGATGAGCGATAGTTCCGCGACAGGAGCGATGCGGATGATCCGGCCGTCTTCCACCAAAATGCCCTGATTTTGCAGAACTGGTTGCGCGGGATCGAAAGTGACCAGCGTGCCGCCCGTAACGATGTAGGGTTTCATAATCGGAATCCTCTGCTTAATAAAGTGTCAGCAACAAAAAAACGCCTCCGCGTTTCTGTCAATCAGAAACTGAGGCGGGAGGCATTTCCGGAACACCGGTTTCAACCGGTCGGTCCACCAGATTCATCTGGTTTTGCAGAGACTGTATCAACATCCCAATTCGCGCAAGATTCGGTTTTTCCCGTAAAAGCCGGATAAATCCAGCGGTCCGACCGGATAAATCCAGTGTTCCGGTACGTGCAGCGCTCCCGCGATCATTGCGCGGTCACTGCGGGCTCATTGCGCGCTTTGCCCGTATTGAGCGCGCAATTACCCCGCAATGATCGCGGGAGCCAGGCCAGGAATTTCAAACAAGTTCTGGACAAGATACGCCCTTTGGGCAAAAGGGATTCTCCCCGGCGGCGAACCAAGCCAGCGGGGAGCAGAAACGCAGAACGGATCGAGGATACAGGAACTTGCAGGAATCGCCCGACAGCCGACAAACCAGATCTCGCCAGGCCCAGCGGAAACGCTACGTGGTGTCGCGCGCTTACCGCGTTTCCATCTTTGAAGGCATCTTCGCGCAGATCTATGGCAACCTGGCCAACATCGGCAGTAGTTTCATCACCAAGTTCATGGTCCTGTTGGGCGCGTCGCCGGTGCAGTTCAGCATCCTGAGCGCGCTGGGCCAGGTTTCCGCGGTGTTCCAGCCCTTGGGCGTGGCGCTGATGCACCGGCTGAAACGCAGGCGGAGGGTGTGCATCGCGGTCACGGCGTCCGGACGTTTCCTGAGTTTTTTCATCGGCGCGGCGCTGCTCTTCCGCAATCCCCAAACCGGGATCGCCTTTCTGCTGGCGCTGCTCTTTGCCAGCGCGGGTTTGCAGGCCATCGGAGGCAACATCTGGATCGCCTGGGTCAGCGACCTCATTCCCATCGGCATCAGGGGGCGCTTCTTCGCCAAACGCAACCAGATCCTGGTGATGGCGGGCCTTGTGGTGGGCTACGCCTTCAGTTTCTGCACCGACCTGTTTGAGAAGGGCGGCGGCGCGCTAAGGGGGATTTCCACACGCTGGCTGGATCCGGCGCGGTTTTTCACTCCGGAAAACCAGACGCGTTTTCTGGCCGGAGTGTTCGTTTTGGCGGCGGTTTTGGGCTTCATCGGCTTGATGATCCTGGCCAGGCAGCCCGACCGCAAACGCTCGCTGCAGCAGCGGATCGCCCTCCGGCAGAAATTCCTGGAGCCTTTCGGCAACAAGAATTTCCGTTTGCTGCTGGCGTTCGGTGTCTGGTGGATGCTGGCGATCGGCGTGGGGAGCGCGTTTTGGGGTCCCTTCATGCTCAAGAAACTGCACATGAGCATGTTTCAGATGCAGCTCTACGGCACCCTGCACATGGCCTCTTCGCTGCTTTCCTACACGTTTTGGGGCAGGTTCATCGACCGCTGGGGCAACAAGACCGCGATGGTCATCTGCGTGCTTTTGGGCGGCTTCAATCCCATGCTGTGGCTAACGATGACGCCCCAGAACTACAGCGTGCTGTGGTTCGAAGCCCTGATCTCGGGGTTCATGTGGGCGGGAAACGGGGTGGTGACCACCAACTTTGTGCTGGCGATAGCCGGAAAAGGCCGCGAACAGACTTACAGTGCGGTCTATGGAGCCATCGCCGGAGTGAGCATGATGGCCTCCACGCTGCTCACCGGGGTGCTGTTTCCCGGGCAACTTAACCTGGGAGCCAAGGTGCTGGAGCCGGAACAGGTGGTATTCGGTATCGGCGGAATCCTGCGCTGGCTGAGCATTCTTCCGCTACTGGCAGTGCGCGAACAAACCAGAAAGCGGCGGACTGCCCGGATCTAAAGCGCAGGGGGCGCAGCGGGCTGGCGGTAACTAAAAGCAAGGCTTAGGTTTAGCGATTTTCATTGACAAAAATGCGCCTGACCAGGATCTTGCCCTTACAACATATTTGTACGCGCTGGCTGCAGGATGCTTCTTAACTGACGGCAAACCAATACCCTTGCGGCATTTCCTGAGCCGTTCCGGCGCTTGAAGCAGAAAGACATTCATAAGGAGAACCCATGGCAGTTCCAAAAAGAAAGACCTCGAAAACACGCAGAGATAAACGCAGAACCCACGACGCGCTCACAGCTCCGGCAGTAAGCACCTGCAGCAAATGCGGCGAGCCGAAACGGCCGCACCACGTTTGCGACAAATGCGGCACTTATTCCGGAAAGCAGATCAAAGCCGCCGCGGAGTAATATGCGCATCGCCTTAGACGCCTTCGGAAGCGACAAAGCCCCATATCCGGAGGTCGAGGGCGCGGTCCAGGCTATCAAAGAGGACTACTGCGAGCAAATTTTGCTGGTGGGCGACGCGGAAGTTCTGAACGCGGAACTGGAGAAGTATTTCTACGACAGACAGCGCATTCGCGTGGTACACGCCGCGGAGCGCATTACCATGGACGACCATGCCGCCACAGCTGTGCGCTCCAAAAAAGACTCTTCCATGGTCCGGACGGTGGAACTGCATAAAGCGGGAGAAGCCGACGCCGCTTTGAGCGCCGGAAATTCCGGAGCCTTCATGGCCGCCTCGCTGCTGGCCTATGGACGCATCAAGGGTGTGGAACGCCCGGCGATAGCGGTCACGATCCCCACCCAGGTGCATCAGGAAATCCTGCTGGACATGGGCGCCAACGTTGACTGCGACGCGCGCAACCTGGTGCAGTTCGCCCAACTGGGCAGCATCTACTTCAGTTATCTTTACCAGGTTCCGCAACCCCGGGTCGCCCTTCTCAACATCGGCGAGGAAAGCGCCAAGGGCAACAACATTTCCCGGGAAGCCCACCAACTGCTCTCCGCAGCCAAAGACCTGAACTTCATCGGCAACATCGAGGGCAAGGACGTGCTGAAGGGGATCTGCGACGTGGTGGTCTGCGACGGCTTTGTGGGCAACGTGGTGCTCAAGACCATCGAGGGCGCGGTCATTTCGATTTTCGACATCCTGAAAGAGCAATTCAACAAAGATTGGATCGCCAAGTTCGGCGCCATGCTTTCCTACCCGGTGTACCGCTACCTGAAAAACAAACTGGACCATACGGAGTACGGCGGAGCTTTGCTGGTGGGCCTGAACGGCACCAGCATCGTGAGCCACGGCCGCAGCAACGCCAAGGCGATCAAGAACGCCATCCGCATGGCTGGGCGCACCGCGCAGTCAGGCTTTGTCCAGCACACCAAAGAGTATTTTGAGAGGTTGCCCTAATGCCCCTTTACAACGCGAAATTCTCCAGTTTCGGCAGTTTCGCGCCGAAAAAGGTAGTAAACAACTTTGATCTGGAAAAGCTGGTCGAGACTTCCGACGAATGGATCCGCACCCGCACCGGCATGTTTGAACGGCACTATGCCTCAGCCGAAGAAGCCGCCAGCGACCTCGCCGTGCACGCCGCGACGAACGCCATCGAGGCTTCCTCGGTGAAATACAAGGATATCGACCTGATCATCGTCGGCACGGTCACCGGCGACCATCCCTTCCCTTCCACAGGCTGCATGGTGCAAAAGAAACTGGGCTTGAAAAACATCCCGGCCTTCGACGTTTCGGCAGGCTGCACCGGCTTCGTCTACGCCGTGGAAGTCGCCCGCAACTTCGTGGAGAGCGGCAACGCCCAAAACGTACTGGTAATCGGCGTGGACGTGCTGACCAAGATCACGAACTGGAACGACCGCAACACCTGCGTCCTGTTTGGCGACGGGGCTGGAGCCACCATCATTTCCCGGGCCGGTAAAGGCGATATTTCCCGCATCATCGACGCCCTCATTTTTGCCGACGGCAGCCAGAGCGACCTGCTCTATCAAGCCGCCGGTGGTTCACGCATGCCTGCCAGCCACGAAACCGTGGATAAAAACCTGCACACGGTCTATATGGAAGGCAACAAGATCTACAAGAACGCCATCCGCTCGATGTTTGCCTCCACGGATGAGCTGCTGCGCCGCAACAAACTCGAGGCCAAGGACATCGACTGGGTGATCCCGCATCAGGCCAACCTGCGCATCATCGAAGGCCTGGCGGAAAAACTGCACATGCCGATGAGCAAGGTGATCGTGAATATCGAAAAATACGGCAACACCTCATCCGGAACCATTCCTTTGGCCGCCGACGAAGCCATCCGGTCCAAGAAGATCCGCCGCGGCGACATGATCGTGCTCACATCTTTCGGCGCGGGCCTCACCTGGGGCAGCATTCTGGCCAGGTATTAAGGAGCATTGAATGCGAACGGCATTTGTTTTTCCCGGACAAGGCGCGCAATACGTGGGCATGGCCATGGATTACGTGGCCCGCTTTCCTGAATTCGCCAGGGTTTTGAATGACTTTGACCAGACCCACGGCACTAATCTGGCCGCCATCATGCAAGACGGCCCGGAAGACGCGCTCAAGGAAACGAAATACACTCAGCCCGCCATCCTCTTCCACAGCATCTGCGCGCTGCAGGCCTTCATGCGCCGCTGCGACATCCGTCCGGATTTCGTGGCCGGGCATTCCCTGGGCGAGTTTAGCGCCTTGGTGGCGAACGGAACTCTGGATTGGCAGGACGCCCTGCATCTGGTGCACAAACGCGGGGAATTCATGATCCAGGCCAATGCTGGCGTGCCCTTCGCCATGGCAGCGGTTTTGGGGTTGGACGCCCAGGTCGTGATGGACATTTGCGCGGAAGCCGAAGCCGCGGGCTTGGTTCGCGCCGTGAATTTCAACACACCCACGCAGACCGTGATCTCCGGAACCAGGGAAGGGGTGGAAAAAGCGGGCGAGATCGCCAAGTCCATGGGCGCCAAACGCGTGTTGCCGCTTGTAGTGGGCGGACCTTTCCACACTCCGCTGATCCATCCGGCCAGCGCTTGGCTAGCCCGGGAAATGGAAACGGCCGAATTCCGCGACGCCCAGATCCCTGTAGTCTCCAATCTGGACGCCTTGCCCAACACTCTGGGCAGCGCCAGCCGGGAAAAACTGGCCCTGCAGATCGTTTCGCCGGTGCTCTGGGTGGATTCCGTGCGCTACATGGTGAACGCCGGAGTGCGGCGTTTCATCGAATTCGGGCCGCAGAAAGTGCTGAGCGGGATGATCAAGAACATTGACAAAGATGCTATTGTTTTAAATTTGGATAAACTGGAAGAATTAGACGCTTTAGTGGGCGGCCTGGAACCAGACGGACCGCCGGAAACGCAGGATAAATAAGGAAAACATGGTTTACGATGTTCAAGGCACAGTCACCCTGGTCACGGGTTCCGCGCGCGGAATCGGACTGGCCATCGCTTCAGCCTTTGCCGCTCAGGGCGCTCACACCGTTATCCTGGATCTGAAGCAGGATGATGTGGACGCCGCGGTCCGTTCTTTGACGGATCAGGGCTGGTCAGCAACCGGCCATGTGGCCAGCGTTACGGACGGCGCGGCCATGGAAGCCGTCTTTGCCGATGTCGTCGCCAAACACGGACGCATCGACTGCCTGGTCAACAATGCCGGCGTCACCCGTGACAACCTGCTCCTTCGCATGAAGGAAGAGGAGTGGCAACTGGTGCTGGACATCAACCTCAAGGGCACCTTCATCTGCACCCAGAAAGCCTTCAAACACATGATGAAAGCCAGAAGCGGCTCCATCGTCAACATCGCCAGTGTGATCGGCCTGATGGGCAATCCTGGCCAGGCCAACTACGCGGCTTCCAAGGGCGGCATCATCGCCTTCACCAAAAGCTGCGCCAAGGAATTTGCTTCCCGGGGAGTGCGCGTCAACGCCATTGCCCCCGGTTTCATAGAAACGGAAATGACCGCCACACTCCCACCAGATGTGGTGGCCGGCTATGCCAAAGTGATCCCGCTTCAGAAGATGGGGACTCCGGCTGACGTTGCCAAAGTCTGCTTGTTCCTTGCTTCCGAAGCCAGCGCTTACATCACCGGCCAGACCCTCGCCGTAGATGGCGGTCTGACCATGCACTAGGAATTGAATGGGGCGACCCTTCAAGATAAAACACGCTCTTCAATAACATAGGAGGAATTATGGATATTGAAGCCAAAGTCAAACAGATCGTGATGGACAAACTCGGGGTGGAAGAATCTCAGATTGTTCCCGCCGCTAACTTCATCGAAGACCTGCGTGCCGATTCCCTGGACACAGTGGAACTGGTAATGGCATTTGAAGAAGAATTCTCGATCAGCATTCCTGATGAAGATCAGGATAAACTCCGCACCGTCGGACAAGCCATCGACTACCTCAAGGAAAAGCTGGCTTAAACAAACCGCGAATCAATCCTGATGGCTTCTGTCATCAGGATTGATTCCTTTTTTTCGTTCTTCCCAACCCGCCAAAGGCTATCGACGCCTGGAACGGAGCTCGCATCCTTTCCGCCTGCGGTTTAATACACTCAGTCCACTTTTGTGAGGTTCACATATGAAAAGAAGAGTAGTAATCACTGGCATGGGCGCCATCACACCCGTAGGGAACAATCTTGCCGACACCTGGGACAGCCTGGTCAAGGGCGTTTCCGGAGTGGCGACGGTCACCAGTTTTGACACCTCGGCCCTCAGCACGCATATCGCCGCCCAGATCAAGAACTACCACGTGGAAGACCACTTTGAGATAAAAGAAGGGCGCAAACTGGACGCCTACACCCAATACGCCATGATCGCCGCCCGCGAAGCTGTACGCGATGCCGGCATCACACCTCATGCCCAGGATGGCAAACGCATCGGCGTGATCACCGGTGTGGGCATCGGCGGCATCTACACCTTCGACGAGGAATGCGTGAAAAACCACGTCCAGGGTCCGCGCCGCATCAGCCCATTCTTCATACCCAAGATGATCGGCAACATCGCGGCCGCCCACATCGCCATCGAAAACGGCTTCAAGGGCATCAACTTTAACGTCATGAGCGCCTGCTCCAGCGCCAATCACGCCATCGGAACCGCGTTCCGCTCCATCCAATACGGCGATGCCGACATCATTGTGAGCGGCGGAGCCGAAGCCGGAGTCACCCTGTTGGCCATGGGCGGTTTTGGCGCCATGCGCGCCCTTTCCACCCGGAACGACTCTCCCGAAACCGCTTCCCGGCCTTTCGACGCGGAACGGGACGGCTTTGTGATGAGCGAAGGCGCCGCCATCCTGATCCTGGAAGAACTCGAGCACGCCAAGGCACGCGGAGCCAGGATCTACGCCGAACTGGCAGGCTACGGCGCCACCGACGACGCCTACCACATCACCGCGCCTACTGAAGACGGTGCGGGCAGCGCGGAAGCCATGCGCGCCGCCATTGCCGACGCTGGAATGCAGCCCGCGGACATCCAGTACGTGAACGCCCATGGCACTTCCACCCAGCTCAACGACAAGGGCGAGACCATGTCCCTGAAGAACTGCTTCGGCGAGCACGCCTACAAACTAAAGGTCAATTCCACCAAATCCATGGTCGGCCACATGCTGGGAGCAGCTGCGGGAATCGAAGCCATCGTTTGCGTAAAAACCCTCGAGACCGGCATCCTGCATCCCACCATGAACCTGCATAACCCCGATCCCGACTGCGATCTGGACTACGTGCCCAACATTTCTCAACGCTGCGAGGTCAACGCCGCCCTGTCCAATTCCCTGGGCTTTGGCGGGCACAACTCCGCCATCGTGATCAAAAGATACGTCTGAGGTAATCTGCGGCGCGCTGGCACTGCTTTGCTGCATGATGGCCTGCGTCGCCGGAAATAGTATGAACAGCATCATCAAGCGGATCGTTGAATACTTCAACGGCAAACGCATTTCGGAACAGTATCCCAAGTGGGAAAAGAGCCTGGCGCAGTTCCAGAAAAGGATCGACTACAACTTCCACGACGCCACCTTGCTGCGCGCCGCCCTCACCCACAAATCCTATCTGCGCCGCCAGTTCAACGACCACAAGACCCCCTCGCCCTTCGAACGCATGGAGTTTCTGGGTGACTCCATCCTTGGCTTCATCGTCTCCCGCGAACTCTTTACCCGGCATCCCGACGAGCAGGAAGGCAAACTCAGCAAACTCAAGAGCAAGATAGTTTCCGAGACCTATCTGAACTTCAAGGCCCAGGAACTGGACGTGGGCAAATACTTGCTGCTCAGCCCGGAGGAATTCCAATCCGGCGGCGCCAAAAAACCCTCCATCCTCAGCGACACCATCGAAGCCCTGATCTGCGCCATCTACCTGGATAGCGGCATCGCCTCCGCCACGCGTTTCATCAAGAACCAGATCATGACCAACTACGAAACCACCGTCACGCGCAATGAACTGGTAAACTACAAAAGCATCCTGCAGGAATACATGCAGTCGCGCAATCAGGAGCCGCCGCGCTATGTGACCATCGCCGAGGAAGGACCGGAACACAACAAGACCTTTTCCGTGGAAGTGCGCAAGGGCTCGGAACTGCTGGGAAGCGGCAAGGGCTGCACCAAAAAGCACGCCCAACAGGAAGCTGCCCGCAACGCCTGCCAGAAACTCGGCATCTAAACAAATAGCAATCCATTTACCGTAACACTGCCTTCAGGCGGTCGTTCCACCGCGTTTACGCGGTTTTTGTGACGCCGAACAATTCCTGCCTATGTTCATTGATTAGCTTGTCCTTGCGATAACCGCACACCGCCTAAAGGCAGTGGAACGACCGCCTGAAGGCAGTGTTACGGACTTGTGCATAGTCTCTCCATTTGTGTTTCAAAAGAATATCTTGACATCTTGAGGGGGGGGGTAAAAGGTTGCCATCGGGATACACGGAACGGATGGATCGCTATCCCGGACAACATCTACGAAAGGAACGCGAGCATGAAAGGCAACTGGTTGATCCTTCTGGCAGCGCTGGCACTGATCTTTTTCACGGCGTGCGACACCCATACCACCCAAACCAAACAACTGCCCCTGCCGGTATTCGATCCGCCCGGAGGCTCTTACACCGTGGGGCAATCCATTTCCCTCAATTGTGCCGAGGAAGGCGCGCAGATTTACTACACCGCAGATGGCAGCGATCCGACCCAGCAATCCTCTTTGTATGTGGCGCCCCTAAGCTTGCCCGGCGTGTTTCCGGAAGCAGCCATGAGCGGCACCATCAGGGCGAAAGCGTTCAAGACCGGCTGGAATCCCAGTCCCGTCGCTGCTGCCGCTTATGCCGCAAACTACGAGGCGACCGTGGCGACCCCTCTCATCTCTCCAGAGGAAGGCGCGATCGAAAGCGGTTCCCTGATCGTCATCAATTGCGCGACCCCGGATGCGGAGATCCGCTACACGCTGGACGGCTCCGATCCGGAAATCTCTTCGCTTCTGTATAACGATGCTTTCCACGTGTTGCAAACCGGCGGCGTGCTCATCAAAGCCCGCGCTTTCAAGCCAGGCCACAATCCCAGCCCCATTGCCGCGTCCCTTTACCAGGTCAGCGCCAACGAACTGGTGCGGGTTGTGGGCGGAACCTTCAACAATGGCACCGGCGACGTGACCATCAGCACATTCTATATGGGCAAATATGAGATCACCCAGGAGCAATATCTGGACGTGATGGGCTACGATCCAGCCTCCGAGTATGGCGACGGCCCCGACCATCCGGTCTATGAGGTCTCCTGGCTGAACGCCATCGAGTTCTGCAACCGCCTGAGCATGCTGAACTCGCTGGAGCCTTGCTACAGGTATTCCACCTATGGCACCGATCCCTCCAATTGGCCTGCCGGCTGGGATACCAACACCCTGGTTGAAAATCACAACAATGTGTTCTGCGACTGGACTGCGGGCGGTTTTCGCCTGCCCACCGAAATGGAATGGATGTTCGCGGCACGTGGCGGAATCAGGTCCCGCGGCCTGGATTTTGCCGGCAGCAGTGATCTCAACGCGGTGGGATGGTGGCTTGCCAATGCCGGCGATACGACGCATCCCCTGGGCTTGAAACTGCCCAACGAACTCGGCATCTACGACCTGAGCGGCAATGTGCGCGAATGGGTCTGGAACGCCTGGTGGGGTTCGTATCCCACTGAACCGCAGACCGATCCCACCGGACCGCTCACTGGGTACAGCCGCATGAATCGAGGTGGAGGATGGGCCAGCCAGGATATCCATTGCCGGATCGACAACCGCAGCAGCAACAGCGCCACTTACACGGGATCTACCACCGGTTTCCGGATCTGCTGCAGATACTGAGTTTTGGCTCAAGTTCAGCTATGGTGGGTAAGCCCGAAGGGCGATCAGTTTGTGGACAAATCCGCTGAAGCGGGTTTTTCGACACATTGAGATTCTTGAGGGCGCCACATGCGAAGACCACGGTTCTGCTACGCTCAACTGTGGGCTAAGTTTTTTCGCCCTCGTGAGCATTGCGGGGTAATTGCGCGCTCACTACGGGCTAAGCGCGCAATGAGCG
Source organism: uncultured Candidatus Cloacimonadota bacterium (assembly GCA_964429035.1). Lineage (GTDB taxonomy): Bacteria > Cloacimonadota > Cloacimonadia > Cloacimonadales > Cloacimonadaceae > Syntrophosphaera. The sequence continues at coordinate 54,349 of CAYSAT010000003.1, read as the reverse complement.
CGCAATTACCCCGCAATTACGGTGAGGGTGTTTCCAAAACAAAGTCGACCCCGGTCTGGGAACGTCGACCTCCTGGTCGGCGATGAGGTAGAACCGAGTTGGCGATGGGATAGAACCGACGAGGACGTCGGTAGTTCCATAAGGCTTAACCCCCGGAGCGCCACGACCTCGAATCAAGAAGAATTGGACAGAACACGAAGATAAACACTTGCCAGATATGGATTACAGATAAAATCGGCTCTCTTTCAAACTTGGTGGGTCAGTTTTATCCGCCATCATTCGAGCGCCATGGATTGGGCTGTCGACCTCCGGGTCGACAGAGCCGGTGGAGCCGGCTTTTGAAGAGTCCTGCGGACTCTGTGGCGACGGGACGCCCCCACCCCAATTCTGCCAATTCTCGAATCCTTACCCACTCGGTTTGGAAGAGAGCCATAAAATCCAGCCGGACCGGCCATCTGGCGCGAAACTCGCCAATGCCTGCTCTTGGGTCAACAGGTGTTTCAGCGCTCAGGGTTGGTCGTCGGGTGGAGGGGTTGGCGTATCCTTGGGAATTTGCCGGTAGATTTCCTCCCGGGGTTTCTTCTTGCGCAGCAGCAAGAAGGCCAGCAGCGCCAGCAGCCCCAGGATCGGCGCCAGCCACTTCACGGAGAGCAGTTTCAGGGCCGAGCCGGCAATGCCGCGCGGAACCTTGTATTGCAGGTAGATCGAATCTCCCTGCGCGCCTTCGAATTCCCAGGTATAGACGCCCAGGCTGTCGTTCCGGATCTTGGCGTTGGTGGCCACGACCTCGAAGGGCACTTTCCAGGTGACCTTGTTGTTCATCACGGATTCCACCGTGTCCAGCATTTCGTCCACGTCAGAATCGGGCTGGGAACCTCCACCGGCCAGCATTTTGCGGATGTTGGGGCGGTAGGATACGGTCCACAAGGTGTGTCCCTGACCGGCAGATTCGCGGATCATGGGAGCGCCTTGCAGCGCCGTGGAATCGGCCAGAAGGGGAATCTGGTTGAGTTCTCCGGCGGATTTATAATGCCTTTTGATTTGGGTGCCCACGGAATGGTCGTCTTCGTAACGGGAGATGGCCATGCCCAGTTCGGAGTAGCGCAGCGAATCCTCGGCGCTCACGTCGGTTGGGTTTTCCTCGATCTCGGCGGCCAATTCCTTGCTGATCTTCTTGATGAAAGTGAAATCCACGGAATTGTCTTTGTTGACAATGAACACGCTCTCGGTAAAAACGCATCCAGCCAGAAACAGCAGTACAAGCAGCAGCAGCGTCAAGCGCATGATACCTCCTGATAGGGGCTTTGAGTTTGCAAGAATGCCTGCCGCAGAGTGCATTTGTGTCAAGCGATTTCTGGCTGTCCGGATTGCAAAAAGAGCCATGAATGAGCTGGAACACCCGGATCAATCCGGTGTTCCGGTGAAGTGTAATGCTCTCAATAGGGCGTCCGGGGAACGATTATTGCATTCAGCAAAGAGGATTCCAGCCGAATGAAAGAACCAAGCCCAGGAGTGAACGTGGCCGCCAGATATCTGATCTATCCGCTCTTTTTGCCCCAGATGGGATGTGGCGGAAACTGCGTCTACTGCGATCAACGCAAGATCAGCGGCGCTGCGGAATTCGACCTGGAAAAAGCGGTCGGGGAAGTGCGGAGTTTCATCCACAGAAACGCCGGCAAGGATAAGCAGGTGGCGTTCTACGGCGGCAGTTTCACCGCTTTGGACGAGGGTTACAGGTCGCGCCTGCTTTCCGCCATTCAGGCTGTTTGCGATGGCAGCACCACGTTCCGCGTTTCCACGCATCCGCTTCATGTGGAGCAGGCGGTGCTGGACTGGTGCCGGGAGCGGAACATCCGCACCATCGAATTGGGCATCCAGGACTTCTCCACCCCGGTCTTGCAACGCAGCGGACGGGGTTACACCGGAAAAGAAGCCTGCGCGGCGGCGAAACGCGTGCGTGACTCGGGTTTCGAACTGGGCGTGCAACTGCTGCCCGGTTTGCCGGGATCCAGCGCAGCCACGCTGCAAGAGAACCATTTAGCGCTGGCGGATCTGAAACCCAAGTATCTGCGCCTGTATCCCCTGATCGTGATCCGGGGAACCCCGTTGGAAGAGTTGTTCCGGCGCGGCGATTATGTTCCGCTGACCCTGGATGAAGCCATCCGGATCTGCGCGGATTACTGGGCTCTGGCGGAATTGCACGGGATCCGCGTCATCAAGCTGGGCCTGCCTTCCAACCTCGCCGCAACGGACATCGTGGCGGGGCCCTGGCATCCGGCTTTTGGGGATCTGGTGCGCCGCGAAGTGGCTGGCAGGCGGAGTCGGGTCCCCATCAGGGATTAGCGTAGCGCGCCCTGCGTTCCCGAAAAACCTTGACAATGCAGACAGCATTTGTAAACAAGGTTATCAGAGAAGATTTTTGCCAGGCGCCGGCATGGCGCCAAAGGATCAGGATCATGAAACACTTGCTTGCCATGGGGGTAGCGGCGCTGTTGGCTCTCTGCGCCTGCGACATCGCCGAACCGCAAATTCCCCAGTGGGACGTTGACCTCACCGTGCCCCTGATGAACGAAAGGTTCCTGGTTTCCGAGCTGGTGGACAGCGTGAACATCGTGGCCGGGGAAAACCAGGTGCTGACCCTGGTCAACACCGGACAGGCCGAAACTCCGATCTTTGGCCACGTGAATTTTACCCCGGGGAACGTTGTGAACAATATCCCGCTTTTCGCCGGGCAGGACATCAACATAACCCTGCCGCTGGTCGATCCCACCGGCACGGTTTTTCTTTCCTACGGTGAATTCACCCAGGGTTATCTGAGTTATCAGTACAACCTGGTGGATCCCACCAACATAGTAGCGCAGATGACTCTGCCCGACGTCGTGAACGATCAAGGGCTTCCGCTCCAGATTCAAAATAACCAGTTCGGCAGCTGGCAGCATTTCAACTTGGCGGATTTCCACTTCGGCATCCAGGATAGCGGGCTAATCCAGGATTCGCTGCGCTTCGTGTTCAGCGTCGAAAGCAACCTCCCGCCGGGAACTCCCATCGGGACGGTATCCCTGGATCTGAACAACCAATTCGGCTTCCGCGTTTTCCAGGGCTATCTGTATTCTTATGTGCGCGCTTTGGAAGGCACGGTTTCCACCATCGAGATCGAGTATCCCCTGGATATCGAGGAAGCGATCGAATTGCAGGAAGCCTCCGTGTATATCGAAGTGACCAATGAAGTGGGCTTCGGCGCGGAATTCCACGGTTCGATCCGGGCGATAAATTCCAACACCGGCGAAGTGCGGATCATTCCCATCCTGGATGATCTGGGCAATCCCTATCAAGTGGCGCCGGCAACGCTGACAGGCTCTACGATCACCGAATTGAACTTTGCCAGCAACATCAGCCAGATCCTGCAGATCATGCCCGACACCGTGGAGATCTTCGACGCCTATTTGCTCATCAACGGCGGCTCGAACGGCGTTCCCGGCTTTGTGGAAGAGCACAACAAACTCTATTGCAGTTACCAGATCAACGCGCCCTTCACCTTTGAATTGTTCGACCACACCTTCCAACTGAGCGAAGTTACCCAAGTGGAACTCTCGCAGGAAAACCAGGATCTGATCGCGGACAACGTGCTGGCAGCCAGCCTGACCACCCAGGTCGTCAACCGCATCCCCATCGGAGCCATGGCCACGGTCTATGTGGCCAACACCCCCGATATCGATCCCGCCAATCCCGCCACCTACTCGCTGAGCCGCACGGTAACGCTGCATTCCTCCGAATACACCGGGCCGGACGTCAATCAGGACGGGGAACAGCTCATCAGCCTGGCGCTCAGCGAAACGGAATTGGACGTATTCGCGCATCCCTTCGTGTTCCTGCTCTGGACCTTCAGTTTCGAGCCCAGCAACGGTCCGGTGACGGTTTATGCTTCGCCCGCGGATTACATCCAGGTGAAGAGCATGCTTACCGTAAGGATGCACGTGGAGGTAGACGAATGAGCAAGAAATTCCTGCCCCTGCTGTTCCTGCTTGCGGCCTCTGCGCTTTCCGCCACCACCTTCACCTCCAAATCGCTGCTCTTCGCCGATAGCTACATGCTGCGAGCCCAAGGCGCCGACGCCAACTATTGGAATCCCGCGCTGCTCTCTTCCGGACATCCCGATTTCTGGATGCCGGCTGCCAACATCGGCTTCTTCGCGGGCAACAACTCCCTCAACATCGACCTCTACAACTTCATCATGAGTGAAGACTATCTGGACGATGATGACAAGCAAAGGATCCTGGACGCCATCGACGACAAACTCGCCTTCAATTTCGGCGGCCAGATCGGCCTGTTTGGCTTCACGCTGGGCGACCTGGCTCTGAGCGGATCGGTGCATCTGGCAGCGCGCACAGCCCTCACGGAAAAGATCGTGGAACTGGCGCTGTATGGCAATGGCGACGGCAGCCAGGTGTATGAATTCACCAAGGACGAAAACTACGTGGACGCCCTGAGTTACGCGGATGTGACTCTGGGTTGGGGCGACATCCGCGTGCCTCTGCCTCATGTGATCCCGGATATCAAGTTCGGCTTCGCGGCAAGCGCTCTGGCAGGACTCGGCAGCGCGGAAACCGCAGAACTGACGGGCATCCTTTCCTCCAATCTGGACGGCCTGAACATCGAGATGGACGCGCTGCAGCGCACAGCAGCAGGCGGAGCGGGCTTCAAGGCCTTGCTGGGCCTGCACAGCGAACCGCTCAAGAACCTCCATGCCGGCATCACCCTGGACAACGTGTTTGGCTTCATCAGATGGAACATGCTGCGTGAGGATTTCGCCTACCATTTCGCCGCCGACAGCGTTTATGTTTCCGATATCCAGGACGATATCGAGGACCTCTACACCGACGAATACACGCAGACCGAAGGCGAACCCTTCACCACCACGCTGCCTCCGGAACTGCGCGTGGCCGTGCTTTACCACACCAAACAAGCCTCTTTTTCCGCCGATCTGATCAAGGGCTTTGGCGAAGCGGAGAACGTGAGCCGGAAGCTCCGTTACGCCGTGGGAGCCGAACTCACCCCCATCCCGTTCCTGCCCATCCATCTGGGCTACGGATCCGGGAACGACGGCTATCCCTGGCGCATATCCTATGGCCTGGGCCTCAGATTCAAGGTCGTCGAACTCGGCTTGGGTATCCAATCCATCGAGACGATCCTGCCCGGCACTTCTTCCAAGGGCATCGCTTTCGCCACCTATTTCAACCTGAGGTTCTGAGCCCTGGTTTACGCGGTCATCGGCCTGATCGCCCTGCTCGTATCGGGGTATTACTACTGGCGCACCCAACCCAGCCTCGATCCAGGCAGGCGCTGGCTGCTCTTCGCCTTGCGCAGCGTCAGCCTGGCCATCCTCCTGCTGCTCTTGCTCAGCCCCATCCTCTATTACCTGCGGCACGACGAACAGAAGCAGCAGATCATCGTGCTGCGCGACGTTTCCGCCAGCATGGACCTGGCCAGCGGCTCTTCCAGCAAGCGGAATTTCCTGAAGCAGCCAGGCGCTGAAGCCGCCGCCAAATTCGCGGAGAGCGGCTACGAAGTGCTGGAATACGACTTTGCCCAAGGCCTGGACGGAGGCCCCGAAAACACCATGTTGGCGCCGGCTTTGGCGGAACTGGCGAAGCAGCACGACCTGGAACGCGTTCGCGGAGTCTTGTTGCTCTCCGATGGCTGGCTGCGCGACGAATCCCTGCGTCAGGTCAAGCAATTCGGCTGTCCCTTTTACGCCATGGCGGATACCCTGGCGCTCCGTAAGGCCGATCTGAGCGTGGTTTCCGCCCTCACCAACCGCCAGGCCTATCGCAACGAACCCACATTGATCCGCGCCGAAATCAAGGCCGAAAACTATTCCGGACCCGCCACGGTCCGCTTGCTTGTGGGCGGAAAAGCGGTGGCGTCGCAGACCGTGAACCTGCAGGCCGGCGTTTCAGCCAAGCTGGATTTCACCCAGCGCTTCGCCCAGACCGGATTCTATCCCTTCAGCGTGGAAGTGGCGGCAACCGGGATCAACGAACGCTCCTTGAACAACAACAGTTTTCCCGGCGCCATCGACGTTCTGGCCGACAAGCAGCAGATCGTGGTGATCTCCGAAAGCCCGGCCTGGGACAACAAGTTCATCGTGGACGCCATCGCGGAAAACAGCCGCTGGGAAGTAGGCCACTACAGGGTTTTGGGCAGCCAGATCTTCGCCGGGGAAAAACCTGTGGCCGCCATCAGCCAGGCCAATCCTGCCGCCATTGTGATAGTGAACAACGGCAGCCTCCAACTGAGCGGCGCGCCCCTCAACTACGTGCTGCAAAACCAGCAACGCGGCGCCGGGATCTTCTTCCAGGGCTTGCCTTTGGCAGAGTTGGCAAGCGTTTTGCCCCTGCAGCGGTCCAATATCGCCAACTCCTATCAGGGTTTTCTGGAATTGACCCCCGCAGCGGCCACCTATCCCATGCTCAGCGTGGACAGCGCGGAATTGCGCGAGATCCCGCCCCTGGACTACTACTATGTAACGGCTGCCAAATCCGCCGAGGTTCTGGGCACCATCAACAACCCCCAAAACTCGCCAGCCATCGCAGTGCGCAATGTGGGTAACTCCAAAGCCATCGCCCTGGCCTTTCTCAACCTCTGGAAATGGCAGTTGCAGAGCGGCTCCGGAGGCTACAAGAAACTCCTGGCCAACTGCCTCACCTGGCTCGCCAACACCACGTCCAGCGGCTACAACCCCATCTACAACTCCAGCTACTTCCTGGGCGAAGAGATCGACCTAAGACTGCGCGCCGAAGACGACATCCGTTCCCTGCGCCTCGACCTCAACCCCGAACTGAAGGTCTTCGACGCCGGCAACAAGGAAGTCTTCCGCGATTTCATGACCCAATCAGGCGGCGAATATGCAGCCAGACTGAGCTTGGACCAAGCCGGGCAATACCGGTTTGAGATCAACGACAAAGTAAGCGGCGAAAAGAGTTCCGGACGCTTCAACGTGGCCAGTTCCTCCATCGAGGCACGGGATTTCGATTACAACCTGCCTCTTTTGGCCTGGCTGGCTTCCGATACGGGCGGCAAACTGCTCCATCCGGCTTCCCTCAAAGACTTCACACCCATGCCTGCCCAAAGCAAGAAACTCGAGCTGCGCCTGGATTTTCCCCTCTACCGCAAATGGTACGTGCTCAGCCTCTTCCTCCTCAGCTTCTGTCTGGAACTCTTTTTCCGGCGGCGTTGGGGCTTGCTGTAGGCCTTATCCCGCCTGGCAAAAACTGCCTCCTCAACGGTTATAATCCCGCCACTAAAGCGCTCAAGCGGCTCCGCAAATTCTGCTTGACTACTTTCCCGGGATAGAATACCAAGTTTCCAATTCAATGACGGACTCCCCAAGGGTCCTTTTTGCACCTTGTAACGCAGATCGGGGCGGTTTGACCCCCGATTGTGCCGGTCACGATAGGGAATATAAGCGCCGCTAGCCGGCCTGTGCCTACTTCCGGCGTTAGATAGATAACGACAAGGAGTAAAACCATGAAAAAGTCCCTGCTCATCACCCTCTTTACTTTGGCTTTCCTATCAGCTTTCGCCACCATCTGGCACGTGAACAACAACACCGGAATTGTGGCCGATTTTTCAAACCTGGCCACAGCGGCAGCCAGTGCGCAAGTCGCCCCTGGTGACACTCTGTACGTCTATGGATCCGCTGTATCCTATGGAATTGTAACCCTGGATAAACGGCTTACTTTGATCGGGCCCGGGTACTACCTGAACCAAAATCAGGGCTTACAGGCAGATATCAACCCGGTTATTATCGATGAACTCAATTTTATGGCTGGGTCCGAAGGCTCTTTGGTCAGCGGCATGACCCTGAACTATGGTTACGTCAACGCGCTGAACGTGGTCGTCCAACGTAACAAGATCTCCAAACTCATAGTCCAAGCCTCCAACTGCATGGTCCTGCAAAACTTTTTTTACAACATGCCTGACTACAATTATGCCATCTACGTTTACTCGCCGGCAAACATCCTGGTTGCCAACAACTGGATATATTTCTCGCTCGGTGGGTGGTGCATCTACATGGAAGACGGCTGCAGCGGGACTTTTTACAACAACTGCACCTGGGGCAGTTGCCGGTATAGAAGTGCGGAGGTTTACAACTGCATCATAGACTGGGATGGCGCCGGCTGGGAATGGACATTCGACGAAGACAGCTATTCCAGCGTCCATCACAACATCCTCATGGATGTCTCCTCCTATAACTGGACCGAGCAACTGACAGACCCGACCAACGTTTACAACGTGACGGCCCAGGTATATGTCGAAACTGGCAGCTATGACGCAGCCTATCAGTTGTGCGCAGGTTCGCCGGCCATTGGTGCTGGAGTGGGCGGTGTGGACTGCGGCATCTTCGGCGGTGCCACACCCTACAAACTTTCCGGAATTCCGGCAATCCCCACGATCTACAACTTCGTAGCCCCAGCCACCGGCTTCACCATTCCCATCCAGCTCGGCGCCCGTTCCAACAACTGAGGTTGCCATGTATAAACAGGCAATTCTCCTTCTTTTGCTGAGCGGCTTTATCCTTTTGCTGCCAGCGGCGATCAACCGGATCGAATACTTCTGGGATACTGATCCCGGCTATGGCAACGGCAGTTCACTGAGCTTCTCTGGAAATCCGGATGCTGTAGCCAACGCCAATATCTCCGCTGCCAACCTCACCAACGGCCTGCACACGCTCTATACCCGGGCTCAGGACACTGCGGGTAAATGGAGCCAGAATAGCCATCGCCTGCTCTTGAAGAACGGCACGGATACGGCCAACATCACCCGGCTGGAATACTACTTCGATACCGATCCAGGCCAAGGCAACGGCACACCGCTATCCTTCACGCCAGGCAGCCAGATCGTGTATCTGGATGGGGTCGGCACCGCCGGCTTGCCCTACGGCCTGCATGCGCTCTACATCAGGGCTCAGAACGCTCTGGGCCATTGGAGCCAGAACGCCGGGCGCAATTTCGTCAAGATACCTTCTTCCGTTCCCAACCTGAACAGCGTCATTTGCTATTTCGACGGCAATGAAGCCCTGGGCCAGACTCTTGCACCGCTTCCATTGAATGGCGATCCCACCGCCACGGAACTGAGCTTTACCCTCGATCCCGCTTCAATGGGCGTTGCGCCGGGCATGCATGTGTTGAACGTGGTGGCGAAAAATACGGCAGGATTCGGAAGCCAGGTGATGAGCAGGCTCTTCTATTACCAATCCACCGAACTAGAGGTCCTGACTCGCGCCGAATGGTATTTCACCGGCTCCGATGCTGATCCGGATCAGATCTTTACGCATCAGTTCGGCACACCAACTCAAGATTTCACCGGTCCCATGGTTGCCTCCATAACGCATCTGCAACAGGACGGAGTTTACGAAATGCATTTCCGCATCGTGGATGCATTGGGCAGAGCAAGCTTGGAGCAGATCTACCCTTTCACGGTGAACTTTACGCCCCTTAACCTCGCCTTCACCATCAATGGTTCGCAGATCACCCTCTCCTGGGACGAAATCCTGGGCAGCGCCTATTACAAGGTGCTGGTGAAGAACGCTCCCACGGAAACCGGAACCCTGCACATCGAGACCGGCACCGATTATACGGATGAGATAGGCCCGGCCAAGTTTTACGAGGTGCGCGCAGTTAGCGGAGCCAGGTAGAGCGGGTCATTTTAAGCGCAGGCGGATGAAGATGTCCATGCACACGCCTTCATCCGTCTGCACCACTTCTTCCAGGCAGGAGCCGGGCGTGCACCAATCCGCTTTGAGGCGCCCGTCCTTGACGTATTTGACCAGGGTTTGCCAGCCGCGCGGAATGCGGTCGAAGGGATCGGCAAAGGGATCCGTGATGCGCAGTGAGATGTACTCGCCGCCCTCGAAGCGCTCCACGGCCACCGTGTCCGTGCCCTGGAGCGTTTCCGGAACCTCGGCCCAATACTCGTAACCGCGTTTACCCTCCGCCCTCTCTTGCTCGGAGATCATCACGTCGAAGCCGAATTTCCGGCAGCCTTGCGGATCGATGCCGCGTTCCAGCAGCCAGTCTTGCAGAAAGGAGATCACCTCGTTTTCGGGCTCCTGGCTCACCACTCTGGCCTTGGCCATCCAAGAGGACGGAATGTGCGTGTTGCGCGGTTCGGAAAAGATATTCTCGGGCATGGTCGCCTCCTTGTTTGGATCTATATCTGTAAAAGAGATCGCAGCTGGCCGGAACACCGCGTTCACGTGGCGGATCGACCGCTTGAACGCCGTGTTTCGGATTAGGCAACATAATCACAATATCCATGAGGGCGGATAGCCGGATGGGTGTCAAGGGTTATTTCCGGGCTGCAATTCTTTGCGGATTGGCTCCCGTTATCATCGCGGGGTCACTGCGGGCTCATTGCGCGCTTTGCCCGCAGTGACCGCGCAATGAGCCCGCAGTGATCGCGGGAGCGCTTGGGTGCCCGGATCATCGTAGCGTTTTAGGGCCTGCTGCGCTGCGCCAGGATGGGCCGTTAGAGCCATAATATCAAAGTTTGGCTCTGCGGCGGCCTCTACTTGGTCAGTACTAGTTTCCTGGTTGCGTGCGCAGATTGGGTGCGCAGTGTGCAAAGATAGATGCCAGCAGGCCAGGCCTGGCTTTCCAGGCTGATTTGCTGTTCGCCCGATACCAGTTGCCGCTCTGCAATGAGTTGTCCGCGCAGGTTGCAAACGCTCAGAACACCGGTTTCGCCGGGAGCGATCCGGGCTTTGAGCTTGGCTGTTGCGCCTGCTTTGAGGGGATTGGGCCAGGGCGCTGAAAGGCTGACGGGCGCTGAAGGGATCAGGTCTTCACTGACGGCAGTTCCAGAGCCGAGCTTGCCGATGAAGACATCGCACCAGCCGTTGTAGGTGACGACGATATCGTCAAAGGCGACTATGCCCAGGAAGTTTCCCCCAGCATAGCAATAGCCCCACGGATCCACTACGATGGCCTTGCTCCAGGCTCCCGCGTAACCGCCTCCGTGCTGGATCCATTGCCATTCGCCCAGCGAATTGAGTTGGGCGGCGAACATGTTGTTTTCCACGCCGGGAATGGGAATGCTGCCAAAGGTGGCGCTGCCTCCATAGTGGCCGGTCACATAGATGTTGCCGGAGTCATCGCGGTCGATGCCAAAGGCCTTGTCGTTGTAAACACCGCCTCCGCGTGCCGACCAGGCCCAGCCTCCATTGGCATCCATGCAAGCGACGAAGGCTTCCCAATCGCCAGCCGAAGTTTGGGGAAACATGCCGCCGAAACTGGAGGTTTGATTGAAGAATCCGCAGACGTAAGTCTCGCCCAAGTAATCGCCCAGGACGATATCGGTAGCCTCGGCGTTTTCGGTGGTGTTCACGTGCGTCCAGCCATCGGTATCGAAATACGCGACGAAAGCGCCGGAACCGGTGGCCTGGATTCCCCCAAAGGATGATCCCGGCGATACCACTCCGGCGATTGCTCCGTTGCCCAGGGAGTTCACCGCTATTCTATTGCCGCTCTCTCCGCCCAGTTCTCCACCCGCTGTCAGCACCCAACCCCAATCGCCATTGTTATATAGTTTGGCGACAAATACATCCCAACTCTGGCCAGAAACCGTGGTGGATCCAAAGGTGCAGGAACCGTAGAAGGAACCGGTGATATAGGCATCCCCGTCTCCATCCACGTCGATGCCGTTACTGATTGCCCCAGCCTGGCTAGCCCACAACCAGTTGCCGTTGGGATCCAGTTTCCCCACAAAGAGGTCGCTCGCGCTGGTTAAGGTGACATCGCCAAACGTGGCGGTGCCCTGGAAATAACCGGTCACATAGACATTACCCAAGCCATCCACGGCGATGTCGGTTCCGGCCTTGTCACCCGTGCCATTCGCCTTGGCCATCCAGATGACGTTGCCCTGGGGATCCATCTTCAGCACAAACATGTCTTTGTAACTGCCCTGCAGGGCGATTCCCGGGAAAACAAGATTATAGCTGAAGGAACCTGTCGCGTAGATGTTTCCGGAGCTGTCTTTGGCCAGGCTGCTCACCAAGTCTTCGCCGGTGTTGCCAGCTCGCTGCACCCACAACCATTCAGGTGTTTGGGCGGCCAGGCCGGCGCAGAGCGTCAGGCAGCCGCAAATCAATACAAAAAACCACGTACGATGCATTTGAACCTCCCCTCTGGGCATCACCCAGAAGTTTTTTCTTTCTGCGCAGCACGCTCAGGTTGTCAAGTTGTTTCTCTGGTTGCCATGAAGATGAATATATTTGCCCTGTCCGCGCAGATCAGGTGTGAGCCCAAAAAAAGGGATGCGGCAATTCAGCGCATCCCTATGTTCAATGTTGCGGAGCTTCAATCGGGATAGCTGAGGGTGCAGGCTTGGGAAACCTGTATCCAATAGCCTTTGCCGGGCTCCATTTGGGTGAGTGGATTCCGGGTGGAACCAGGCGCGTAACTGTCCTCGAAATACCTTACTTCCTGCAGCCAGGCCGAGATGGAACTGAGCGCGCTTGAAACGGGCAGGGCGTTTTCCGGCAGGTAGGAAACCAGGTTCCAGCCTGCATGCAGGGATATTGGCGTGGCGGAAGGATCAACGGGTGGGCCCTGGACCGTAAGCGTGGCGGGGCTTGCGAGGTTAACCCAATAGGCTTCGCCGGGAGATAGGGTTGCCAGCGTGTTCAGGTATATGGGTTGTGCCGGCGCGTAGCTGCGCGTCTGGTTCTTGACCTGCAGCAGGCCGTTGATCCCGCCGAATACGCTGTCCACGGCATAGGAAGAGGGCACGACGTTCAAACTCACCAGATTCCAGCCGGCGGAAAGCGCGATCTCCTGGGCATTGGGAATTTCGCCGAAGACGATGTTGACCGCGGTCTGCTGATTCGCGGCCACGGCCACGTTGACCGTTTGGGAAGGGTAGCCGGCGGTTTCCACCAGCAGAGACCAGGTTCCGGGGCTGAGGAAGCGGTAGAAATCGCCATGCGCCGGATCGGTATGCACGGTGGTCAGATTGCTGTCGTGGCCCACGACGGTGATGCTGGCAGCAAGGGGATTTCCCCAGGCGTCGCGCACGGTTCCGTGGATGCCGTAGTAGGCCTGCTCCAGAAAGCCCAGGAAGGCGTCGTAATTGTAGTTCCAGTAGTTGGGCAGGGTGGAGGCGGAGGGAGCCTTGGTGTTGGAGATCTCGACCGTCAGTTCGCGTCCTCGCGCCGTATAGTTGTGCCAATCCTGCCTGCCACCCGTGATCACATACCAGTCGGCGCCGTTGGTGATGCCGTTGTCGGACACGCTGGTGAAATAGCCGGCGGGTCCATTGGCCTGCACGCTGTTGGCATAGGCCTGGCTGGTGCTGATCCACCAGGAGTTGTCCGGATGCAGGGAATAGGTGTAATCCCAAGGATAGTTGACCACTTCGGCGCCGCCATGGAAATTGGCGGAGAGGGCGAAATGGTGGGAGTTCGCGAGGTTCATCATCAGGGATGTTTCGGTTTGCAGAGGTTGGCCGCTGTATTGGTTGCCATTGGGATCGGGGAAATTACGGTTGATGTCGTAGCCGTTGTAGTTGTAGCGGCGGGCATTGGCGACGGTGGAGTTGCCGCCGTAGTAGGTGCCGTCCGGATTGCCGTTGGGGTTGATCCAGATCTCCAGGTTGTTCACCAGGTTGGTGATGCGCGCGTCGGTTCCATACTGGCTGAGCAGGGTGTCGATCAGGCGCAGCATCAGCACGTAGCCGGTGATCTCATCGCCGTGCATGGAACTGGTGTAGAGCACTTCCGGCTCTTGTTCGTGGGTGCCTACGTTGTCCGAAATGCGGGCAAAGAGGATCTTGCGTCCGTTCACGGTGGTCCCGGCATCCACGATGGTGCAGAGCGAGGGGTAGTTCGCGGCGAAAGCGTTCATCATCGCCACATAGGCGTCATAGGTGGGATAGCTGTCCCACAGGCGCAATTGGCTCTGGCTGGCGCTCATGATGGCCGGGAATTCGCTGGCAGGGGCAGGCAGGATCTCAGCCCGGTAACCCAGCTTGCCAAATTCCGCCCATTCGGTGTCGTTGGCATAGGCCCAAACCGTGTTGCCGCGGACTTTATCGATGGAGACGACGCTGGTGAGGGACTGCAGTTCGGCCTTGTTATGGATCTCGAAGCGGAAGTAGTATTGGTTCCATTCCCTGGCCAAGAGAGGCAAGGCGCAGAGGATGAGGAGCAGGAAGATCAGCGCGTATTTCATTTGGCAACTCCCCGGATCGGAATGTTGCGCACAGCCCTGACAAAGTAGAAGGACCAGGGCAGGTTCCCGGTGTCCGTGTAGAATAGGCCGTTGGTTGTGGCCAGGTAAACGTATTCCCCGTAGGGATCGGTGGCGCGATAGATGTCGTAAGCGTCGGCGTTCGGAACGGCGCTCCACTGCAGGGTCGGGCCTTGCTGTGAAATGGCATGGCTAACGATGGGCGCGGCGAGCACGATCTCGGTGACTGCGTTGAGGGCGATGGGCGAAACCCCGCCCACCACCTGGCCAAAGTTCAGGGCCTGGTTTTCCAGCACGGGATAGCTGGCGCCAGAGCTGTAATCGTAGATGCGGAAACTGACCGTTTCTCCTTCTGCGGCCAAATTCACCAGCAGGGTGACATAGGCGACGTCGCGCGTTAGGACCACATCTGCTATTCCCCGGCACTCCGAGCCGACGAACGCGCCAACCATGTCGTTGAGCCCGCAACTGAGCCAGTCGATGGTCACCACGCCATAGACCGTCGCGGAGTTGTTGGGGTAGGTTACGGGTATCCAGCCCGGTACAACTATCTGATTCACGGTTACGGCCACGAGGTCGGTGTTGGAGGCGGCTCCGTCGTCGATGGTGAAACTAAGGTTTTCCGTGCCGGTCCAATTCTGGCTGGCGGTGAAAGTCACCATCAGGCCGTTGATGTCCACGAGCACATTGGTGTTTCCGGATACCGTCAGGGTCAGCGGGTCGTTGTCCACATCGCTCACATAGGGCGTCATGTCCACCACCTGCGTGCCATTCTTGTCAAAGGACCAGCTGGGTGGCAGATCGATGGTGGGCGCGGAGTTCGGGATGTAGCCGGTTCCAGACACGGCGATGTTGACGGTGGGATGCGCGCTGTCGTTGCTGCTGATGGCTACGTTGCCGTTGTAGGCGGTTTCGGCAGTGGGGGCAAAGGTCAGGGCGTAGGTGTTGGCCACTCCGCTGGGAATGGAGAAACTGAGGGTGTTGCGGCTTGCCGTGTGGCTTGGCGCGGAGTTCAGAGCCTGGCGGAAAGAGCGGTTCGCGGAAAGGGCTACGGAATATCCAGCAGGGGTTGTGATGGAGCCCGTCAGCGTTCCCGAGCCGGTGTTCTGGATCGTGAAGGGACGTTCCGCGCTGCCGTTGACCACTTCGCTGCCGAAGTCGATGGAAAGCGGGTTGACCGAGATCACTGGGTTTTCGGCGACCGCAACGACCATCTGCACGGGGATGCTGACCGAAGGATTGGTGGCGCTGTTGCTGGAGATGGTCAGGCTGCTGCTGTAGGTGCCGGCGCTGAGACCCGTGGAGTTGAATCCGATCGCCATGTTCTGGTTCGCTCCGCCTCCAGCAATGCTTCCAGAGTAGGTGGATCCTCCGTTCACAGCCAGCCAGGGCACCGAGACCGAGGAATTCTTGGTAACCACGACCTTGTCCACGCAAACGCCGTAGCCGTACTTGGCGATGCCTTCAAAGGCGATGTAGTAGGTGCCGCTTAGATTGGGAAGCGTGATGGTTTCCTGGGTCCAGGCCGTTAGGTTGGCCGTATAGTGGGCCAATTGGGTCCAGGTTCCTGACGCTGAAGTGCGGTAATAGACCTTCAGTTCATCCTGGTCGCTGACCCAGATTGCCTGGGCGTGATAGAAACTGAGAGTGGCGGAATCCGCTCCGCTCAAGTTGAGCGCCGGACTCACCAGTTTGGTGACGACGGCCGTTGAATTAGCATAGTAGAGCCGGGCATTGTAACTGCCTTCGTAGGCTGCAGCTGGATGGCTGCTGTAACCGCCCGCCACGAAAGTCCAGGCGGTCGATCCGTTCACATAATCCTGGGTCCAGCCAGTGGGAATGGCGCCGCCGTTCTCGAAACTCTCGTTGAGCACGGTGGCGGTTCCTGAGGGCTTGGACACCGTATAGGTCAGCGCGGCGTTACCCGTGTTGCCGATCGTCAGGTTCTGGCTGGCGGTCTGATTGGGTGTGAGCTGCTGGCTCAAGGAACCGGGCGACCAGGTTATGGTGGGAGGAGTGTAGGCGGTGGAAGCCGGGAAGATGATGTCGTCGATCCAGGCGCAATCGGAGCCGTTGGACACGCTGCCGTCCTTCATGTACTCCCATTTGAGGGTCCGGGTACCGGCTGCCAGCGTATAGGTCGCCTGGGTCCAGTCCACGTTTCCCGCCCACTGATTTTGCACGACTCCGTCGATATAGAACTTCAAATAGTCGTAGCCGGATTCAGAGGAGACCTTGTACCAGAAACTAAGGTTTCCAGATGCAGACAGGATGCGCGTGGTTTCCAGGGTGCTGGACTGGTTGTGGGTGATCGTTCCGCTTTTGGCGGAATACGAGCCTTCGTGGTACGTAGCGTTGTCCACAGTCCAGGGATATGTGCCCTGGGTCCAGGCAAGGGCTGCGAAGTTGCCGGTCTCGAAGGTTTCCGTGATCAAGCCGACTGCCGTGGTTTCGGTCTTGCTGGCGTTGTACGCGCCGGCTGTGGCGTTGAAGGCCAGGGAAACTACCGCTCCGATGGCCATTCCGGAGGAAGCGGAAAGGGAAAAGGTCAGGTTGGCGGTACCGCCTGCGGAAATGGCCGCGAAGTTGGCGGAGCCAGAGTTGACGGTGATTCCGGAAGTGGGGCTGGACAGAGTAGCGCTACCAGAGGGCGAACTCGCCGCGCCGGTATTTCCCAGCGGCATTGTAACGGTCACCGTTTCGCCGGGATCGAGCCTGCCGTTGTTGTTTCCTGGCGCGGGATCGGAAATGGCCAGCGTCCCGAAGGCTAGCACAGGGGCGTTGAGGTTCAGCGTGAAGTTATGGATCCAGGTGTTCGAGCCGCTGACCATGGTGATGGTGAAGGCGGCGGAAGTGCCGTTGGCGATGTTGTTGGCGATGTTGAAGGCGTAGGCGTTGGTGATCGTCGAAGTGGCTCCGGCAGCCAGGCTGGCGATGGTTTCCGCAGCGTCGGTGAGCGTGATTCCCGGAGTGGAGCAGGTGAGGGTGGCAGCCACATTGGTGGCGGCTACCGAACCCACGTTCTGGAAACTCACGTTGAACCTTCCGCTCTCGTTGTATTCCGGGGCGTTGTTGTTGCTGTCGGCATAGACGGCGGCGCTCACGTCCACATAGGGTCCGGAATTGGGAATGATGGCCACGTCGGCCTGGATGGTGACCTTGTTTTGGGCGGTGATGACCAGTTTGGCGGTGCCTGTGCCGGTGAACGCCGTGATGGGCAGGGTCAGCGAACCGCCTGCAGGCACCAAAGCCGTGCCATGCAGCACGCCGCCCATGGTAAGGGCAACGCGGGAATAAGGCTGCGCGGTTACGGTGATCGAGGTCGCGCCGATCAGGATCTGGCTGGGATAGGTGGCAGCGTTGGTGGAAGGAATTCCCAGGTAGGTCATCAGGGAAGGATCGCCCATGATGGAGTAGATCTCCCAGTAGTAGTTCTGATAGCTGCTGCCCGATTGCACCACGGCGAGGTTGCCCATGAAAGTGGTTTCGCCCACGCTGGTCGCCCAATCGGTGAAGGCTTCGCCGTGGGTGTGGAACATGGCGTCGTAGGCGCCCAAAGTGCTGGCGTTGTAAGGATGCGCGGTGGCCTGGATGGGGGTTTTGTAGCCGATGCCCCAGTAGTAATCCTCGTTCCAATAGGTGCTGTTGGTGCCGCCGATGTACGCCACGGCTGCAGCGTTCTGCTTGCGGATCAGGGCTTCGCCGAAGCAAGGGCTGGGATAGTCGAAAGCGTTGGTGAGGCAGCAATTCCCTACCATCACGCCGTATTTGTTGGTGTTGGTCATGGCATTGACGTTGGTCACCGTGAAGGTGGGGTCGGCCCAGCTGGTTTCGCTGCCGTGGGCCGTGTAATTGATGTAACCCCTGCCGGCATTGGCGTTGGCGAGCACCGAAGCGTCGCTGCTGGCTGAAGCCGGGTAGAGATAGGTGTCGGAAGTGATGCCGTTGGTGGAGTTGAAATAGTGCGTGGTGCCATAGTTGATCTGACCGTTGCCATAGGTGGGGGCGTATGAGGCGTCGGCACCGGCGATCATCACCACGTTGTCCAGATAGCTGAGGTCCGGCATGGCCGTCTTTTGGAAGGTCAGGGTCTTGTTGACGATGTTGGTGAGTTCGGCGGCGGAGGAAACGGAAAAGCGTCCGTAATACATTTCGGGGACGTAATCCGTGCCTTGCAGGCGCACGTAAAAGTTATCGGTCACGTGGTCGCTGCTGGGGCTGGAAACGGTGGCGGGGCTGGCGATGATGTTGTCTCCGCTGCTGGAAGTGTCGCCCACGATCAGCAAATAGGTGGGGGCGGGATCCTGTGCCGTGGCAGCGCTCCAGACGCCGGTCATGTAGGTTTTGATGGCGCTCGTGGTGTTGGCCACTGTTCCGCCTGTGCCCACTGTGGTCACTGTCACTATGTAGCCCTGCTGCCTTTTCCATTCCACGTAAGGCTGCATTTCGTCGGTATAGTTGGGCGGGCAAAGGATGAGCAACTTGGTGGGGTAGCGGACCAGGGATGTGCGGTCATCGGCCTGCCAGTTGAAGATCGAGCTGGCATAGGCTTGGTCGAATTCAGAGGAGCCCGTTTTAGCCAGCAGTTCAGCGGTGGCCAGCAGGTCGGGATGGTCGAAATCCACGCGCAGGCTCAGTTCCTGCAGCACCTGCAGGGAGTTTTCCAGCGGATTGTATCGCACGGGGTAAAAATCCAGGGCGAACAGCCTGACTCCGCGCATGAAGCCAAGCTCGGCGATCCGGATGGCTTCGCCGCCGTCGAAACCGTTCCTGCCATAGGCTTTGGCGTCCAGCGCGAAGGAAACGGAGGCTGGATCGGCGGATTTCGATATCGAAGCCTGAGCTGGAATGATGCGGTGCTGCAGCTGGCTGTCCTCGCTATCCAAGATGCGCTGTTGCCGGGAATTGACGGTGTAGCGCACATCCGCGCCGATGGGTACGGCGATGATCTTGCGCAGCATCGGCAGTTGCGGCTCTCCAACGGTGTTGGTGTAAGCCCAGCCTTCGATGGAGAGTTCGTCGAAAGCGCCCTCTTTGGTCTGGATCTCGCGGATCTTCAGTTCGCCGACCTTGAACTGGACGTCGAAGCCGAGATCGCCATTGTTGGCCAGTAAAACCTGATTGGCTGCGCCGGAAAGGAAAATCTGCCTGTCGGCTGCTGCCAGAAAGGCTGCGCAGGAAAGCAGCAGGGCCGCTATCAGCCATAGTTTGACAGAGGTGTATCTTTGCATGGATTGCTCCTTTTACTAAACGGGTAATATGAGTGTCCGAATTAAAGCAATAAGCATTCCAGCCGCGGCGCTAATTGCAGGGTTCATATCTGTCTGCGCGGCCCTACATTAGGGTTGCGATATGAATTTACTGGGCTAGCGTCCTACGTCCTCCGGGCTTTTCCGTCATTATTGAAGGATGAGCTTGTTAGAAACCTGGTAGCCACGCAGCCTTGCAGAAGCCGAAGTTCCTGCGTAGCTGAACTCCAGCCGGCCAGCATCTGGCGGGTCTCCCGCGCGCTACTCGCGAAAACCGCGGGAGGCTCGGCAGGGATGCGCCACAAACAGGCGATCCAGCAACGCAGGCGTGGCAATACGCTGGGTTCAGGCCACGCGCACTTTGATCAGCAGCGCCAGACGCCGGTCCATCACGTAGCGCGCGTCGCCTACGGCGATCACCAGGTTGGGTTCGCCCGCTTCGTTGCGGAAAACGGAGATCCTGCGGCCATGGTAGAGTCCGCGCTCGATGGTTTTGATATCGTTGTTGCAGGTGATCACAGCCTCGCGTCCGGCACCCAGTTCGGAGAGGCTGACGCAGTCGCCGCTTTGGCAGCGGCAGTGTTGCGGACGCAGGAAGAAGCGGCGTCCAAAGCGGCGCATGCGCACGCGGTCACGTTTGGAAAGCATGTTTCCTCCCCAGAAGTTGCAGACTGCCCAGGAATGCTGCCACCAAGCCGGCGCAAACGCCCAGCCACAGCCAGGATCCGGAATTGAAGTCCAGGATCTGGTAGGCGATGGTGGCGAAGATCCAGGCCAGGACCGTAAGGTAGCAAAACGCGAAGAACATCCAGCGCCAGCCGTGTTCCTTGAAGAGGATGGCCAGCGAGGCCGCGCAGGGTGAATAGAGCAGCACGAAAAGCAGGAAGGCGATGCCGGAAGCGGTGCTGCCAAAACCCCGCGGAATGGCTTCCGGCGATACATACAGGCCGCGCAGGGTGCCCACGATCGCCTCTTTGGCAAAGAGCCCGGAGATTAGCGCCACCGAGGCTTGCCAGTTTTCCGCCCGGATCCCCATCGGTGCCAGCGCCGGAGTTATCAGTTTGCCGCCCAGTTCCAGGATGCTGCTGCGTTCCCCTCCGTTCAGTGACACGGGCAGGGTGGCCGCCTGCAAGATAGTTATCACGACGGTGACCAGCAGGATGGTTTTGCCGGCGCGCAGCACGAAGTCCTTGAGGCGGTGCCAGGTGTGCATGCCGATGGCGTTCCAGGTGGGCAGATGGTAGGGCGGAAGCTCCATCACGAAATTGCCCGGGGCGGTCTTGAAGATGGTCTTTTTAAGGGCCAGTCCGAAGAGCAGCGCCATCAGCACCCCGCCCAGATAGAGCCCGAAAACCGCGATGTCGGCGCGTTGGGGAAAGAACAGCAGGGCCAGAAAAGTATAGACCGGCAATTTGGCGCCGCAGCTCATGAAGGGCGCCAGCAAGGAGGCGAACACCCGGTCGCGCTTGCTTTCCAGGGTGCGCGTGGCCAGGATCGCCGGCACGGTGCAGCCAAAACCCACCAAGAGCGGGATGAAGGCCTTGCCGGGGAGCCCGATCCGGCGCATGAATTTGTCCGCGATGAAGGCCGCGCGGGCCATGTAGCCGCTGTCTTCCAGGATGGAGAGGCTGGCGAAGATGAAGAAGATCGGCGGGATGAAGGTGGCGATGGTGGCCAGGGCACCTCCTATGGCATCGGCCAGGAAAAAATTCAGCCAGGCTGGCAGCCCCAATCCCTCCAGCAGAGAGCCTCCACGCTCCACCAGCAGCCAGTTCAGGCCGTCGCCGATCCACGTGATGAGAGGCGCGCTGGCTTTAACCGCCAACATGAAGACCAGATACATGACGGCGAAGAAGATGGGCAGGCCCCAAATGCCGCTCAGGGCGATCCGGTCCACTTTGTCGCTCCAGGTACCGCCACGCCGTTCCTGACGCCTGGCGACGTCCTTCACCAGGCCGCGGATGAAGCCGTAGCGGTCGTCGGCCAGGGCTGCGGCTGAACTTTGGTTGCGGTGCTTGGCCAGGGCGCGGATTTCCTTTTCCACTGCCGGGAGCAAATGTGCGGGGGCTTGGGCGGTGAATTCGGCGTCCTTTTCAAGCAGTTTGAGCGCCAGCCAGTTCAGCGGCAGTTTCTGCCAGGCAGGAAGTAGTTTCCCTTCTTCCTGGAGTTGGGTGAGCAGGCCTTGCAACCGCTCCAGATGGGCTTCCACCACGTCGTCATAGTGGATGGCGAGGGGAGCGGGACTGCCATTCAGGCAGGATTCGACCTCGCTCAGCAGCTGCCCGGCAGCGAAATGGCGTGAGAGCACCAGAGGCTGCACCTGGCAGCCCAGATGGCTCTGCAGATGGGCAAAATCGATCTCGATGCCGTTCTGGCTGGCGATATCCACCATGGACAGCACGGCGAGCAAGGGCACCTGGAGTTCCAGCAGTTGCACGGTGAGGTAGAGGTTGCGCTCCAGATTGGAGGCGTCCACGATGTTGATCACGAGGTCGGGCTTCTTTTGCAGCAGGTAATCGCGCGCCACTTGCTCGTCCGGGGATCCTGCCGCCAGGGAATAGATCCCGGGCAGGTCGACCACCTCGTAGCGCTTGCCGGCATACAGGAAATAGCCCTGCTTGAGTTCCACGGTTACGCCAGGCCAGTTGCCCACGGTCTGGTGCGCTCCGGTCAGAGCGTTGAACAGCGTGGTTTTGCCCACGTTGGGGTTGCCGGCCAAAGCGATGACGGGATTGTTTTTGCTCATGCTTTATTGAGATTCATTATCAGAGGACTGGCATTTCCAGCAGACGCCACTCACCTGGATGTTGGTTTCGTCGGCCTGGAACTTCAGTTTGCGCGCCTCTTTGTGCAAGGCGGCGCCGATGTTGTCCAGATCGGTTTCCTGCACCTGGCCGCAGATCTGGCACACCCAATGGATATGCTTGGGATGGCCGTAGATGTGCTCGTAAACGTCGCGGGAACTGAAGCGCAGCGAGAGCTGGATCAAGCCCGCTTCCACCAGCAAGGGCAGCGTGCGGTACACCGTGGCCAGGGATATTCCCTGATGGGCTTTCTGCAGCTTGGCGTGCAGCTGTTCGGCGTCAAAATGCTCATGCAAGGAGAACACGGCTTCCAGGATGCGCCTACGGGGCAGCGTAGGTTTCCAGCCTTTGCTCTCCAGGTAGTGGAGCCAGAGTTTTTCGTATTCGCGCATGATCGTTTCCTTGAATGAGAATCAGTCGCATTGTTTCTGGCCTCCGGTTTCTGTCAAGATAAATCGGCGTTATCCAGATTCGCTACAGTTGCTGAAGCCGCTGCTCTTGCGGCGCGCAGTCCCTCAGGTCTGCAGGCGCATGGGCATATATCCCGGGCAGAACAAAAACCCCGGCCCATGCAGGTCGGGGTCATTATAACAGCACAAGCGCTGCAGGAAGAAATAGCGTTATTTCAGCAAGAGCATTTTCCTGAATCCGATGTAACTGCCGGCGGTCATTCTGTAGTAATAGACGCCGCTGGATACAGCGTTGCCGTTGTCGTCGCGTCCGTTCCACAGGACGCCATGGTTGCCGGCTTCCCGCACTTCACTCAGAAGAGTCTTGACCAACTGGCCTTTGACATTGTAGATCCCGATGCTCACGCTGGAGGCTTCCTTCAGGCTGAACCTGATGGTGGTCTCAGGGTTGAAGGGATTGGGATAGTTGTCCAGCAGTTGCGTGTTCAGGGCAGGGATGCCGGGATCGCTGCCCGCAACTCCGTTTACAACGGTCACTTCAAGTGTGGAAGGATAGGACTCGCCGGTGTTGTAAACTGCTGTGATGCCATAGGTATAGTTGCCGTTGGACAGGTTTGAATCGGTGTAGGTGGTGATGCCGGGGGCGTTGATACTGGCGATCAGGCTATTATCGCGATACACCCTATAACCCTGCAGGTTGCGCGCAGGCTCTCGGAGGGAGTCATTGCCATCACCGGTGGTTCCGGTAGAGCGGGAAAAACTGGCACCTGTTGCTGTGGTGCAAGCTGAGGGCACGGCTGGTTCTGGCACTGGAGCCGGACCAACAGACACGTCATCCACAAGCAGGACCCAGGCGTCAGCGGTAACGCACTGGATGGCGAAACGGATCCTTTGGCCCAGATACGCGCTCAGGTCATAGGAGTATTGAGTCCAGGCTTCCTGGGTTGGGATATAGCCAGCGCCGCTGATAATGGTGAAGTCAGCCGGTGCGGCTCCTGTGGTGGAGATGCCCACCTTGAATCTATCCGATCCATATTGGATGTTCAGGCTCCTGGCCCAGAAACTGAGGGTGTTGGCAGCAGCGTCGATCTCGACTGGAGGGCTGATCAGCCAGTCGTTGTTGGGCGGGCTGATAAAGCTGGCAAAACAGGCGGCCTGTTTGATCCCGCTATGGGGAGTATCTCCGGGGCCTGTGTAGGGAGGCGTGGTGGCGGAAGGGACCCAGATGATAAAGGCTTGGGCCGAGTAGTCATTGGGCCAGGTATGGTCGGTGATGGCATAGGTCGAGGATTGGTCCAGATCGACATTGGTCCAGGGTGGGAAGTCAATCACAAAGTCGGCATAGGACTCAAAGTCATCGAAAAAACCACTGCCAGGAGCTGTCGTTCCGCCTGGGGCTTGCCAGTTGAGCTGAACGCTGGCGCCTTGCACGGTTGCCGCAAGGCTGTCGGGAGGTTCCAGGTCAGCATTGGCTGCCACGCCGGTCCCAATCAGGGATACTTGGTGGACTGCACGGGTAAGGTTGTCGGTGATGCTGAGCGTGGCAACGCTTAATCCCAAAGCCACCGGAGCGAAAACTCCCAGGAAACCGATGTCCGCACCGGACCCCAGTGCAGCCGGCAGGACTGGCAGATTGCCCAAAGTGAAAGCGCTATCACCCGAGACGGTTACGCTATTAATGGTCAGGGTCCCAGCCCCGGCATTGTAGATCGTGAAGGCGTTGTTTGAGCTGAATCCCAGGTTCACATCGCCATAGTTACAGACTGCCGGAGTAATGGCAAAGATGGGCTCCGTGGCATTGGGCCCCATAAAGAAAGCAGTCTTGGGAAACAGACCTGAGAGCGTTCCTCCATTCGGAGCGGCGGGATCGTAGTTTGTGCTGTCGCTGAAGAGGTTACGGGCTCTATTGCTGCCCAGGGTCTGGCATTTGAAGTAATCGCTGTAGCTGTAATACTGGGTATCCAGGGGACGGTTAAACATCAGCACCAGATTGCCGCCAGTATAGTTGAAGGGGGTGCTAAAGGGTATCCAGATTGCGTTTGCGCCAGCGGGCATGGCGACCTCGCCGTCATAGACCAATCTGAGCTGGGTGGAGGGAATCCATCCGGCTTCGAGATCCGCGGCCGTTGTAGAACCGATCCAGACCTTGATCGGGGTGTCAGTAAGGGTGGCTGTGGTGAACTGGTTAAAGAGCGCGATGGCGCTGATCGTCCCGGTCTGGCCCAGTTCGGCAGGATAATAGATTGTCTGATGCAGGCTGTTTTTGTAGAACATGTCAAAGGGCAGCCGGGCATGGGTATTGCCATCGCCCACCGTCACCATGCCCAGAGGCATTACGATGATGCTAAGGGAAGGGCTTTGGTCGTTGGTGGGATCCTGGTCCGTGGTCAAGGCCACCCTGGCGTAAAGTGCGGCGGAACCGTCGATGGTGGGGGTCCAGGGTATGTTGACGCCCAGGATCTGGTCGGGTTGAATGGCCAGGCCGTTGACGGAAGCGAGCTCTACATTATCTGTGTTGAACAGCTTCACGCTGTAATTGCTTTGCGGGTTGGTGCCCCGATTGCGGATCTGGGCGGTATAGATAGCCTGGGTGCCCACAATTGGCGTGGGTTCGCCGCTCAGAGATACCGCTTCCAGGTCATTGGGCTGGGCAATTACAGGATTGAACTCATAGATGGTTCCCAGAGCTGGGAAGGTGTTCACCGCCGCGTTTTCTTCAGTGGTGGAAGCTGTCGACGAAGTGGGGGTTATGCTATAAAACCATCCGCTGCCACCAGGAGCCATATTGATCCCGATGGACGCGCTGGGAAGGTTGTTGGCTCCGGTTGCCGCTCCATAGACCATATCAATTTTGCCGTTTTCATACAGGCGGACCTGAAAGCTGAACCGGCCGACGGAGTTGAAATTCCATCTGGCTTCGGTGTACTGAATGGTGAAGATCCGGTTGGGAGCAGTTCCGGTGGTGAGGTATTGGACATTGCCGGCAGCCATGGTTAGATCGTCCCAAAGTGGCGCCACCACAGGTATTCTGTTCAGGCCAGCCAATGCGTTGAGGAGAGTGCTGTTGGGGAAATTGGTCCCTAACCCGATCCACCCGTTTGTGGAGACCTTGACTTGGGTAAAATTGTTCTCTCCATACACAAACGTAAACCCGATAGGAATGGCTGCCGAGATGGCATCATCCACATTCAGGCCGGCGATCGTGGTTCCGGTTACTGGTGTGTAGGTGCCGGTTGCAGCGGTAAAAATGTAATATTCGTTAATCGTGGCGAAAGACAAACAAAGCGACGCGAGCATCGCGATCAATAAAATGTTCTTCTTGATGGGGTTCTCCTCTTTTTGGGTTAGCTAAGGGCTGTTGATAGAATCACTGTCCATCGGACAAGCGGACTTGAACTACAGACGGCATCACACGGTTTGATCTTCTGATCATCAATGTTATCAGCAATAAACATTCCAACGCTGCAGTTATCATAGCCAGAGGCCTTGCGCAGTTCCCTCCCTCTGCTTAAAGCCGTCACTTCTCAGCTACCCTCGCGTAATTCTGCACATCGGCAACTCTGGGACAGCTGCCGCGTTCAACTTATCTGCAGAACTGTTGGATGCGAAGCATTGGGCTTGGCTGGACCTGGTCTGGAAGTATTCAGGCGAGGAGGATGGCCAGTAAGTTAAAATGAGTTTTCGGGGCTTGGCCACTTAGTTTGATAGAGAACCCGAAATAATTGCTTGACATCAAATAACGCTGCGGAAGGGGTGAATTCGCGGATTGAGAGTTCCCTTGCGCCGGTCAAAACTGCATCAGATAAAGCGAAATGAAGGATGGACGATGAAGACTTGCAGACCCTTCTTAATAGTGCTTGCAGCGATCATGCTTGTGTTAACGGTAAGCTGCAAACTGCCTTTCCAATCGGATCAAGTAAGCACTCCGGAGTTTGAGCCGGAAGGTGGAAACTACGCTGCTCCGGTGACGGTGGCCATTAGTTGTGATACCGACGGCGCCGTGATCCACTACACAACCGACGGCAGCACGCCGACTTCCGCCTCCCCTGAATACACCGCACCGATATTGGTGGGCACAACGGCCACCATCAAGGCCATCGGCACTCTGGACGATTTTGAAGACAGCGGAGTGGCATCCCAGACCTACACGATCGGCAACTCAAGCAACTCCCTGGTTCTGATATCCGGCGGCTCGTTCAGCATGGGCGATACCCAGGGCGTAGGAGAAACCTGGGAACTGCCTGTGCATTCGATGAATGTGGGCACTTTCTACATTGGCAAGTATGAGGTTACTTATGGCGAGTGGCTGCAATACATGCCGTACGCCAACAACCTCGGGGACGACTATCCGGTGCAATCGGTAAGTTGGTATGCCGCCTTGAAATATTGCAATTTGCGCAGCAGCGGGGAAGGTTTTACGCCTGTCTACAGCATCAACGGCTCCACGGATCCCAACGACTGGGGCAGCGTTCCCGCCTCCAACAATCCAGAATGGAACGCGGCCATCTGCAATTGGAACGCCAATGGCTACAGGCTGCCAACCGAGGCTGAATGGGAATTCGCGGCACGGGCTGGCACAGATCTGCTCTATGCCGGCAGCAGCGATATCGACGCCGTGGCCTGGTATGAAGGCAACAACACTACCTACGCGCCCAAACCAGTTGGCGGCAAAACAGCCAACGGAAACGGGCTCTTCGACATGAGCGGAAACGTTTGGGAATGGTGCTGGGACTGGTATGGCGATTATCCCAACACCGGCCAGGCCAATCCGCATGGACCGGATAGCGGAACCTTGCGGGTGGGACGTGGAGGAAACTGGGATGTGGCCGCGCAGAATTGCCGCGTGGCATCCCGCAACACCAACCAATATCCAGCCTCAACGGAAGGATTCCAGGGACTGCGCGTCTGCCGGAATTATTGACTCAGGCCAGCGATTTCCGAGTTTGCAGACCGCGCACTTTCGGCGTTGGGGAAATGATTCCCGCACGTCAACAACAAATCTAGCACTAGGTTATTAGGGAGCAAGCATGAAACAAGCAGCAGTCATCCTGATGCTTTTTACCCTGGCCGGCACTCTGAGCGCGGCCACATACGTAATCGGGACGGGAACCAGTTACCAGAACAGGGCGCCGGTGAACGGAGCCAACGACTATGGCTGGTGCAAGCTGATCTACACCAAGGCGGAGATCAACGCCGCCGGACTCGCGTCGGCTGGCACTATAACCGGGATCGGCTTGCAGGTGGACAACTTTCCCGCCAACTACACCTTACAAAACCAGCACATCTTCATCCGCCACTACACGCTTTCCGCCTACACGCAGGCCAACAACATCCTGCCCGACAGCACATCGTTCAGCAACGCGTTTTCCGGCGCTGTGACCTTCCAGGGCGATGGCTGGCTGCAAGTGGCTTTCGCGGTTCCCTTCGAGTGGGATAACGTCCGCAACATCGAGATCCTTTGGAAGAATTGGGATGGAGAGCGGATGGACAACTATCCCCAGTTCAGGTTCACTAGCACCAGCCCCAACTACCTGACCGTTCACAACCATGCCGACGGTAGTTTTCCCACAAGCAACGGTGAGCGCTATTACAACCGGCCCAACCTGCAGATCATCACGGCCATGGCTCCGGAAGCCGCGCTGCCAGTGTATCCCGCCGATAACCGCCGGGCTCTGGACAGCGCCACTCTGATCTGGAAAAGCGGAGGTGGCTGCCCCACTGCATACGACGTCTATCTGGACACCGTAAATCCGCCCGTAACGCTGGCCAGCGAAGGCCAGACGGGCACTTCCTTCAACCCGGAGCTGCTGCCCAACACCACTTATTTCTGGCGGATCGTTCCCTCCAATCCCTATGGCAGCCCGGCCGTCTGCCCCGTCTGGACTTTCCATACCACATCAGTTACGCAACTCACGGAGAGTTTCGAATCCGCAACGTTTCCACCCGCTGGTTGGGATAATCCGGGCACTTTTTACAGCAGCCCGAACTACCCTTACCACGGTGCCACCTGCGTTTTTGCCCTGGCGGGAACAAGCGGCAACCTGCTGGGCACCCCGCTGCTTTCCCTGCGCGCAGGTTCCTACCTGAACTTCCAGGCCCGCACCACAACTACTTCCGGCAATGCCAGGCTGCGCATCAAATACTCCACCGACCGCGAAACCTGGAGCGTGTTCGGCAGCCCCATCATCCTGCCCACTGCATCGGCCTGGCAGAACATCGAAATAGACCTCAGCGCTTTGGCAGGAAACAGTTACTATCTTGGCGTGGAGGCGTTCAACGCCGGAAGCAGCGGCACGGTTTACGTGTTCCTGGACCACATCATCGGACCGGATCTCTCTGGACTTATCCCCGCTCCGGAACTCAGCATCAGCCGCGTCGGCAACGACGTCCAACTGGCCTGGACTGCGGTTCCGGAAGCCACCAGCTACGCCATCTATGCCTCGGATGATCCTTATGCCTGGCCCTCCAATCCGCTGCTGTCTGTGGGTCCGGCCATCCTTTCCCACACCGTTTCCAGCGCTCATCACAAGTTTTACCGGGTGGTGGCCATCGCCGAATAGCTTGACAAAAAGCACGCCGCCATTCACTAAGAAAGATTGCATTGAAAAAGTTCCGATACAGGAGATGATATGGCCCTGGTGCTGAAAACCACGAAGTTCGTGGAATCCCAGATCGACACTTTCCTGGACGTGGTGAGCGATTCCGCCCTGCTCTTCCAACTGGGCATGGAGGACTATCTGGCGGAGCGCATCCCCCAGTTTGAAGAGCGCCTGAACCTGATCCGCGAAAACGAACGCAAGGCGGACGACCTGCGCGTGGCGATCGAACGCTACCTCTACGAGCGGACCTTGATCCCGGAAAACCGCGGCGACGTGCTGGCGATCCTGGAAAACACCGATGAAGTGGTGGACAACATCAAGGACACCCTGATGCAGTTTTCCATCGAAATGCCCGTCATTCCGCGGGATTTGGACGATCTCTGGATGCAGACCACGCGGTCTTCCGTAGCCGCCGTGGAACAGCTGGTTTACGCGGTCCGTTCCTTCTTCCGCGATCTTTCCGCGGTAAACAACTACATCCACAAGGTCTATTTCTTCGAGCGGGAAGCGGACCACATCGGCGAGAACCTGCGCCGCCAGATCTTCGGCCTGCAGATCGACCTGGCCCTAAAGAGCCAACTGCGCTGGTTCGCCCTGCACATCGAGCAGATTTCCGATTTTGCCCAGGCAGTTTGCGACCGCCTGTCCATCTACACCATTAAAAGGCAGCTCTAGAACCACCGCTCCGCCATGATTTTCGTCTTCCTGATCAGCGGACTCTTCATCGGATGGTCGTTGGGCGCCAACGATACCGGGAACATCTTCGGAGCCGCTGTCTCCACCCGCATGATCCGTTTTAAACAGGCCGCACTGATCGCCGCCATCTTCACCTCTTTGGGCGCCGTGATCGAAGGCAGCGGACCCTCGGCGACCTTGGGACGCTTGGGTTCCGTGGACGCTCTGGGAGGCGCTTTCACGGTTGCTTTGGCGGCGGCGATGGCGATCCTGGTGATCGTGCGGCTGGGAATCCCTGTTTCCATTTCGCAAACCATCGTGGGCGCGCTGATCGGCTGGAACTTCTTCGCCGGACGCCTCACCGATGTGAGCTGGCTGCTTACCATTGCCAGTTCCTGGGTGACGGCCTTCGTGGTTTCCGCGGGAGTCGCCGCCCTGCTCTTCTACGTGTTCCGCGTTTGGATCAACAACTCCAAGCGGCATCTGCTGGAGCAGGACATGCTGGTCCGCTATTCCCTGGTGTTGTTCGGCGCCATCGGAGCGTATTTTCTGGGCGCGAACAACATCGCCAACGCCGTCGGAGTCTTCGTTCCCGTCACGCCGTTCAAGGACCTGCCGATCGGTTCGCTCTTTGTGCTGAGCGGCGTGCAGCAGCTTTACATCGTTGGCGCGGGCTCGCTGGTGCTGGGCATCTACACCTTTTCCCGCAGGGTGATGGGCACCGTGGGCAAAGACCTCTTCCAGCTGTCGCCGGTCACCGCTTTGGTGGCCTTGCTGGCGGAAACCATCGTGCTGTTTCTCTTCACGTCGCGGGCTTTGCAGCGCGTCCTGCTCCTGCTGGGTTTGCCGCCGATTCCCCTGGTGCCGATCTCTTCCACCCAAGTGATGGTGGGCGCGGTGATCGGGATCGGACTGGCCAAAGGCGGCAAAAACATCCGCTACAACGTGTTGGGCAAGGTTTCGCTGGCCTGGGTCGCCGCTCCCGCGATGGCCTTCCTGTTTGCCTTCGTGGCGCTGTTCATTACCCAGAACGTGTTTGAACTGCAGGTCAACCGGCCGCTGGCCTACACCGTGGATAAGGCCGCCGTGCTGGAAATCGAGCGCCGCGGCATCGATTCCAAAAACCTCGCCTTCGTCAATTTGCGCAGCTTCGACACCGAACGCAGCCTCTATAAAGAGCTGGTGCTGGACGACGCCTACGATCCCAAAATCGCCAGGGAGATCGTGCGAATCTGCGAAAAGCACCCCCTGCAGGTGAATCTGGAACTGCTCAAAAAACGCGGCTTGGACCAGCGCCTGAACGAGCAGCAGCTGGCGGCGCTGGAACGCCTGGATGAGCGGAAATTCCAGCGCAAATGGAAGTTTCACCAAGCTTTGGCGGAAGACGAATCCTGGCAACTGCGCGAACCGCCCCAAAACCAGGCGGACAAAGACTTCAACGCCGGGATCCAGAGCGATCTGGACATCCTCTACGGCGTGTTTTACAATCCCCCTGAGGACAAGCGATGAACCCTTTCGCAGCCAAAATCATACCCCTCATCCTGTCCTTTTTCCTGGGCTTCGCGCTCAAGCAGCTGAAATTGCTTTCCAAGGACGACGCGCCAGTGCTGCTGCGTTTCGTGCTCGCGGTTTGCCTGCCCGCGCTGATGATCCTTTCCATCTACCGGGTGGATCTGGCGCCGGACATGCTGCTGATCCCGCTCTGCGCGATGCTTGTGGTGTTCATCATCTTTGGCGTTTCCACGCTGGTGGGATCCCGGATGAAGATGCCCAGGGCCACCTACGGCAGTTTTCTGGTGGGCACCCTGATCATGAACACCGCCTACTCCCTGCCCTTTTACAAAGCGGCTTTCGGCGACGAAGGCCTGGCGCGCGCTTCGCTTTTTGACATCGGCAACACCATCCTGATCTTCACTTTCAGCTACTACAACGCCATCAAATACGGCGATAAGGCGCAAACCGACAAGATCCAGTGGGGCAAATTCCTCAAACTCCCGCCGCTCTATGCCATGGCCGCGGCGTTCGCCATCAAGGGCTTGCAACTGCAGATCCCGGATCTCGGGATCAACTTTCTGGAGCTGATCGGAGCGCCGACCGGACCTGTGGTGATGATCGCTTTGGGCCTCACTTTCGCGCCCAAACTGGCGCATCTGGGCAAAGCCTGCGTCGCCGTGTTCATCCGCATGGGCGTCGGATTGCTGGCGGGCTGGCTGCTGGCGCAGATTTTCGGCTTGCAGGGCGTCACGCGCAACGTAGTGATCGTTTGCGCGGCGCTTCCGGTGGGCTTCAACACCCTGATCTTCGCCAATCTGGAAGACCTGGACCGCGAGTTCGCCGCCACCATGGTCTCCATCTCCATTCTCATCGCGCTATTCTACATCCCCCTGCTCATCCATTGGGTGGGCTAAGTAGCCGGGCTTTTCTTTGGCGGCGGATGCCGATCCGCATTCCTTCAGCCCGGAATTGAAGAGGATTTTGACGCTCCGTGTAATGAGTCACCCAAATCTGCAAATGGGCGTCGGTATGACAAGTGAGACGGACTTGTAACTTTGGGTGAGAGATTATACCCCCTGTGGAAAACTTTCCACAATATAGCCGTCTGAGAGCCACTTTTTTCTTGACGTATAAATGTGCTGAACAACACTGCAACACTGTTTCAGTTGCGATGTAGCATATCAGGCTTGGACGCGCTTACTGACTGGCATACCGAACTCCGTCGAACGGCTTTGAAACCTGAAGGCAGGTTTCCACCCGCTCATTTTTTCGCAGTCTCCGGTAGGGCGGCGCCTCCCTGAATGCCAACTCAAACAGAAACAAGGAGTGACTGAATGAAAACAAATCTGTTGATCATGGCGGCGACGCTGTTCGCCGCGTTCCTCACCGCCCAGGCGCCGGACTGGGATTGGGCCGTCCAGGGCGGAGGCATCTATTCAGACTATTGTGACGACATCTGTCTGGACAGCACCGGTAACAGCTACGTGACCGGAAGTTTCCAGGCAACCTCCAACTTTGGCAGCCTTCAGGTGACCGCCGCGGGCTTTGGCCCGGATGTTCTGGTGGCCAAACTGAATTCCCAGGGCGACTATCAGTGGGTCGCCACAGGAGGCAGCAGCGACTACTCCGACTACGGCCACGCGATCGCCAGGGATAGCGCTGGCAACCTTTACATCTGCGGCTGCTATGCCGGGGCGGCCACTTTTGGTCTCACCAACCTGACCTACGGAGGCGGGGTCGACATCTTCATCGCCAAGCTCGATGCCAGCGGAAACTGGCTGTGGGCCGTCAATGCCTCGGGCAGCGGCAACGAAAGGGCCTACGGCATCGCGGTGGACAGCGCGGGAAATTGCTTTGCCACAGGCGTGTTTTCGGGTTCGGTCAGCTTCGGCGCCACCAGCCTCACCGCCAGCAACGAGGACATCTGGGTGGCCAAACTGAACAGCTCAGGCGGTTGGGAATGGGCGGTTCAGGCCGGCGGTTCCAGCCCTGACCAGGCCAGGGGGATCGGGACCGACGCCCTCGGAAACTGCTATCTGACCGGGTCTTTCTACGATACCGCCTCCTTTGGCGGGTTTTCCCTCACCAGCGAGGGAGTGGGCGACATCTTCGCGGCCAAACTGGACGGCTCCGGCGTCTGGCAATGGGCCGTGAGGGCAGGCGGCTCCCTTGGTGAAATCGCTTACGACATCGCCACGGACAGCGACGGCACTTCCTGCATCACGGGAGGCTTCGTCTCCGAATCCTGCGCCTTTGGCGCTTACAGCCTCCCAGGCGACGGCTGGGGCTATGAGATCTTTGCCGCCAGCCTAGATTCCGACGGGGTTTTCCTCTGGGCCACCGGCACCACTCCCTGGGACGACATGGACGACTATGGGGACAGCGTCAGCCTGGACGATGACGGGAGCGTCTGCATCTGCGGCGTCATCCAGGACATGGCCTATTTCGGCGACACGGTTCTGGACGCAGCGGGGGACATCTATCACACCGACGCGTTCGCCGCCAAGCTCAACCAAGAGGGCGGCTGGCTCTGGGCGACGTGCGCGGGCGGGCTCTTCGACGACGCCGGCCAGGGGATAGCCAGCCTGAACGGCACCCTCTGCGTGACCGGCGGATTCAGGTCCCAGGCCAGTTTCGGCGACCACACGCTGATGGCCATGGCCAGCTATCCGGACATCTATGTGGCCGCCCTCGAGGTGAACAGCGGAACCGGGATCACCGTTTTTCCCGCGAGTTGGGACTTTGAAGGGCCAAGCTTCCCGCCGGACGGATTTGCCATTGCCGATGGCAACGGAGCCGGGACCGCCTGGAGCGAGGAATTGTGGCAAAACACCACTCCCGGAGGCTACAAATCCGTCGCCCACCCCGCCAGCGACGCCGGAAACCAGGACGGCTGGCTGATCTTGCCGGCGGTGCTGATGCCCACGGACAGCTTCATGACCCTCAGCTTCCAGCATCGCAGCGACGGGACGGACAACTACTACCACTGCGGCCTGCTGGCGAACTCCACGCCCGACCCGCTGGATCCGGGCTGGACGGAGATCTGGGCCGCCAACAGCGTTCACGACCTCTGGACCCGCGTCTACGTGGATGTCGCCGCCCACGCTGGCCATACCACCTATTTTGCTTTCCGCTACCAGGGTGACAACGCGCCCGGCTGGTATCTGGACGACATCACCATCTATGCGGTGGAGCCGGTCGCCACCCTGCCCGTCACCTGGGATTTTGAGGGGACGGAGTTTCCCCCGGCGGGATGGTCGATCCAGGACTATGACGGCCAGCAATGGTATTGGCAGCAGGGCTCCGAGAGCATACATAACCACACTCCGGGAGGCAGCATGGGAGCCGTGCACAGATACAGCTCCAATTGGCTGGAAGGTTACGGCCAGGACGGCTGGCTGATCACCCCACCCATCGCGGTGCCCGAACTCCGTAACCCGCTGGTGATCGATTTTTGGCACAACAACTTCTGGATGGACTACTACACCTACAACGGGGTGATGGTCCGCTCCGTAAGCGGTGCCACCAGCGGCTGGGAAGAGATCTGGAGCCCCGCCGGCGTGACTGAGGAATGGCAGAACGTGACGCTCAACATCGGCGCCTACGCCGGCCAGACGGTGCAGTTTGCCTTCGTTTATCGGGGCGTGGACGGCCACGACTGGTTTGTGGACGACATCAGCGTCCGCGAACTGGCCGGCTCCGACAACCTGCCCCCCAGCATCTCATTCCTGCCGCAGATCTGCACTCCCAGATACGACCTCCCCTACACCCTCACCGTGAAAGTGGCGGACGACCACCTCTGGCAAAGCGCCATCGACGATGTGGTCCTGCACTGCCGGACGGACATCTACTTCGACCTGACGATGGAAAACATCTACGGCAATACCTGGTCGGCCACCGTTCCGCCCCAAAACCTGGGCACCGAAGTGGCCTATTACATCACCGCCACCGACGAATACGGGAACAGCAGCAGCACCGGCGACTGGGATAACTACAAATGGTTCCGGGTCGACAACCCCGTCTGGGTCTTCTACGACTGGGGCATCACCAACGCGCTGGGTCGGCAGGAAAGCTACGGAGTCGCCAACCGGTTCGCCAACCCATACCACGAGCAGGGCCTGGGCCTGCTGTTGCAACAGGTGGCCCTGGACGTGCCCCAGCCAATGCAAGCCACCCTGCACGTCTACTCCGACGACGGGGTCAGCCCAGTCGACCTCACCGGCCCCATCCCGGTTGACCTGAATGGCTACAACTACTACTATCTGCCGGGCAACCTGGTGATCGATACACCCCATTTCTTCGTATCGATCGAAGACATCCCGGCGGGCGGCAACAACGTCTGGTTCGACGTGGTGAACGACTACGGCATGTCCTTCTGGAAGGAAGCCGGATACTTTTCCGAAGTGGAGGAACACGGTTCCTGGATCATCCAGGCCCTTATCGCCAACGCGACCCTCGCGGCGCCGGAGGCCAGCCTGACCTTTTGGGACGGAGTGCCATACCTGGATTGGGAACCAGTGCCCTATGCCCTCAATTATCATGTTTTTGCCAGCCAGGACCCCTACGCTGCTGATGAGGACTGGGAACAGATCCCAGAAGCGTTCTGGGACAATACCAACTACTGGCCGGACTATTCCGAGCCCTACAGATTCTTCCGGATAGCCGCCTCCAATACCCAGCCTGTGAAAGCCGTTCCGGCTTGGTATCCGGAACAAAAGCCCCACGCGCAACCAGCCATCCGGCCCCGCAAACCGCGGAATTGAAGGTTTTCCGCAAACCCATGCAAGGCCCGGGCTGGAGCTCAGTTCGGGCCGTTGTTTTCGGCAAAGGAGTGGGCGGGGTTGTAGAAACGGGGTTTCCTGGATTCCGGGTCGAAGCCCGGAATGACGCGTTGAGGTCGGGTGGCGGGGTGGAGGGTTAACGATTCAGTGGTTAGCGCTTCGCCGGAATTCCGGGCGTCTGAGGTGTTCCGGCGGATCGGAATCAGCCAGGTCTATACTGCCACCGATCCATTCTATAAGCTGCTTGCTCTTGCCAATTGATGCCCAAGATAGAAATCCGGTAGAACCGGGTTAATGTTTATGGATAACGATCCGCTACTTCTTTTCAAGCCGGCAGATTAGTTCCGCCATCAAGTTGATCATTTCCTTGTAGTCTCCGCATTCCCAGGCATCTTCGGCCCTGGTCTTGATATTGTCCTCGGTCATCTTCTCCGGCTTCAGCCAGGGGCCTCGGAACTGGTTCCACCAGCTTTTATAGTGGAATTCTTTAGTCGTGGGGTCATCCTGCATTATTTCCTCGATTGGCTGTTCAGTCCCATCGTCATGCATCAGAATAATTTGCCTGCCTGATTGCACCGCTCCTCCAGCGTTGCCTGGCCTTTGCGATTCTTGTTTTACTCGCCAACACTCCGTGCCGGCGGCTTGCAGTCAATCAAGTCTTAATCAAGCCTTAATCACTTGTCTATTATTAACGCTTGATTAACGCTTGATTAACGCTTGATTAAGGCTAATCCCCCAGGACGAGACGGAAAATTTGAGTTAAGGCGTTAGCGGACAAGTGGATACGCTGATACGCTGTGCTATCTATATGTTGTATATAGCATTACGTATGGTAAGTGTCCTTGATTTGGTGGCGGTAAAGCATTGAGTCCTTTTCCTCAGCTCTGGCAGTGAAGTCCTGCACCGGTTGAAACCGGTTTTGAGAATAGTGTAATGCTTGCGTGGGCACGGGCGATAAATCACCCGCCTACCATCCTGCACCCGCTGAAGCGGGTTTGAAAAGTTAGCCCGCGAAGGGCTAAATGTAATGCTTGTTTCCACAGTTCCGCTTCCCACCCCACAAACTCGCTGCGCTCCTTTGCAGGGACCCGGTCGCTCCACTGTTGACTGAGCTTGTATCGCCCTCTGAGCTAACAGGTTATAACTGCACTTGAGCCATCAAAGGCTCTCTTTCAAACTTGGTGGGTCAATTACAGCCACTCTAATTCAAGCACTTAACACTGGGCTGTCGACCTCCTGGTCGACAGAGTCGGCGGAGCCGGCTTCTGAAGAGTCCTGCGGACTCTGTGGCGACGGGACGTCCCCACCCCAATTCTGCAACAAACCAGATACTTCCCCACTCAGTTTGAAAGAGAGCCTTATATCACACCCTCCGGGGCTTCCCCACTCAGTTTGAAAGAGAGCCCCAAAAGAAAAGGACCATCCGGGCGGATGGTCCTTTAGTTTGTTTACTGGAGATTTATGGGGTCAAAATCTGTAGCTGAGGTTGAGGTTGCCGGCGATCACGCTGCTGTTGTACACACCGGGCATGTTGGTGGCGGTCTGGGTGGTGACGGTGCGTTCCGGGAACATGATGTACTGGCCGTTGAGGTCCACGGTCAGTTTGCCGAAAGTGTGGCCGAAGCCGATGTTGCCGCTCATCTTGTCGCTGATGTCGGAAAGCGTGGGCAGCTGGGTGGCTTCCTCGATCGGGGTCTCGTCGTAATAGGCGCCCAGACGCACGGCGCTATTGCCGAAACGCAGTTCGGTGCCGATGCTGGCGCGGCTGGTGTCTTTCCAATCGAAGACGAGGTCGGTGGAAGTGAGGCTGGCCTCGCTGGGATTGCCGGCCAGGATCACGATCGGGGCTTCCATTTCCACTCTCACCATATCCAGGCGTTTCCACATGGTGTAGGCATAGTCGAGGTTCACGGTCCAGTTCTTGAAGATGTTCCAGGAAAGTCCGCCGCCCAGTTCAGCCGGGAGTTTGAGGGTGGCGGTGATGTCTTCGGTGCCGCCATAGGTAGTGGGAACCAGGAGCGCGGGATTGGAAGCGCCCCAGGCGAAGAAGTTGGCATAGTCGTTGAGCCAGAGCAGCACTTCGGCTTCGCCTTCCATATAGACGTTGGAGGGGGTTTTGCCGGTGACGCCGATCGAGAAGTTCTTGAAGGGCTTGTACATCAGGCCGGCGTTGGCGCCAATGCCGAGTCCGGTGCCGGACATGTCGAAAGTGGATGGAAAGACGTAGGAAAACATGGGGTGGGGCTTGACCTGGGCGAGGTCAATCTGGCCGTAAAGCATGCTCATGCCCACGCCAAAGGAGAGATTGTCCATAAGTTTGTAGGCCACGGTGGGATGCAGGTCCACAACCGCGACGGAAGAAGACATTTCCATTTCCGGAAATCCAACTGGCCAGGTAACTGAAGTGCCGGCCGGAACTCCCGCGAAAGTGGTGATGCTGTAGGGATCGTAGGCGTCCCAGGTGGAGCCCAGTCCATAAGGTATGTAAGCGCCAACGCCCCAAGCGATGTCGTCGGATTTGGGGAAGCTCGCGAACAGGCTGGGGAAGGCGCGCAGTTTATTTTCGGCGTCGATGTCGGTGGTCAGAAAGCCAGGCAGGGGCAGGGTATTTTGCCATCTGGTATCAGGCTGGATAAAAGTGCCGCCGAGGGAGATTTCATTGTGAGTTTGAAAAGCAAGGCCGGCTGGATTCCAGTACATGGCCGTGCCGTCGTCCGCCATGCCGCGAAACGCGCCAGCCATGGAGATCGCCCGGGAACCGATTCCGGATAGGGCAAAGCCACCGGCAAACAATCCCGCGCTGACACCCAACAACAGGGCCAACAGGATGGTCGTGCGTATTAACTTCATTTTGAACTCCTTAATCATAAGTCTTTACTGTAATGCAACTAAGCATCATTGTGCCATATAATGGCAAAGCGGAATTCAGTCAAGGAAAATTTTACGCTCCAAGAATTTATCGATTTTGCCCGCTGGCTTCCGGGGAGAAATCGGGCAGTTTGAGTAGCCTCTTGACAAAAAAGCCCCGCACTCAAGATGGAGCCACACGCTGGCATTCGGTGCGGCAACCGCAGCTGGCAAACACACAGATAAACAGGGAGCAAATCCATGCCTGAAATAGAGATAAGCATAGTGAAACAAGCCGATCCGGAGGCGATCCTGAGTTTATACCGCCATGCCGGATGGTGGCAAACCGACGAGAATCCCGCTTATTTGGGGCAAGTGGAGAGGATCATCGGCCAGACCTTCTGTTTCGTGGTGGCCAGGGACGGCTCGGAACTGATCGGCATGGGGCGCGCCATCAGCGACGGCGTGAGCGACGCCTATATCCAGGATGTGATGGTGCACAGCGATTACCGGGGCAGGGGCATCGGCAAGGCGATCATCGCGAAGTTGCTGGAACATCTGCAGGCCAACAAACTGCAGTGGATCGGCCTGATCTCGGAGCCGGGTTATGAAAGGTTTTACGAATCCCTGGGCTTTACCCGGATGGAGGGCTACACACCCTTCCTGCTCAAACAGGACTGACCGGCAGGGACGATGCTGAATCTGCAGGAACTGGGAATCGCCCAGATACCGCTCTTGATCGAATGGCTGCGCCAGTATCCGCGGCAGAATTGCGATTATTCCGTCTGCAACCTGATGACCTGGGGCAAAATCTATAAAAACCAATACGCCATCTGGCACGAACATCTGATCCTGGTGAATCCCAAATACGGCTACATCTTTTATCCCCTGGGCCCTGGCCTGCCTTCCGGGGAACTGCGCGAATTCGTTAGGGTCTATCAAGCCCAGGAACCGGAAGCCGAACTGATCCTGGTTCCCGCCGGCTGGCAAGCCACGCATCCAGATCTGGGCGACTATTTCCGCGTGGAAGAAAAACTGGAATGGGACGACTATGTGTACTCGGTAGAGCGGATGATCAATCTGAGCGGCAAGAAACTGGCCAAGAAGAAGAACCTGATC
Source organism: uncultured Candidatus Cloacimonadota bacterium (assembly GCA_964429035.1). Lineage (GTDB taxonomy): Bacteria > Cloacimonadota > Cloacimonadia > Cloacimonadales > Cloacimonadaceae > Syntrophosphaera. The sequence goes on along the minus strand of CAYSAT010000003.1, from coordinate 14,122 downwards.
TCGCAATACGCGCGCAACTACCCGGATTACAAGGTGTTGCCCGTCGTTCCGGAAAAACATGACGTGATCCTGCGCTTCACGGAGAAGTGGCGGCGCGAACGCAATGCCGAGGGAATCTATCTGAACACGGAATTCAACGCGATCAAAAACACGCTGGAGATGTGGGACGATCTGCCCGTGGAAGGGATCATCATCTGCCACCAGAACCGCATCTCGGCCTATTCCATCTTCAGCGCGCAAACCGCCGACATGGCCACGGTGCACTTCGAGAAATTCGATCCGGACATGAAGGGCAGCGCGCAGCTGATCAATTGGGAAACGGCGAGGGCGATGCAGGGCCGCTACAAATGGGTGAACCGGGAGCAGGACATGGGTTTGGAGGGTTTACGGCAGGCGAAGATGAGCTACGACCCGGACTTCATGGCAGCCTTCCTTATCGGAAAACCGCTGCCTTAAGCAACCAGACCAGAGCCAGGACCGCGATCAGGCTGCCCATATAGGCGGCGATGCGCTTGGGGCGGGGATAGTAGAAAAGTTGGCCGGCGACGGGGATCCAATCGTAAAGCGCCCATCTGCACAGATATTTATCCAGGACAGGGTGGGGCTGGACGCGGCGCAGTTTGCGCAGCAGCCGGATGTGCATCTGGTGGTAGTTGCGGCCGGCTTTGGCGCCATCCAGGCTGTAGTAACTGAAGCCGCGGCAGTCGAATTGGGGAAGTTTATCCAGCAGGGCGGCAAAACCTTTCTGGAACAGGGTTTGGGCAAGATCGAGACCAGTGAGGCGCCAGCATTCCTCCAGATATAGCAGGATGCTGAGCATGCCGTTCAACACATAGGCCTTGGGCGTATCCGGATACTCGGGGAACCACACACCGCCTTCCGGAAGGCTGATGGCCAGGCCGTTTCCGGGTTCCAGGCTGTGCAACAACTGGCGGCATTTCTGCAGCCAGAACTCGCGTTTTTCGAGCGTGGACCTTTGGGCGAAGCACAGCAGGGCGGTGGCCTGGGCCAGGCAACTATGCCAGGGAGGCTCCAAGCCAAAATCCGGCAAGGCAAAACGGTAAGGCAGGAGCAGCGAGTCGCCGTGGAGTTCCGCTTCCTGCAGCAGCCAATCGGTAAGTTGGATAAAACGTTGGCGGTGTTGAGGGCGGGGGAAATCGGCTTTGGCCTGGTTGGCAACGAAGAGCGGATTGTATTGCCGGCCGTGTTTCCGGTAGAGTTGGACCGGGATTCCCTGCGCGTCGGTTTGGGTGATCTGGTTGGCCGGTTTCCCCGTAAGGAAAGCCAGCGCAACTTCGCCCCAGTCCTGCAATTTGGCTTCCGCGCATTGCCAGGCCAGAGCGTGGAACGCCGTTCCCAGTCCGAGCCAGGCCAGCAGGTTCATTTGGCGGCCAAAGCCAGGCCGCGCACGGACAAACTGGCCAGGTAAAGCACGAATTCCAGCAGCACGATGCTGGCTCCGGTGGGCAAATTCAGCCACCAGGACAGGGCAAAGCCCGCTCCAGCCGCAAAGACAGCCACAAGCGCGCTGCAAAGCACCGCGTGGTCCAGCCTGCGCACCAGGTTGAAGGCCGTGGAAGCCGGCAGGATCAGTTGCGCGCTCACCAGGATGATTCCGGCGGCGCGAAGATTGATCACAATGTTGGCCGCCAGCAGGATCATGAACAGGCGGTTGACGAAATTGGCAGGCAGGCGGTAGAACTGCGCCATATCGGCATTGTAGGAAAGGTAGAATATCTCCTTGTAGAGTCCGGCGATGAAGGCCAGGTTGAGCGCCACCAGTCCGCCCAATTGCCAAAGCTCGGCCTGAGAGACCAGCAGCACGTTGCCAAAGAGGTAGCTGGCGAGGTCGAAGTTGTAGCCTTTCCGCAATGAGATCAGCACAATGCCCAGGGCCATGGACACGCTGAGGAAGATGGTGACGGCGTTGACTTCCGCGAGTTTGTGGCGCTTGGCCAGCCAGCTGATGGCCAGGCTGACCAATATAACGAAGATCAGCGTGGTCCAGTGCAGATTCCAGCCCAGTAACAGCGCGAAGGCGATCCCGGCAAAGGCGATGTGCGACAGCGCTTCGCCCATGTAGGAAATGCGGCGCAGGGTCACAAACGGCGAGAACAAAGCCAGGGACACCGAGGATAGGACGGCTGCCAGCACGGCAGTGAGCAGGAATCCGTAGAATTGCATCAGTAATCCTTCTCGATGATGCGCACCGCTTCGCCGAAGGTCTTGTGCATGATCTCGGAATTGACCAGGTCGGTTTGGGTGTGGCAGTGCAGACGCCGGTTCAGGCAGACGAGGAAGCTGCAGTATTCGGTGAGCGTTTGCAGGTCGTGGGAGACCGTGATGACGGTCTTTCCCGCCTGGTTCAATTCACGGAGCAAGGCGAAGAAGCTCTGCGTGCCGGGCATGTCCAGCGAGGCCTCCGGTTCGTCCAGGATCAGGTACTTGCTGTCCGAAACCAAAGCCCGGGCCAGGAACACGCGCTGCAATTCGCCTCCGGAGAGGCTGCCGATGGGCTTTTTGGCCAGGGCTTCCGTCCGTGTGGTCCGCAAAGCCTGGAGGGCGCGTTGGCGGTGCCGTTCGCCAAATCTGGCTCCCAAGCGCAAATCGCCGGCCAGGCCCATCAGGACAAGGTCCTGGGCGCTGGCAGGAAAGCGGCGGTCAAATTCCTCGCGTTGGGGCAAATAGCCCACGGGATTGCGCTTCAGCCAGTCCAGATGGGGAACGCCGTCGATCTCGATGGTGCCGCTTTGCAGGGGCAAAAAGCCCAGCACCAGCTTGAGCAGGGTGGATTTTCCGGCTCCGTTGGGCCCGATGATGGCCACAAACTCGCCCTCGGCGATCTCCAGATCGATGTCCTCCAGGATCGTTAAGCCTTCGATGCCGTAATTCAGGCCGCGTATTCTGATCATGGGGTCAACAGAATGCCGAGCGGTAATGCGCCATGCTCATTACCACCCCTTGAGCAGGGCATTCCAATTGCCCAGGACAACGTCGGTGATCGATTGGGGCTGGAAGGTGGTGCCCAGGGGATCGAGTTCGATGATCCGCAAGCCGAACTCTGAGGCCAGCACTTGCGCCGATTTGCGCTCCATCTGAGGTTCCACGCAGATGGCCTTGACCTGGGATGCGCGGATCAGATCGCCGATCGCGGAAAGTTCCCTGGGGTTGGGTTCGCGTCCTGGCGAACTCTGGATAGAGCCCAGATAGTCGATCCCGTATTCCTGGAATAAGTAGTGGAAACTATCGTGGTAGGTGACCACCGGAGTGCGGTCCAAAGCGGCGCGTTCCCTGGTGATCCGCTCATGCAAGGCAGCCAGGCCGCTCAGCAAGTTCAGGGCGTTGTTGCCGATGGCGTCGCCTAGTTCGGGAAACGACCCTTGCAGCCTTTTCGATAGTTGCAGAGTTGCTTGCGAGAGCAGCCTTGGCGAAAGCCACACATGGGGATTGGCGCTGTGAGCATGGCCGCCGGGATGAGCCGGCTCTTCCATGTCCAGCATTTCGGCCACGCACACATGCTTGTCGCCGGCATCCCGCAATGCTTGCTGCAATTGCGTTTCCAGTCCCAAGCCGTTGGAGATGACCAGCGTGGCTGCGCGGATCGCTTTCAGGTCTGAGGGCCGGGGAGACCAGGTGTGGGGCGAAGCGTTTGGCGGAATGAGGGTTTGCACCTCTACGCCTGCTCCCACAAGCTGCCTGGCCAGCAGCTCGTAGGGGTAGATGGTGGCCACCACCAGTTTGCGTTTCCGGGCGCTGGTATCCGTGCATCCCCACACAGCCAGCAGCAGAAACAGAGCTGGCATCAGGGGCAGCGAACGCCGCACAGGCTTACTCCATTTCACGCAGCAACTGGGTGAGCAGCCGGACTCCGACTCCCGTGGCTCCGTAGGTATTGATCCCGCTTTCCTTGTCTTTGAGGGCTGTGCCGGCGATATCGATGTGCAGCCAGGGCTTGCCTTCCACAAATTCCTGGATGAACAGGCCGGCCGTGATGGCTCCGCCCAAGGGTCCGCCGCTGTTCTTCAAGTCGGCGATCTCGGACTTGATGAGGTCCTTGTAGCCTTCGTGGGCAGGCAATTGCCAGATCTTTTCGCCTGTGAAATCGGAAGCGACCTGCAGTTTTTCCAGCAGGGAATCGTTGTTGGTGAGCACCGCGGTGATCTGGTTGCCCAGGGCTCCGACGGCTGCTCCGGTAAGAGTGGCGATGTCGATGACCTTGCTGGCGTGCTCACGGCTGATGGCGTAATGCACGGCGTCGATGAGGGTGAGGCGTCCTTCGGCGTCGGTATTGATGACCTCGATGGTTTTGCCGGCCATGCTGCGAATGATGTCGCCCGCTCTGTAGGCTCCGCCGGAGATCATGTTTTCGCAGGCGGCGATCACGCCCAGGACGTTCACCTTCAGTTTCAGGGTGGCGATGGCGGCGAAAGCGCCCAAAACTGCAGCAGCGCCTGCCATGTCGTTCTTCATGTTCACCATGCCCTGAGGGGTTTTGATGCAGTAGCCGCCGCTGTCGTAAGTGAGGCCTTTACCCACCAGGGCGATCGTTTTGGCCTTGGGATCGGGGTTGCCGTGGTAGGACATCAGGATCAGGCGGGGTTCCTGCTTGGAGCCCTTGGCAACTGCGAGGAAGGCTTCCATCTTGATCCGCTTGAGTTTTTCCAACCCGAAGACTTCGATGGAAAAGCCGTATTGCAGGGCGGCTTTCCGGGCTGCTTCGGCCAGGGTTTCCGGATAGATGACGTTGGCGGGTTCGTTAACCAGGTCGCGGGCCATGTTGGTGGCTTCGGCGAAGATGCGGCCTTCCAGGATGCCCCGGTTGATGTGCCGGCCGGTTTTGGGATTCAGGGCCAAATGGACCGATTCGATTGTGGATTGCTTGCTTTCGCTGAGGTATTTGTCGAAGCGGTACTCGGTCAGCAGGGCGGCTTCCGCCAGAATGTGCCCGAAGTTCAATTCCCCCACTGGATTGGTGAATCCGGGAAAGAGGAATATCTCTTTGGCTTGCAGTTTCAGCGCAGCGCGGAATCCCAGAGCGAAGAGGTGGCGCAGTTTATCGCAGTCCAGATCGTGGGGGTTGCCCACTCCGCAGAGGATGATGTTGCTGCGAAACTTGGCGTGGATGATGGGGAAGCTTTTCATGGCCGCGTATTCGAAGCTGTAGTCTTCCTGTTTGATGATCACGTGGACGGCGTTGATGACGTAATCAGGCAGATATTCGATGCTGTGGATATCGCCCTTCTCGCCGTGCATGATAAACACGGTGTCCATATGTTCGGTAGGCTTGCGGAGCAAGTCGATTTTCATGGTTGTCTCCTTGATGTATGTTTTAGCATGTTCAAAAATCTTCGCTCAAACTGAGATAATAGGTGGGTTTGGAGTGCGAGGCAAAATCCGTCATCCAGACCACGTCAAAGCGCAGCAGCAGGAAGCCCAGGTCCAGCCTGGGCCCGCATCCATAGCTCAGATGGAGGTCCCGCAAAGTGCCGTTGTCGGCGCCGCGGAAGTTCTTGTACTCGTCGAAGACGGTCCCCAGGTCCGCGAACAGGGATCCCCGTACATTGGGCAGTGTTAGCGGCAGGGGAAAGGCCAGGCTGAGGTATTCGATGAAGGGAAAGCGCAATTCGGCGGCCAGCAGGGCTTTCTTTTCCCCGCTCAGGTTGCCGGTATAGCCCCTAACGCCGTTGTAGCCGCCCAGATCGAAACGCTGGGCCAGAGAACCTGTGCTGATGCCGCCCAAAGCCCGCAGGGCAAAGGAATAGCGCTTGCTGAACAGGGTGTAGCTGCGCCAGTCCAGATAGTTGGTCACATAGTCGATTTTACCGTTGGCGAGGGTGGCGCTGAGGTTGTAGAAGGCACGCCAGCCCAAAAGCGGCCCGGTGGGTCCATAGAGGGAATTGTCGTGGACCAGCCTGAGCCCCGGAGTATAGACATAGCTTTGCCCCAGATCCTCGTTGGGGCTCCAGTGGCCGGTGTTTCCGGTGGGGTCGTCCCAGATCCAGTTGGACTGGTAACGGCCTCTCTGATAAACAAGGTGGTCCAATTCCACCCGGAAGAAACGGGAGAAGGGATAACGCGTGAGAAAATACAGCCCGCTCTGCCTTTCCCGGAAGCGATAATAGTCGTCCAAGCCGGTCTGGACCTGGCGGACGTACACCTCGTCGAAGAGGTTGAACACTCCCAGGCCATAGTCCGTCCTCCGCTTCAGATACAGGTAGGAGAGCAGGAGGTTGGAATCCTCCAATTTGCCCGCGATCTCGGCCTGGACGCCGATCCCGTGGTTGCCCATCAGGTCGCTCAGGCTCAGTTCAACGTAGCCGACAGTGCCCACGCTGGGTGAATAGGCCAGGCCGCCCCAGAGGTTGTCCAGGGCAAATTTGGCGCGGTAGGGCTTGCTCTGAATTGGTTTTCCACGTTGCATCGGACGGTCGTCGTAGCTGTAGTCCCGAACCAGTTGCAGGGAATCTTCGGGGGTGAATTCGAATCCGGCCGGTTCTCCCAGGAACGGATCGCGGAGTCCGTAGGCCGCGGCGGGATTGGTTCTGGAGGGTCGCTGCTTTTCCCTTTTGCCAAAGTAATCCAGATTGCCCAGGTCGATCCCCTCCAGCAGCTTGTCTTGCGGATCGCTTACTACAGGGGGTTGGGCAGGCGTGAAGGACAGGGTGTCGCTAAGCCCTGAGGCAATGTAGATATCCCAGGCTCCATCGAAATAGTTGGCAAGCAGCAGTTGTTTTCCATCGGGAGCCAGGTCAGAGCAGAAAACTCCGGCCAGAACGTCCGTAACCCTGGCCTGGCCTCCAGTCGCACGGTCCAACGCGAAGACGTTACTGACGCTGTCTTGGGATGTGACATAGAGCAGTTTGGCACCGCTTTGGTCCAGCTGGGGAAAACTGCAATTGCGGTCCGACCAGGTGTGCTGGACAAGTTCCCCGTTTTGCAGGTCCAGGCTAAAGATCTGGGACACCAGGCTGCCAAAGAAGCCCTGGCGTTTTATTAAATCTTCGCGGCTGCGTTCCGAGGCGAAGACCACGCTGGCTCCATCGGGCGTAAAGCGAGGCTGGGCATCGTTGTAGAGATCATTGGTGAGTTGGCGCAGTTCGGCGGTTTCCAGGTTGTAGAGATAGAGGTCGCACTGCATGCCGATCTGGCCGGCAAAGACGATGCTGCGACCATCCGGCGCCACGTCCGCTTCGTAGAGGGCGTCGAATTGCTTCAAGGGCAGGGTCTGGACGATCTTGCCCTGCTCCACGTCCAGGATGTGGATGCGGTCGCCCCTGGAAGTCTTGGCGGCAAAGGCGACCCTCCGGTTATCCGGAAACCAGCTCAAACTGGAGCGGAAATAGTAGAACTCCTCCACTTTTCCAGAGGACTCGCCGGCCAGGATCTTGCGCGGTTCCGCCAGCCCGTAGCGTCCGGCCATCCAGATGCTGTAGCGGCCGCTGACCGTGCTGAAATACACATAGCGTTCCCCATTGGGCGAAAAGCGGGGCATGAAATTCAGGTAGGAGCCGTCTTTTTCGCTATCCGTGCGCCGTTCCAGCTGTTCGTTGGGAATGCCGTGGGCCGCCATCAAAGGGTAGAACTGGCGCTTGAGCTGAAACCGCCACCGCTCTTCCAGGTCTTCAAACTTGAGGCCAAACACCTTCCGGGTGGCGCTATCGAGGTTGCGCACCGAGCGCAAAGCGTAGAAATATTCGGAGACCTTGGAGCGTCCCCAGGTTTGGGCTATGTAAGCCAGAAAACTTTCACCCAACCGGTAGGCGTAATAGCCGCCCACATTCTCCAGGCCGGGCAGTTTGTCGTTCACCACCATGTCGTGGATGAACATGTTGTTGTAGTCGCTGAGTCCGCCCACAGAAAAGAACTCCGGCAGGCCTTCGGAAAACCACATGGGCAGCATTTCCAGGCTCAGGGAAGCAAGCGAGTTGAGCGCGCTTTTATCCAGGGTGTTCAGGTAAGCGTGCGTGAGTTCGTGCGCCAGCAGCACTTCGAGGTCGCGGTAGCTGCCTTCGAAGGGGATGGCCACGCGGTTGTGCAAGCTTTCGGTGAACCCTCCCACGCCTTCTGGCAACAGGGGATAGATGACATTGGTGTTCTGAAATCCGGACTTGTTACGGTAGATGATGAGCGGGATGCGTGAGCCGGCGGGAAAAGTGAGCTCGGACCGCAGCAGATAGTAGGTCTCCTCGGCCATCAGCGCAGCCAGTTTGCCGAAGGAATCGGCCCGGGCGGGAAAATACACGTCGAAATGCATGGTCTGGATCTGCGACCACTCCTCCGGCTGGAGGTTCAGTTTGTTCTGGCCGAAAGTGTAGGCTTGCAGCCCGGCTGCCAGCAACAGCAGGAGGATCAGGAGCAGTCCCCGGCGTTTCATGCCAAACCTCAAAACAGGCTGAAGCGGACGTATCTCTTGGGATTGGCCTTAACGTCCCGGATCAGGGAATCCAGGCTGGCCACCGAGTTTTCCAGCTTGGTGTACAGCATGTCGTCCCGCAGCAGTTTCCCCGCGGTCCCTTGGCCGCTGTTCAGCTGGCTCATGGCGTTGCCCAACTGGCTGGAAAGTATCTGCAAACTATCCAGGGTCGAGTTGATGTTCTGCATGGTGACGGGAGCCGAACCCAGCATCGAAGCCACCTGTTCCGAATTGTCGTTCACCAGCTGCTTCACCTGGTTGGTCATTTCCTGGATGCGCTGCAAGGTTGCCGTGATCTCAGCGTTGGCGCTCACGGCCAGGCCGTCCACGGAACGCACGGCCAGGTCCGCGTTGTCTAAAAGGGCCGCCGATTTGGCGATCATGCCCTGTTCGCTGCGCAGTTCCTGCAGGATGCCGTTCAATTCATCGATGGTTACGCCAGCCTTGGCCATCATGCCCGCGAATCCCAAGGGCGTTTCGCCCATCTGGATCCGCCTCAAGTCCAGCGTTCCCGGACCTGTGCCCTGGGCCATGTTCAAGGTGGCGCCGCCCATCAAGCTGTTGGCGGCCATGTAGAACCTGGCGCCTTCCCGCAGCACGATGTCGCGGTTGATGCTGGCGGTTACCAGGATATCGCTGCTCCGGGCCACGATCTTTTTCACCCGGCCGATCTCCATGCCCCGGAACATCGCCTTGTCGCCCACTTCCAGCCCCACAACGTCGGCAAAGGAGATCTGGACGTCGTGTTGGGCGTGCGCGGTGATGCGGCTGCTCAACCACAGATAGCCTACGATCGCGATGGCCAGGATGATGATGGTGAACAGGCCGACCCGCAGCTGTTCCTTATATAGTTTGGGATAGAATTTCTTCATGCTTCCTTCAGGTTTTCAATTGCTTTTTTTCCGCGGCGGGAAAGAGGATGTTGTTCAGGATCAGTCTGTAGCCGGGCGAATTCTTGTGCAGTTCCAGGATGGTCTCCGGATCGCCGATCTTGTGCTGGTAATCTTCGGGATCGTGGCCTCCGTAATAGGTGAACGTGCCTTTGCCGATGTTGCCGTGGATGTATTTCACTTCGTTCTGGCCGGGCACTTCGGCCAGGATGATCACGCTCTTTTTGACCTTGTCCTTGAAGAAGGAGGTCGTCTGGCCCAGAAATCCATTGATCACGTTCACGTGGCACTGCGTGAGCATGGTGGGCACGGGATCGTATTTGGCGGAAAAGTCGAAGAGCTGGAAGTAATCCGCTTCGGCGCCTCGCAGCATGGAATAGTCGCTGGCGTCGATATCGGAAAACTCATATTCGTAGGGGTTGGTTTTCAGCGTGAAATTCTCGAAAGCGTAGCAGCTGCCAAAGTCCAGTTTGCTCTTGTATTGGGGATCGATGCCGTCGCCGTCGATCAGGCCGTCCACGATGTCCACGCCATAGGCAGCGCGCGCTATGTCGTAAGTATCCGTCGCCGCGCACATGGCGAAGAGGAAGCCCCCGTTGAACACAAACTCGCTGATCTTCTGCGCCACAGCCTGCTTGAGCTGCCAAACCTTGGCGTAGCCATGCTTGGCGGCCATGGCTTCGTTCACGCGGACGTCGTTTTGATACCAGGGCATGTGCCTGTAAGCGCCAAAGAACTTGCCATACTGTCCGGTGAAATCCTCGTGATGCAGATGCAGCCAGTCGTAATCGCCCAGTTTCCCGTCCAGCACCTCGTCGTCCCACAGCCGGTCATAATCGATCTCGGCATACTCCAGCGCCATCGTCACCGCGTCGTCCCAGGGCAAGGTATTGGGCGGAATGTAGATGGCGATTGCCGGCTCTTTTTCCAGAACCACGGCCTCCATATTAGCCGACTGGATCTCGGTGAGAATGGAGGCCACCTGAGCCGAAGACACCACCTCGAATCGCACGCCCCGGATATTGCACAGCGCGGCCAGCGCCTCGGCTTCCGGAAGCAGGAACGATCCGCCGCGGTAGTTGAGCAGCCATTTCACCACGGCCTGCTCTTTCAGCGCTGCGAAAGCTACTCCGTAGGCCTTCAGATGGTTGCTCTGCGTGGCATCCATCGGGATCAGCAGCTCGGCGTTGAGCAGCGCGCAACAAAGCAGTGGCAGCAGCAAGAGATACTTGATGTGTCGCATGGGCGATAACCTGATATTCCTCTCGATCCTTTTCAGCAGGGGTTTTTCCCCAATTTTACTCATAAAATAACCAAAAACCTCAAACCGCCCTCTGGCTGTCAAGATAATTTTCACTCGCGGTGGAAGTTGACCCCTTTACTGGATTGGCGGTGAAGGATAGCGCAGAGTGCAGATAGGCAACTCAGGGCAATATCTGCTCGTTGAAAGGCACACCCACAGAAAGCCCTAAGATAAACACCGCCTTGGATTTGCGATTCTCTGCCTGCGGCACGAAGGCCACCCCCAGTTCATTGCTGACCAGCAGGTCCCCCAAGTGGAAACGCAAATTCCCGCTCACACTGCCCAGGAATGCTGCATGGCTGCCCAGGTCATGGGTTATCGTCGGCACGTATGATTCGCTGATGACCCACTTCATCTTGTAGCGGGCGTAGGCCAGTCTTGCGCACAGGTTGAAAGTTGGATCCAGCGCGGAATGCAGTGAGTCGGATTGCAGTCTGGTGCTATAGACGAGCGGCAACTCCCAAACGCTGGACTGTCCATACAAATCCTCGCGGGAAACCCAGGGCATGAACCAATCGATCCCCGATTCATAAACCACATTTTTCCAGCCGGAACTGAAAATGTAACCGGGCAGCACCGCCAGCGCTTCTCCATCCTTGCGCCACACGACCTGTTTCCAGTTTACTGCATAGCCCTTGCCTGGCCCTGCCAGAAACGCTTTTCCCTCCAGGGAGGCGTCGCGGTAAACTTTCCAGCCGCCGATCAAACCAATCGCCAGGCTCAGAAAATGCGTCCGGTCAACGTAACCCAGTTCGTCCAGTTCCTCCAAGTCAATGCCTCCGCAATTCTCAAAGGCAAACCCAGTTCCGGCGAACAAACCCAGGCTGGTGATAGGTTCAGCGGTTCCGAAAACCGGGCCGGGAATGTCGCCTAGGCCTGCCAGTCCGGACACCGCCAGGCAAATAGCAAAACAACAGCACCAATGAATCTGCATCTTCATCGCTACTCCTTTGGTCTTGAATGGAATGGCCGCCGGCTTATGCTTGCCGTTACCGGCGCAAAGATCAACTTTGGACCATTCACCAGCGTTAATGGGCATACTTGGCGAAGAGGAATTTCCTGTCAAGGTAATATTGGCCCATCCGAATCCAGCGCAGGCAAAGCAGTCTCCTAAGGGGCAACCACGCAGTTTGGCACGTCCTGTAAAATGGTTATACTATCTGATAAAAACAACAATGGAGAATACAAGTGAAACATATCATAACGACAATCATCCTGCTGGCCCTGGCCACACTGGCATTTGCCCAGTTTTCCCTGGATCTGGAAACCGGGGTGGCTTTCACCGGCTACAACGACGTCCGCATCCCCAACAACGCCACCCAGTCCATGTTCTCTTTCAAGGACGACCTCACTTCCAAGCCCGTGATGTACGGACGCGCCAACCTGCACTGGCTGGTCACACCGCGCCACGAAGTCTCGCTGCTGGCCTCGCCCCTCACCACCAGGCCCGCCGGCACCCTGGATCAGCCCATTGTCTTTCAGGGCAAGACCTTTGCCGCCGGCAAAAAGATCGACGCCGTGTACCGTTTCAACAGCTACAGGTTGCAGTATCTCTACCGCCTGAAGAACCAGGCCGGCATCTTCCGCGCCATCGGAGTTTCGCTGAAAGTCCGCGACGCCATCATCTCCCTGGAAAATGAGGATGATTACGCCGAAAAGACCGATCTGGGCTTCGTTCCCCTCATCGGCTTCGAACTCGGCTACGATTTCACCGACGACCTGGGTATCCTGCTCAAAGGCGAAGCCCTCGTTTCCCCCACCGGCGAAGGCCGCGCCGAAGACGTGCTGCTGGCCGCCACCTACGACATCGACGACCGCTACAGCCTCTGGCTGGGCTATCGCATTTTGGAAGGCGGCGGCGACGTGGATGAGGTGTACAGCTTCGCCAATATCAATTACCTGAGCATCGGAACGGTGATTCGGTTTTAGGGTACTATAAGCCGGGAGGAACGATGCAAGCACCTGAGCGCGCTCGCCCTTTGCTGGCCGTGCTTGTGCTGATTTGCCTGGCACTGCCCGCGCTACTTGCCGCGGCTGATCCAGGCGGCGCCAAGCGCACTATCACATTCGCCGGGAAACAGTGGTATGTAAAGAATGGGACTGGCATGGGCCCCGGACCCAACAACTGGTCGGACAGCGAAGAGAGCGTCTGGGTGGATACCGGCGGCAAACTGCACCTCAAGATCCGGCAGATCGAAGGCGCCTGGTATTGCGCGGAAGTGACCTGCACGGAGCAAGCCCTCTACGGCAAATACCGCTTCGAACTGGAAACCCGGGTGGACCTGCTGGACCGGAATATCGTCGCCGCGCCATTCCTCTACGCCAGCGATACCGAGGAATTGGACATCGAATTTTCCCGCTGGGGCGATCCCGAATACGATTGCGGCAGCTATTCGGTCCAACCCAGCGGAACGTCCGGCAACTATCACAACTTCCCCGTGGAACTCGAAGGCGATTGGACCACCCATTCCATCACCTGGCAGCCATCTTTTGTGTATTTTCGCAGCCTGCACGGCCATTACGAGGAACCGCCTTCCAGCAATTTCGTGATCGCCGATTGGCTTTATACCGGGGCAAATAATCCCTCTGAATCCACGGACATGCGCCTGCACATCAATTTCTGGCTGATGAGCGGCCTTGCGCCAAGCAACGCACAGGAAGCGGAACTGGTGGTCTCCCTCGCGGATATCGACTATGGCAGTTTTGATCCGCCTCTGCCGGTGGAACTCTCCTCTTTCACCGTCACCGCCAGCGCTTCCAACCAGGCCCTGCTGACCTGGGTCACCCAGTCCGAAACCAATCTGGCGGGCTACGCGATCTATCGCGGCGGCACCAACGACCTGGCGGCCGCCACGCTGCTGGACGCCTTTATCGAAGCCGCCAACAGCCCGCAGCAGCAGGTTTACGCCTATCTGGATACAGACATTTACACCAGCGGAACTTACTACTATTGGCTGGAAAGCCGGGAACTTGACGGCAGCGGCGAACTCTTCGGCCCGGTGTCCCTGAGCCTGGAGCAGCAAGAACCGCAGCCTGTGCCCCTGCCTCTGGTTGCGGGCATCGACAGGCTCTATCCCAATCCCTTCAATCCCTCTGTGGACCTGGCATACACCGTCACCGATCCGGGATTCGCGCGGATCAGTGTCCTCAATTTGCGCGGCCAAAAGGTGCGCGAGTTGCTTTCCGCCTGGCAGGAACCCGGACGACACAGCCTGGCTTGGGATGGCCGCGACGCGCAAGGGAAACCTTGTGCCAGCGGCGTTTATCAGTTCATCCTGAACTCCGGAAACCATTCCTACTCCCAAAAGGCGGTCCTGCAGAAATAAGGCTGTCTGGCAAACCGGGCGGGCAAGCTCGAAGGTGTAGGAATAGACGCGGGTGATTTATCGCCCGTGTTGGATGATCAGCCCGCAAACCATTACCACACGCTGAAGCAGGTTTTATTCGGCTCAATTTCATTATGGTGGGTAAGCCCGGAGGGCGAAAAAACTTAGCCCACAGTGGAGCGCAGCGGAA
>CAYSAT010000002.1:15373-107843 GCA_964429035.1 uncultured Candidatus Cloacimonadota bacterium | reverse complement strand
TTTCTTTAGTTTTTTCAGATTATTTTTCGGGATCGGACTTTGTCAACAGGCTGAGCCCTGGAAGGGCGAAAGATGATAGCCTGGGGTGGAGCGCAGCGAAACCCCAGGTAAGCGAGATACATGAATTGTAGCCCTGGAAGGGCGACACAACCGACGATTGTATATACGGGGCATGTGTGGATTGTGCCGCCCTTCCAGGGCTTGGTTAACTTGTGGCGTCCAAATCCTGGGGTTCCGCAGACCACCCCATCACCATGCTGCGCATGGCGATGAGGATCCCGGTTGCTCCACCCCAGGCTATCATCTGTCGCGCTTCCAGCGCTCTATCTGCCGGGTATTTGGGGATATCTATCCATACCTTTGCGCTGTTTGATTAGATACACCCAAAAAAAACGTCAGCTCCGCAGAGCTGACGTCGTATGCTTAGATCTTTTATCGTTTAGCGGATCGCGGCCATGGCTGCGGCCAGACGTGCGATCGGAACGCGGTAGGGTGAGCAACTCACGTAGTTCATGCCCACGCGGTGGCAGAATTCCACGGAGTTCGGTTCGCCGCCATGCTCGCCGCAGATGCCAACTTTCAGGTCGGGCCTGGTTTGGCGTCCGCGCTCGGTGCCCATTTGCACCAGTTGGCCCACGCCTTCCTGGTCCAGGATCTGGAAGGGATCGGCCTTGAGCAGGTTCTTGGCCAGATAGACGGGCAAGAACACGCCGGCGTCGTCGCGCGAATAACCAAAGGTCATCTGCGTGAGGTCGTTGGTGCCGAAGCTGAAGAACTCGGCGTTCTGGGCGATCTTGTCCGCGACCAATGCGGCCCTGGGAATTTCGATCATCGTGCCCACCAGGTATTCGACGCGCGCGCCTTTCTCTGCGAACACTTTTTCCACTGTGGCGCGGATTATCTGTTCCTGCAGGTTGAATTCGGCTTCGGTGCCTGTGAGCGGAATCATGATTTCGGGCAGCACTTTCACGCCTTTGGCGGCCACGTTCAGCGCGGCTTCGATGATCGCCCGGGCCTGCATTTCGGTGATCTCGGGATAGGTATTGCCCAGTCTGCAGCCGCGATGGCCGAGCATGGGATTGAACTCATGCAGGGAATTGACGCGGTCTTTCACCTTTTGCAGCGGAATGCCCAGTTCGGTGGCGATATCCTGCTGCTGGTCTTCCTGATGCGGCACAAACTCGTGCAGGGGCGGATCCAGCAGGCGGATGGTGACCGGGAAGCCGTCCATGGCGGTGAAAATGCCTTCGAAATCGGAACGCTGCATGGGCAGGAGTTTGTCCAAACCCTTTCTGCGTCCGGCTTCGTCGTCGGCCAGGATCATTTCGCGCATGGATTTGATGCGGTCGCCTTCAAAGAACATGTGTTCGGTGCGGCAAAGCCCGATGCCCTTGGCGCCGAAACCGCGCGCCACGCTGGCGTCGTGCGGTGTGTCGGCATTGGTGCGCACATACATGCGGGTATATTTGTCGGCCAGCTGCATCAGGTCGCCGAAATCGCCGCTGAGTTCGGGATCGACGGTTTCGATCTTGCCTTCTAAAACCTGGCCGGTGCTGCCATTGAGGGAGATCCAGTCGCCTTCTTTATACACTTTTCCGCCCACTGTCAGGGTGCGGTTTTTATAATCGATTACCAGGGAACCGGCGCCAGAAACGCAGCATTTGCCCATGCCCCGGGCTACGACCGCCGCGTGCGAAGTCATTCCGCCGCGTGCCGTGAGGATGCCTTGCGCCACGTTCATGCCGCGCAGATCTTCCGGAGAGGTTTCCACCCGGCAGAGCACGACTTTCTTGTTGTTCGCGGCCCAGGCTTCGGCGTCGTCGGCAAAGAACACGATCTGTCCGGTTGCCGCTCCAGGAGAAGCGGGCAGGCCTTTGGCCATCACTTTCGCGCCGGCCAATCCAGCCTTGGAAAACACGGGATGCAGCAGTTCGTCGAGTTTATTGGGTTCCATGCGCAGCAGCGCGGTCTTTTCATCGATCAAACCCTCGCGCAGCATGTCCATCGCCACTTTCACCATGGCGAAGCCGGTGCGTTTGCCGTTGCGGGTCTGCAGCATCCAGAGCTTGCCTTCCTGAATGGTGAATTCGATGTCCTGCATGTCTTTGGCGTGCTGTTCCAGCTTCTTCTGTGTGGCAAAAAGTTCCTGATAAACCGTGGGCATGGCCTCTTCCAAGGAAGGATACTTGGCGGCGCGTTCCGCTTCGTCAACGCCGGCCAACACAGCCCAGCGTTGGGAGCCGATCTTCGTGATCTGCTGCGGGGTGCGGATTCCCGCCACCACGTCTTCGCCCTGCGCGTTGATCAGGTATTCGCCGTTAAACAGGTTTTCGCCGGTGCCGGCGTCACGCGTGAAAGCGACTCCGGTGGCGCTGGTGACGCCCATATTGCCGAAAACCATGGCCTGGACGTTGACGGCGGTGCCCCAGCTGTCCGGAATGCCGTTGAGTTGGCGGTAGAAAATGGCGCGGTCGTTGTTCCAGCTGTTGAACACGGCGAAGATGGCGCCCCAGAGCTGCTCCCAGGGGTCATCGGGGAAATCGTGGCCGGTGTTGTCTTTCACGGCTTTCTTGAAGCGGACGACCAGTTCTTTGAGGTCCTCTGAGTTGAGGTCGAGGTCGTTGCTCACGCCCTTTTCTTTTTTCATCTGGTGGATGATCACTTCAAAGGGGTCTTCTTCTTCCTTGCTGGCAGGTTTGAGACCCAAAACCACGTCGCCGTACATCTGCACGAAACGGCGGTAACTATCCCACACGAAGCGTTCGTTGCCGGTCTTTTTCACCAGGCCCAGCACCGCGGCGTCGTTCATCCCGAGGTTCAGGATGGTGTCCATCATGCCCGGCATGGAAGCCCGGGCTCCGCTGCGCACCGAGACCAGGAGCGGATTTTCGTTTGATCCGAAGGTCATGTGCATCAGCTCTTCCACGTGCTTCACGGCGGCTTTCACATCGTCGAGCAGCAAGGCGCGGACTTTATCTTCGCCCAGATCGGTGTATTCGATACAGGTGTCCGTCGTGATGGTGAATCCAGGCGGGACGGGCACGCCGATCAGGTTCATTTCAGCCAGGTTGGCGCCTTTGCCACCCAGCAGGTTCTTCATTTCGGCCTTACCTTCGGCGCTTCCGTTGCCGAACAGGTAAACGCGTTTAATATCAGGCATTTATCCTCCATATTGGGTAAATTTTTTCTTAAATCGAACCTACTTTGCCAGAGCCCCTTTTTGTCAATAGCAAATCCAGATTGCTGCCGCGAGACCGCTGGTCTGGCTCCGGACAGGACCGCCCGGCCAGGGATTGAATCCAAACACCTGCTTTGGCCTGCATATCCAGACACCGGCACGCGAGATTTTCCTTGTCCGGCGATTCCTGGCTCTTGCCTCACGCAGTCAATCACTTCTTAATCAAGCCTTAATCACTTGTCTATTATTAACGCTTGATTAAGGCTTGATTAAGGCTTGATTAACGCTAAGCCCCCGGAGCCAGCCGTTCTTCAAAAAAAAGACTTTACAGATTCAAACCGGTCCAGAGAATGTAAAAACCAAGGAAAAACTGACAGTTTTACAAGTATAAAGTATTGTAAGGAAACGCGATGAAAAAGTTACTTGTCTTGCTCCTGGCCCTGTTTTGCGCGGGCGCCATTGCCGCCAAGATCGATCTGAACACCGCCACCTTCAGCGAACTGATGCAGCTGCCGCTCACCGAAAAGCAAGCGCGGGATATCCTGGATTACCGGGATTACATCGCCATTTTCAGCGACCTTTACCAGCTGCGCGAGATTCCCTCCATCGATCAACAGACGCTCTTGAGCATCAAAGACCTGGTGGTGGTTTCGCTGTATGTGGAAGAGGACGAAGTGGCGGCCCGGCGTGACGAAATCCGCGACCTGCTGGAACGCCTGGACAGCAATGAAGGCGCCTCCGAAGGCATGTCCGACGTCTGGGAAGATTACCTGATGACGCCCCAGAACGTCAACCGCATGCACTTCGACGACTTCATCAGCCTGCCCAACGTTTCCGCGATCGACGCGGTGGGCATCCTGAAGCGCATTGCCCAGGGCGACACGATCGCCGACATGCGTGATCTGCGCAACACGGTCGGCCTCTCGTATTACGGCTACACCAACCTCCGCAGCTATGTGTTCTACAAAGAACCGCCGGTGAAAAACCGCCTGATGTGGGACGCGCAGATGCAATATTACACGCGCTATCTGGAGGAAGGGGCCTACGACATGTACCACGAATCCTTCCTGCGCAGCGATTACGGCAATTCCGCGGTCACCGTTCCGAACCGCAAGGACCTCGCTTATTGGGGCTATTTCAATATGGACGGGGTCGATCCGGATCTGCTGGTGAAACTCCGCGCCCGTTATGGCAACAACTACAAGGTGGGCTGGATGTATTACAGTCCGCGCGGAGAAACGCCCATCACGCAGAAAAACGCCTCGGAGATCCTTGCCGATTCCAAGTTTTACGCCGGCTATGAAAACACCGAACTGCCGCTTCTGGACAACACCCGCCTGAAACTCTATCTGGGCCACTACCGCGCCACTTACGGCGAAGGCCTGGTGATGGAAAACACGGATTTCTACAGCGCCCGCAAAACCGGCTACGGCTTCAGCAAACGCATCCTGGGCATCACGCCCGACCTTTCGCGCACCCAGGAATACGCGTTGCGCGGCGCCGCTTTGGAGATCACGCATCCGCTGGTCGGTGTTTCCGCCTGGTTTTCCCAGGACGACAAGGACGCGGTGATGTACGTGGACCAAAACGGCGACACGTTGCAAGAGCAGGGCAAGGACAAGGTTTTCGGCTACGTGGTGCCCACCACGCGCTTTGACAACAGCGAACTGCGCGAAGCCGAAGCCTGGTTCAATTCCGAGCTGCAGAGCGGCACGGCCTATGCCACGCCCTACATCAACCTCGCCTATCGCAAGGACGCTTTGCGCGAAAAACTGTGGGGCGCGCATGTGCAGGTGAATCCTTTCATTGGCACCAAACTCGGCTTTACCACCTACACCGCGCTCTACGACGACGCCTACTTCATGGTGCCGGATTGGAACGACCTGAAGATGCTGCTGGTGCGGGATTCCTACTATTATCCCAAGTTCAAGATGATGGACGCGGAAATCTCCGGCCTCTACAGCACCCTCAACGACGAGTATCAGAGGGATTATCGCCGCGTGCTGGGTTTTGACGCCCAGACCACCATCGGCAACGTATCCGTGCAAGGTGAATACGCCGAACTGAGCGTGGACGGCAAGGACCTTAAGCTGGGCGACGATCCCAAGGCCTACATCGTGAGCGCCTACACCCAGTACGACAACCTCTATTTCCTCACCTTGTTCCGCAACATCGACGTCAAGTTCGACAATCCCTACAGCAACGCCTTTTCCGAGCATGAAAGGTTCAACGACACCATCCTGGAAAAGAACGTCTACGCGCTCACCAATCCAACGCTTTCAGACATCTATCTGAATTGCCCGCAAGCCCAGCCGGAAAAAGGGATCTACTTCGAAACCCGCTACAAGTTCGACCGCTTCTTCACCATCGGCAGAAGTTACCTGGATATCTGGGAACGCCTCACCGATGGACGCCGCAGCGCCAGATTGCAGACCGAACTGGAGTTCCGGCCCTTGTATCAGATCGCTCTGCGCCTGAGGTTCAAGGACCAGGTGAATCGCTACGACGACCTCGCCGAACGCGGAGTTTCCAAGACCGACGAATACACGGCCAGCATCCGCGCCTTCCTTTCCAACCGCGATTTCCTGGAGTTCGAATACCGTTACAACACGGTGCTCAGCCCGCCCTACACTTCGCTGACCAATCCAGCCGAACCGGGCAACAATTCCATGGCGGCCGCGATGACGCTGATGACGGGCGACTACATCGGCGTGAATTACACGCACCACTTCAACCCCAACCTAACGCTGCAAGGCTCGTTCATCTACTGGTTCGGGCATGGCATCTCGCATTGGGATTGGGAAGACATGGAGATCGACTTCATGGGCGAAAAGGGCTCCAAAGCCTGGATCGCGCTGCACAGCCGCATTTCCCGCAACATGTATCTGACTTTGAAATATAGAAACAAAAGCTACCAGACGCAGGAACTCAGCATCCGCCAATACAACGTTCCCGTGGATGGCGAAAACCTGTATCAACGGGTGGAACACTCCGAAAACACGATCCGCCTCAATTTGGAATACCGCTACTAAGTGGAGGAATAATGCCTGCCAATAAAACCCTCATCATAATCTCTCTTTTGCTGGCCAGCCTTTCCGGGCTCGCCGCCTGGTCGATCACGGACGACTATTTCGGCAACAGATTCAGCGCCCAGGATGCCCGTTCCTATGCCATGGGCGGCACCGGGATCTTCGACGACATGCGCCCTTGGGGCATCAGCGCCAATCCTGCCAACGTGACCCTGCTGAATAAAAAACTCGGCCTGGCCGGTTCCATCCTGGTCAACCGCAATGAAGACAACCGCGCCGTGCCGCTCTACAACTCGTTCGACAACTACATCGACGACGCTGTCTACGCCTCCAACATCAGCTTCACGGACGACTACGCTGCTGCCGGAATGACCGCTTTCCAACTGGGCAAGATCAAACTCGGCCTGGGGGCTTACTTTCAGCCGCTGCTGAGTTTCGACGGCAGTTACGAAGAACAGATCCGCAACAACCGCAACACCGACAACGACGGCTATCCCGAGAAAGTGGCGCACAACTCCATCGCCAACGAAGGCTTGCTGAACCAGGTTTCCGGAGTGGCCAGCGCGGGCATGGCGATCGGCGATTACATGGACCTGAACCTGGGCCTGGATTTCGGCTTCCTCTTCGGGGAAACCGAATACGCCAAAACGATCCGCTGGAGCCAGTGGGCCATCGATGAAGTCGGAGAGGGCGTCCTGCCCGATTACAGCTCCTCCGCGCTCGTCGATCTTGGCGGTTCAAGGATCAAGGGCGGGCTTCTGCTGCGCGTCAACAAGCAGTTCGGCGTGGCGGCCACGCTCACCGCCAAAGCGACCCTGGAACGCGAAGGCAACTTCTACGTTCAGCAGGACGCCTATTTGAACCATGCCGCCGTGGACGACACCACTGCGATTTCCGAAGACTATATTCTGCCTCTGGAAGCGCGCATTGGCCTCAATTACCAGCCCCGCAACCTGATGCGCACCTGGTTCAACGTCGAGGCCGAATATGTGAAATTCAGCGATGTGGCCGAGAATTACGACGACGTGTTCAACCTCTACGCCGGCGTCGAACACCACATCCAGAACCGCTTGCCGCTGCGCCTCGGTTTCCAGGCCACCAGTTCTTATCTGCGCAACATGGAGAGCGACGGCAGCATCATCACCAAGAAGATCCTCACGCCCCAGATCACGGCTGGAAGCAGCATTCCCCTGATGGACAACCTGTTCCTGGACCTTGGCTTTGGCTATTCCTGGCGCGAATACGAAGCCCTGGACCTCTTCGGTGACGCTTATTACAACGATAAAACCTACACCGGCAGCAGCACGTACCAGCTGTGGCCGAACCAATACATCGTGCTCAGCGATCGCGGTTGGGAAAACCCGGACAAAGTGCGGGAAAGCAACCTCAGCCTCAGCACCAGCCTCAGTTTCACCTGGTAAAACCCATGAAAAAGATACTGCTACTAGCGGCGCTCTGCCTGGTTATCGCGGCCGGCCTGAACGCCAAGGACCTGCTTCTGGACATCATGTTTTCCAACGACGTCCATGGCGGGATCGACCGTTCCCAAGCCACATTCATGAACCCGGATTTCCCGCCGCAACTTGGTGGAGGGGCTTCCGCTGCCACACTCATCAAGCAGGTGCGCTCACTAAGCGGACCCACCCGTGCTTCCATGCTGCTTGACGCCGGGGATTTTTTCCAGGGCCGTCCCATCGGCACCGTGACCAAGGGCAAGGCCGTGATCGATTACATGAACACGATCGGTTACGACGCCATGACCATCGGCAACCACGAGTTCGACATCATGCCGGACGACCTGACCCAGGCTCTCAACCTGGCGAATTTCCCCATCCTTTCCTGCAACCTCATCGACCGCCGCACCGGGAAACTGCCCCTCTTTGCCAAGCCCTACCATATTTTCGAACGCTTGGGCGCGCGCATCGGGATCATCGGCTTCACCACCACCGACACGGAAAAGATGAGCTTTCCCGAGCACATCAAGAACATCGATTTCACCGATGAAAAGACCGCCGTAACCAAGTACGTGGAAATCCTGCGCAACCAGGAAAAGGTGGATATCGTGATCGTTCTGGGCCATGCCGGCCTGCCCTACGATATTGAATCCACCTATCTTTCCAGGTATGACGCGAAAGGCAATCCCCTGCAAGAGGAACGTTACGCCGCCTGGGGTTACGACGCCCAGGAAATAGCGCGCGAAGTGCCGGGAATCGACCTCTTCATCGGCGGCCACATGCACCGCGGCGTGCCCAAACCCTGGATCGACCCCTACACCCACACCATGGTGATCCAGGGCTACGCCTACGGCTCGAACCTCGGCTGGATCACGCTCAAGATCGATCCCGCCACCAAAACGGTTAGCGGCTACGAAACGCCAGCGCTGCGCGAAGGGATCATGATCACCCTCTTTGAGGACCAATTTATCCCCGATCCCGAGATTTCAGAGAGCATCGAAGCCCAGGTCGCCATCGCCGAAAAAGGCATGGACGAGGTCATCGGCACCGCCGGAGTCTATCTTTCCCGCACCAACGTGGACGCCCAGAGCCTGATGGGCAACACGATCACGGACGCCATGCGCGCTGAAGTGAACGCCGATTTCGCCTTCCTCAATCTGGGCGGAGTGCGCGCCGACATCAAGAGCGGACCGGTCACCTACCGCGACATCTTCGCGGTGATGCCTTTCGACAACATGGTCGTAAGCTTCAAATGCACCGGCGAATTTCTGCGCCGCATCATCGAAACCCGCGTGGAAGGCTCACGCCACGGTTTGGTGGTCTCCGGAGCCAACGTGGTCTATTCCAAGAAACGCCCCAATTTCGACCGCGTGACCGCGCTCAAGATCGCCGGACAGCCCTGGGACCCGGACAAGATCTACACCTGCACCACCACCGATTTCCTGATGCAGGGCAACGCGGGGCTCACCCTTCTGGCGCAAGTTCCCGAGGCCGACATCACTTTCCATCAGATCAATCTGCGCGACGCGATCGTCAATTACTTCCGGAAAAACAGCCCCATCCGCACCAAAATCGACGACCGTTGGGAGCGCGACGATAACTCCGTTCCAAGCAAGGAGATGCTTCCATGAAAGTTGCCATTATCGTTTGGTCCGAAACCGGCAAAACCATGCTGCTGGCTGAAATGGCGCGCGACAAACTTAGCGCTGCCGGCCATCAGGTAGTGCTCACCCGGCTGCAGACCACCGCCACCTTCGACGCCAAGCACAACCTGCCGGAAAAGGACATCAAGTTCAGCAACCTACCGGATATCGGTAATGCCGACCGTGTTGTGATAGGCGGCCCGGTCTGGGCTTTCCGGCCTTGCGCCACAGTGAAGAAAGCCATCAGTGAGTTGGGTGCCCAGCTCAAGGGCAAAACCGTACTTTGCTTCGTGACCCACGCTTTTCCCTGGGCCTGGCTCACCGGCACATCTTCCGCGAACACCTTGCGCAAAATGGCGGCCGACCAGGGCGCCAAAACCCTGCCCGGAGTGGTGCTTTCCGGTTCCCAGAAGAAAGACACGTCCAAATATCCAGCCGCCGCCGACCAAATCTGCGCTCTGCTGGGTTGACGGCAACGCCTCAAAGTTCCCAATAGAAGCGGAAATTCGCCAGTAACTCCGCCAGGGGTTCCTTGCCCAGGCTTGGTTCGCGCAGGATCAGGTGCCTGATCAATCCATCGGTTGCGGTGGAACCCCTCAAACGAGCAAGCCCAAGCGCCAGGTTCAGGCTGCCCAGGGTTTTGCTGAGGACCAAAGTGGCGCAGAGTTGGTTCAGGCTCAGTTTCTTCAACCATTCTCTGGCTTCCGAGTTCCTGATTTGGCCTGGTCCGGTCTTTCCGCTTGGTTCCGCTGGCGTGGTAGCAGTCTGTGCTTCATCCCTTGTCTCCCATGTAAACTTGGGGTCGAAATACGTCAGGATCAGCCGCACGATGCGGCCGCGCGGATAGTATTGCACCAGATCCAGCCTCGGATAGTGGTAGAAGAGGATCGAGCAGCGGTTTTCCGGATCCTTGCCATACTGCTCCAAATGCCGCACCAGCCTCTCGGCCAGGCATGGCTGCTCCGCTGTCACGGGATTTCCCGCCGGTGTGCAGAGCGGTTGTTGATCTTCCCACAAGTGATACATTCCGTCCTTGAATATCGCCTCATACATAAGATCCTCCAGCATTCAGGCTACATTGGGCGCTCCCTGTTTCTGGTGTCCGTCCGGATGTGCGGCTCCAGATTTGGTTACAGACGTTGAGGGGCGCAAAAAGGCCATGCCGGCGCGATTGGATTGAACGGGACGATATGTATCCCAGAACCCGGACATAGACTTCCTCCCCTATGTTTTTTCCTAATTCGGGCTAACCTTCCAATGGGGCCTTTGTCCGCGGGGTACGGAATATTGTCAAGCAAAATTTCGCTTTTCCGGCGCAAACGCAAAATATGATACCTTTCACTCCGCTTTTTCCATCACAATTTAGCAGCGGAATGCAACGCTACGCTACCGCGGCTTGCAGTCAATCACTTGTCTATCACTAGTCAATCACTAGTCAACAATTGAGAAGTGATTGACTAGTGATAGAGAAGTGATTGACAGATAGGGGCGGGCGCGCAGAATGGGACAAAATACAGGAGGATGACATGAAAGTCACTGTTAAAGAAGGAATTAAGGGATTTTCCGGCAAACTCGACGGAGCGATCTATTACTACCATCCCCGGCTGCAACGCACCTTGATGCGCCGCAAGCCCAAAATGCCGGCCTTGCCGCAAAATGGACGATACCGCACAATCAGCCGCCAGATCAAGGCGCTGAACCCTTCCGAGGCCTATAGGTACGACTTCAAGACTTATCTGTCCTTGCTGCAAGACCAGGATGCCAGCGTCCGGGCGCCCAGCTGGTATTGCCTGTTCACCAAAATGCTGTGGGCGATGGCCAAAAAATACCCGCAAACTGTGGATCTGAGCACCATCACGCGGCAGGACATCCAGGCCCATAACCTGCCTTGCCGATCGGTCAAGGACGCGGTCGCCGACGGCCTGCTGACTGCCGTGACGAACTGGCAGCTGCTGGACCACGAGATCTGATCAGCGGTACTCAGGTTGGGAAAGTCTTGACAGATTCGCCGCCCCGCTTTTTTGGATGGCAAACGCTAACATATCAAAAGATCAAGGACATGAATGAGTTTCGCAGCTGAATTAAAAGTGATCAAAAGGGCGGTCGATGAGATCATCCCCCTCGAAGACTTGCTGGCCAAACTGGAGTCCAGCGCCCAAACCGGCACACCCTTGCGCGTCAAATTTGGAATCGATCCCACGGGCTACGACGTCCATCTGGGCCATCTGGTGCCGATCCGCAAGATGCGGGATTTCCAGGATCTGGGTCATATCGGGGTCATCATCATCGGCGATTTCACCGCCCAAATCGGCGATCCCACCGGCCGTGATGAATCGCGGCCTCCGCTTACCCACGAGCAGATCCTCGCCAACAGCGAAAAGTATATGGAGCAACTATATACAGTCCTCAAACCCGAGCAGACCGAAGTCCGCTACCAGAGCGAATGGTTCGAGCCCATGGGCATGAGCGACGTGCTGAAGCTGATGGGTAAGTTCACCCTGGCGCAATTCATGGCGCACGATACCTTCCGCACCAGGTTTGAGCAGGGTTTGGCGCTGGGCTTGCACGAGCTCATGTATCCCATCCTGCAAGGCTACGATTCCGTGGCGGTGCGCAGCGACGTGGAACTCGGCGCCACCGAACAGAAATTCAACATCCTGTGCGGCCGCGACATGCAGCGCCATTTCGGCCAACCCCAGCAAGTGGCGGTGCTTTCACCCATCCTGACCGGAACCGACGGCGTGAACAAAATGGGCAAGTCCCTGAACAACTACATCGCCGTGTTCGACCCGCCCGGCGAAAAATTCGGCAAGGTGATGTCCATCCCGGACACCTTGCTGCTAAACTATTTCAAGTACGCCGCCAATGCCGACGAGGAAGTTCTCGCAGAGGTCAAAAATGAGCTGGCCAAGGGCACCAATCCCATGCTGCTCAAGAAACGGCTGGCCCGCGAGATCGTGGGATTTTACCATGGGGCAGAGGCCGCAAATGAGGCCCAGAAAGGCTTTGAACAACTATTCTCCCAACGCGAGATACCTGCTGAAATGCCGGAATACCTGGTACCCGGGTCACCGGTGCGTATCGCCAAATTGCTCACCGACAGCGGTCTGTGCGCCACTGGCGGCGAAGCCAAACGCTTGATACAAGGCGGCGGAGTGAGCATCGACGGAACCAGGGTGGATTCCAGCGAAGCGGAAATCGAGATCCGGGACGGCATGGTGCTGCGCGCCGGCAAACGCAAGTTTCTGCGGCTGAAAAAGGCCTGAGCATGGCGCAATTCGAATCCTTGCTGGCACGCTACGGCGTGAACGTCCTGGTGATCGGGCTCGTGTTCTACTCCATCATCCTGCATGAGATCAGCCACGCGCAAGTTTCGCTCTGGCTGGGCGACGACACCGCCAAACGCACAGGACGCCTGAGCCTGAATCCACTCAAGCACATCGACTGGTTCGGGACGGTGATCCTGCCGCTGCTGATGTACTTTACCGCGGGTGTGGTCTATGGCTACGCCAAACCGGTGCCCCTCAACCCCTACAACTACCGCAACCTGAAGCGCGATACGGGTTTGACGGCGCTGGCCGGACCTGTCACCAACCTCCTGATCGCCATCCTGTTCGCCCTGTTTTTCCACCTCAATCCGGGCGCGATGTTCATCCAGCAGGTCTGCCTGTATGTGGTGTTCTTCAATCTGCTGCTGGCTTTTTTCAACCTGATCCCGATCCCGCCACTTGATGGATCGAAGGTGCTGGGCATGTTTCTGAGCGACGAAGCCTATTTCAAATGGACCGCGCAGGAACGGCGAGGCATGCTGTTTCTTTTCGGCCTGATCATGGTTTCCAGTTTGCTAAGGCTAAACATCGTGGGACGCCTGATCATGCCGCCGATCGCTTTCGTGATGGGGCTGCTTGGCCTGGGTTGAAAGCCCGGCACTGAAACTGACAATAAAATAAAACACAAGGATAGAGAAAATGGACAAGACCAAACTTCTGGAACAAGTGAAAAAACAGGGCATTCAGGCCATCGACCTGAAGTATTGCGGACTGGACGGACGCTGGTATCACATCACTTTCCCTGCGCGAAGGCTGGAAAACGTTTTGGAGCGCGGCGTACCTTTCGACGGATCTTCCATACCAGGCATGCGCGCCGTGGAATCCGGCGACATGGTGCTGATGCCGGACATCGAAACCGCGCATGTGGATCCCTTTTACGAAACTCCAACCATGCGCTTCATCTGCTCCATCTGCGACGCGGATAACCGCCTGGGCGTGAAAAAAGACCCGCGCAGCGTGGCGCTCCGGGCTCAGGAACTGATGCTGGCAACCGGCATCGCGGATAAAAGCACCTGGATCCCCGAACTGGAATTCCACCTCTTCGACACCGTGGAATTCAACAGCGACGAGTATTCCTCCGGCTACACCGTGACCTCCGCGGAACACAAGGACGCGCTGCCCTTTGACTTTGAAGACGACGACGCCGTGGCACAGCAAGGCCGCAAGGGCTACCACATGGACACACCCTTCGACCGCTATTACGAGGTGCGCCAGGCCATCGTGAACCGCATCGAGGAGCAGGGCATCAACGTGCGCTACCACCATCACGAAGTGGGGCTTTCCTCACAGCAGGAAATCGAAACCGAGCTGCTGGCCTTCCCCAAGATCTGCGACGACACCATGGTGATGAAGGACATCATTCGCCGCACCGCACTGGAATTCGGGCTCACGGCCACCTTCATGCCCAAACCGGTTTACAACCAGGCGGGCAACGGCATGCACTTTCACATCATGCTGCACAAACGCGGCAAGAACATCTTTTACAAAAAGGGCGGCTACGCCGACCTTTCCGATGCCGCCATCTGGTTCATCGGCGGAATCCTCAAGCACGGACGCTCCCTGGTGGCCTTCACCAATCCCAGCACCAACAGCTTCAAGCGCCTGCTTCCGGGCTTCGAAGCGCCGGTGAAACTCTTTTACGGCCTGGCCAACCGCAGCGCCGCCATCCGCATTCCCCGCTATGCCAACACGCCGGAAAGCAAACGCTTCGAATTCCGCACCGGCGACGCCACCTGCAATCCCTACCTGGCCATGAGCGCCATGCTGCTGGCTGGTTTGGACGGCATCATCAACAAGATCGACCCCGCCAAATACAACCTGGGGCCCTTCGACGACAACGTCTTCGCCTGGAGCGAGCAGAAAAAAGCCAAATTGCTCTCCATTCCCGCCAATCTCAAAGAAGCCATGGAATGCCTGGAGCAGGACCATCAGTATCTGCTCCAGGGCAAGGTCTTCAACGAAGAGCTGATCGAATCCCACATCAAGCACAAATTGCTCGAACACGAGGCAGTGAACACGCGGGTGCATCCGCATGAACTGCTGCTCTACTACAATGTGTAAAGTTCGGAATGATTTGTGCTTTGAATTAGTCAAATCTTATTCTACCCAATAGAGGTATAGTCATGAAAAGAGCACTACTAGTGATCCTGGCCAGCCTGGGCGTATGTCTTGCGTTCGCAGCTGGGAGCGATTACGCACCCACTTATTACAAACAGGCTTTTGCGATAGCATCCCAAGCCCCGGATCACATGGACGTCACGTTTACCCTGCCGGATTTCGAGATTGAGGAAGTGGCAGAGGGCGGCAACGTTTTCCACCGGGTGGTGATGCCGGATGCCGGCTCGACCCTGGAAAGCGGCTTGCCGGAATTGCCGACGCTCAGCGTCAGCCTGGCGATTCCGCGTCAAGGCAGCGCCCACGTTGAAGCGCTGAACACGCAGCAGAACCTGCTCACGCAGTTTCTGGCGTATCCGGTCCAGCAAGGCCAGGAACTGGAAAGCCCCAAATCGTTCGTGATGAACGCCGGTTTCTATGCTTCCGGATCAAGCTATCCTTCAGCGGCGATCCAATATAGCGATCCCGTGATTCTGCGCGATTACCGCATCATCACGGTGCAGGTAAATCCCTTCAGCTACGATCCAATCACGCAGGAACTGACGGTGCGGCAGAGCATCGACTTCCGGGTGAATTTCACGCCGGAACCAGGCCTCAACGAACTGGAGGGCGAACTGCTCTCGGTTTCCCCCGCCTTTGCCAACATCTACGAATCCATGATCCTCAACTTCGACGACTACCGGTATCAGATGTACTCAAACACCCCGCCCCGCTATCTGATCATCTACGGTAACAACACCGATCCCAACTTCACCACCGCCCTGAACGAATATGTGCTCTGGAAACGCCAGAAAGGCGCGGACGTGGATGTGGCCAACACTTCATCCGGACAGGCAGGAAGCAGCACGACCACCATCAAGAACTACATCCTGGCCGCTTACAACAATCCCGCCACCCGTCCGGACTACGTGATCCTGATCGGCGATACCGGCGGCTCCTACACCGTTCCCACCTACACCGTTTCCGGTGGTGTGGGCGACTATCCTTACACCCATCTGGCCGGCAACGACGGCCTGGGCGACGTTTTCATCGGCCGCATTTCCGCCGAAAACCTTTCCCAACTGCAACTGCTCTTTACCAAGACCTACCTCTACGAACGCGATATCAACCTCAGCACCGCGCAGTGGCTGAACCGCATGCTGCTGGTGGGAGACTGGTCGCCCTCGGGCATCTCGACCATGTACACCAGCAAGTACATCAAGGAACGGGCCCTGTTTATCAACCCCGACTATACCTTCACCGAGCTCTACAGCGACAATCCTTCCTCTTCGTTGGCGAATACCGCGATCAACCAGGGAGTGGGATTCCACAGTTACCGGGGCTACATCGGAATGAGCGGCTGGTCGCCTTCCGAATCCAGCTTGAACAACGCCTACCGTTTGCCGCATGCCATCATCCTCACTTGCGGAACGGGCAATTTCGGTTCCACAGGCACCACGGAATCCTACATCCGCCTGGGCACCACTGCTTCGCCCAAAGGCGCTGTCACGGCCATGGGCATGGCTACATCCAGCACGCACACGGTGTTCAACAACGCGCTGCATGGCGGCGTTTGGGGCGGCTTGCTGCAGTACAACATGCGTACCCCTGGCGAAGCGATGCTGCACGGCAAACTGCACATCTATCAGATCTTCGGCGTCTCCTCGCCATCCAATGCCACCAGTTTCGCCCACTGGCTGAACCTGATGGGCGATCCCACCATGGAAATGTTCACCGGCATCCCCAACCACTTCAACGCAACCGTGCAAAGCAGCATCCCGCTGGGACTCAGTTTGCTGGACGTGGCGGTGCGCGACAGTTTTAACCTGGTGGTGGCGAATGCCAGCGTAACCCTCACTCAGAGCGGCGCGGTCATCAGCCGCGGCTACACCGATGCCGAAGGCAACGTGATCCTGGTGTTGCCTTCCGGAATGACGGTAACCGACTGCACCCTGACTATCTCCAAACATGAATTCAAACCCCTGCAGCAGACCATCAACGTAGTGAACACCGGCACCCTGGTTCCCGGATCCGTGGTCATCGACGACGACGCCACCGCTCCATCCAACGGCAACGGTGACAGTTTGATCAATGGCGGCGAAACGGTCGAAGTCCTCTTCGGGCTCATCAATACGGGAACCGCGTCCATTGCCGGAATCACCGGACACGTGGCCACGAACAGCCCCTACGTGACTTTCGTGGATTCCCTGGTCACCTATGCCACCATAGCCGGCACCGAGCTCGGATTCAGCACCGCGCCCGTCGTAATGCAGATCGCTCCGGACGCTCCGCATCAGGCCATGATGCGCATCCATCTGATCCTTACCGACGGTCAGGCCGTCAACTATGACATCTCGGAATTCGTGCCCATCCACAACTCCCAGATGATGTACAACTCCAGCACCGTTACCAACGGCGGCAACCAGGTCCTCGATCCGAACGAAACGGCCGGCTTCACCGTCACGGTAAGCAACATCACGCCGAGCGGTGTAAGCAACGTCTATGGCCGCCTCTACAGCCTCAACGACCTGGTCTCGATCACCGACAACACGGCCTATTACGGAGACCTGCTGCAAAACGTGCAGGTGACTCCGTCCGCCGACGCTTTTGAGCTATTCGGCAGGCCGATGCTGCTGCCCGGGATGCTGATCCCCATGCAACTCAAACTTTACAACGACGCCGGATTCGTCCAGTGGCTGGATTTCACGCTCACGGTCGGTGTGGTCACAGTCAACGATCCCGTGGGTCCGGACGCCTATGGATACGTGATCTACGACGATCAGGACACCGCTTATGCCGAATGCCCGGTTTACGACTGGGTGGGCATCGCGCCGGCTGAAGGCGGTGTGGGAACGCCCCTGACGATCACCGACGCCTATTCCAGCGGCGACGAAGGCGACCAGGTTGGCGCCGACGCCCTGGAAACTATCGACCTGCCTTTCCCCTTCCAGTTCTACGGCATCATGTACAACCAGATCACCGTGTGCTCCAACGGCTTCATCGCCTTTGGCGCCACCTCCAACGCCGAATTCCGCAACTACCGCATTCCCGGCCCCATGGGTCCCAATCCCATGATCGCCGCGTTCTGGGATGACCTGGGCACGACCACCGGCAGCGGAATCTATTCCTGGTTTGACCGCAACAACCACGCTTTCGTGATCGAATGGTACAACCTCAAGAACGGCTACAACGGCACCAGCCCCGAAACCTTCCAGATCATCCTCTACGACCAGTCGGTGCATTCCACATCCTTGGGTGACGGGCCGATCAAGATCCAGTACCACACCTTCAACAACGTTTCCGCTTCCGCCAGCACCAGCAACCACGGCTGTTTCGCCACCATCGGCATCGAGGACCACAGCGGAATGGTGGGCCTGGAATACACCTTCAACAACCAGTATCCCACAGCTGCAGCGCAATTGGGCAACTCGCGCGCCATCTACATCACCAACGTGCCCATCTATCACGAGGAAGCCCACGTGATCCTGGGCGAAACCTATGTCAACGATCCCAACGGCAACCACGTCTGCGAACCAGGCGAAACGGTCGAACTGGGCATCCAACTGCAAAACATCGGCAACATGGTGGCCACCGGAATCGTAGCCACCCTTTCCACCGACGACCCCAACATCACGATCGTCAACGCGGTCTCGCAGTATTTTCCGCTGGCCGGAGACGCGTTTGGCGTCAACCGCACCCCCTTCATCTTCACCGTGTCTCCTACCTGCCCCAACGGCACCGTGGTCAATTTCGTATTGGAAGTGGTGTCTGGCGATTATCTCTGGTCGCGTCCCTTCAGCATCCGCGTGGACGCTTCGGTGATGGAATACAACTCCTTCCTGATCAATGACGCGGATACCAACTACAACGGGATCATCGACCCCCTGGAAACCGTGAAACTGATCGTTAACCTGAACAACCATGCCGATGTCCAGGCCCGCAATGTTCTGGCCACGCTCAGCACTTCCAGTGCGGACGTAATGATCGCCGAGCCGATCATCATGCTGGATGCGATCGAGGCCAACGCGGTGATGCAGTTCGTGTACGAATTGCAGTTCATCGGAACCGCCGGCGTAGGTAACTACGTCCCCTTCCAGTTCAACGTTTCCATGGCCAATGGGACGCCCGTGAATACGAACCTCATGATCCCCTACAACATGGCCAACATCTTCAACGATTTCGAAACCAACAACGGCAACTTCTACTCCGAGACCGGCTGGACCTGGGGTACGCCTACTCAGGTGACGCCCTATTCCGGCACGAAACTCTGGGCCACCAACCTCTCCGGCAATTATCCGGACCTGGTTACCTATCACCTGGTAACGCCGTTGTATAACCTGGAACCGGGCAGCACGCTCACTTTCAGGCACAGATACGGTTTCGAGAATGGCTACGACGGCGGCAACATCGGGATTTCGACGGACAACGGCAACACCTGGACTGTGTTGACTCCGACGGGCGGCTATCCCTACGGCAGCCTCAGCGGTTTGAACGGCCAGCCTGGCTACACCGGAAGCATCGGCAGCTGGGAAACCGTAACCGTGAACCTGGCTGCCTATACCGGACAGCAGGTCATGCTCCGTTTCCGCATGGGCTCCGACGGCGGCACCACCAACATCGGCTGGTTCATCGACAACTTCGAGCTCAGCAACGTTAACCAGAAGACCGGCTACATTCACGGAACGGTGATCCCCACCTCTTCGACGCCCGCCACGCAAGCCCTGGTGATGGCCAACAACTACTTCGCCACGCAACCGGCTGCCGACGGCTCCTACCGGCTCTATTTGCCCAATGGGACTTTTTCCGCCACGGCGTCCCTGCAATATCACCAGTCGTCAACGGTAAACAACGTCGCCGTTTCGCCAGCCGATCCCATCCACCTGGCCGATTTCACCCTCATCAACCTGCCCAAACCGGAAGGCGCCAGCTTCACGGTGGACAATCCCACCGGATTGGTGACCCTGACCTGGAGCCCGCCCTACGATCCGGTGCTGCCAGTGATGAGCTACCACGTGTACAAGAAGTTCGACACCGGCCCCTTCACCATGATCCAGGAAACCACCGGCACCACCTTCAACGAAAACATCGTGCTGGAAGGAAACTACAAGTATCTGATCTGTGCCGTCTTCCTCAACACCGAAGGCAGCCCTTCCGATACCCTGGCCTTTACCTTCCCCTATGTTTCCGGCGAAGAGGATGCCGCGCCGGGATTGGTGACCAAACTTAAGAGCAACTACCCCAACCCCTTCAATCCCAGCACCACCATTTCCTTCGATCTGGCCAAGTCCGGGAATGTGGATCTAAGCATCTATAACATCCGCGGACAGCTGGTGAAGCAGCTTGCCCATCAGTCACTGCTTTCCGGATCGCACAGCCTGGTTTGGGACGGAAAGGACAGAGCGGGCCGCAATGTGGCTTCGGGTGTCTATTTCTACCGCCTGGAGACCAGCGGATACAACTCCACGCGCAAGATGCTGCTCATGAAATAAAGCGCTGTACGCGCGCACCGTCCAATCTTTTGGGCGGATAGAATGTCTGGCAACCCCGGAAGCGATTCCGGGGTTGTTGTTTTGGGTAAGTACGACCAGAGTGCGCTATTCGGATAACTACAGAATGTTCAGACTAGACATCGGTAACACTTTAGACCGGAGGCATCGGTAACAGATTTTGGCTCAAGTTCAATTATGGTGGGTAAGCCCGGAGGGCGAAAAAACTTAGCCCACAGTGGAGCGCAGCGGAACTGTGGGACTCGTGATACCAATATCCCCAGCGAAGCCCCTTGTGGGCGACACAATCAGACTTATCTTTGTGTCGCCCACAAGGGGCTAGATTCATTGTTTGCCCATATCCCACAGTTCCGCAGACCACCCCATCACCATGCTGCGCATGATGATGAGGACCCGGTCGCTCCACTGTGGGCTAAGTTTTTTCGCCCCCGAGGGGCTTATCCAGCCAGAATATCCGTATTGACCTGTTCCAATACTTAACCCACCATAATTGAACTTGAGCCCTCTCTTTCATGGTCGAAGCGTGTGAAGTCCTGCACCGGTTGAAACCGGTTTATTATTGAATTGGCGTCACGGTTGGCACGGGCGATAAATCACCCGCCTACCGTCCTGCACCCGCTGAAGCGGGTTTGCCAGCATGCTAGATTCCCCAGTTACCCACTCGGTTTGAAAGAGAGCCTTTATGAATTCCGCTCCCGCGACCATTACGCGATCAATGCGCGGTCATTGCGCGCTTTGCCCGTAATGACCGCGCATTGATCGCGTAATGGTCGCGGGAGAATCACGTCAGACCGTTCCCAAATACTTGTAATCTGACTACAGACTTTTGGCCACCAAGGGTTTCCGGCCGGGCTGCTATTCCGGCGGCATTACCCAGTTCCCGACCGTGCCGCTGCTTTGGATCACCAGAAGGTCTTTGGCGTGGGCATTATAGGTGATTGATTCCATCACAACGTTGAAGATGTACCAATCTGCGCCTACCCAAGGCGATCTGTCCACGGTATAGCTGCGTTTCCGGCCCGGCAGTTGGATAATTCTGTCCGGATGCTCGTCCAGGAAATAGAGGTTGAGCCGAAAATATAGGGGTTGGGGATCGGCAGTCCAGCTGAATGAGTAATCCTCCCCCAGCTCGAATTCGGGCATGTTCATGATGGGGGCTCCGGGCTGGATGATCCTGCCGGAATAGGTCTTGCCATCTTTGGTTAGCGTGTAGTCCGTCGTATCCCGGAAAACGGACTCGCCGCCGTAGATATTCGGGTATTCGTAATACACGTGATGTGCAGTTTGAGAGGAAAGCCACCAATACTCTTCGCCAAAGGTTCTGCCATTGATCGTCAAAATGCCGGGAAGTTCGCCGAGGGGGCAGCGTAGCCTTGCGTCGTTGATGGAAATGCTGAGGACATAGGTGAATGCGTCCGTATAGTCGTTGGAGGTCAGATCCAGCCCCGTGATCTGGTCCTTTTCGCAAGAACCGCACAGCAGAATAATACTTATCAAGACAAGCAGGCAGAGGGATCTACTGCCGATTTTGCCAGCTGGCTTGAGTCTTCGCCATTCGTATGCGCTCATCAACTTGTCATCCATGCTTCTCTCATTACTGAACTATTTTTGGGTTAACCCAGGTGCAATGCAGTGTCTTTATTCACATCGGATGAACATTTCCACACCACGCGCCTTGTGTCAGGAAAGTTTGCCCAGAACACCGGAAAGTGGAGTGCTTTGCCCAGGATGACGATTTTCCTTGACACAGGGCAAAAATCCAAATTGAAGGGTAAAAACTAAATTGGTGGTAATGTCACAGCATGATCTCGATCTTCATAGACTATAAGCTGACCCGGTTTCAGCACGAGATAAAGTATGCTTTCAGCTACATTTTCCAGACGCTGGGCTACAGTTTCTGCTTCATCGCAGAAACCGGCCAGCTGAAGGAAAACGACATCCTCTTCATCTACGGGTACACCGATCCCACGGTGGAGGAATTGAAGGGCATCGCGCAGCATTACACCACCATCTTCATCCAAAGCGATCCCGACCTGTTTGACCCCAAGGCCTACAACGTGGAAAAGCTGCGGCGGTCGTTGCGGACGATCAAGCTGCTTTCGCCCACTCCGGTGATCAGCGTCCGCAAATTCGATTATCCCGCGGAGAGCTATTCCGACAGCAGCATCCACGCCGGCAAGATCAATTTCGACCTGGTGGGCAACGTGTTTTTCCATCTGGCGGAGCTGGAGCCCCAGATCGACGGAACCCGGAATGCGGAGGGATTGTACCCCGAAGAATCCAGCGTTTTCCACCCCTTCCGGGAAACCCCCTACGTGGACAACCTGCTGTGGCTGATCGACAGCATGATCAAGGAACATACGCGAGCCAAGGGCATCTACATCGTCCAGAAGCACTACTGGCCGGACGCTCAGCAAGCCGCGGCGACGCTTTCCCATACCGTGGACAATCTGCAGAAATGGAACTATTCCTCGCTGATCCTTTCCGTGGCCAGCGATCTGGTGCTGCTGTTCAGCCTGAACTTCAAGCAATTGCTGCATACGCTGAAAGGCAAGTTCCGCTACCTGTTCACCAACGAAGAACTATACTGGAATTTCGAGGAATTCCGCGAACTGGAGAAGGACGCAAACTGCCGCAGCACCTTTTACATCGCGGCGGACAAGGATGAATTCATACCCTACAACCTCGACGATCCCGACCTGCAAGAGGAGATCCAGCAACTTCTGCGCGGCGGCTTCGACGTGGGGCTGCTCCTATCTTCCGCCAAACTTAGCCGCGACGAGTTCGTGACCCGCAAACAGATCATGCTGCACCAACTGCACAAGGAGCAACTGGGAATCCGGCAACTGAACTTCCAGGCCAGCGGCACGCTGCGCGACCTGCACGCCAAGCTGGCGCCCGCTTTCAGCCAAAGCACCGCCCGCAAGGAAACGCCGGGGTATCCCAATGGGCTGTCCGTGCCCTGGCAGCCATGGATAGCGGGTTTGAATGCCGGCTACTGGGAATTGCCGACGGTGTTCCACGACGGGCAGCTGAAAGTGAGCCGCTACAAATATCTGCAATTGGACGCCGCCAAGCATCTGCTGAAGAAGTTTTTGCAAAGCACGATCCGGACGAGAGGCGTTTTCGGGCTGGATTTCAGCCTGGCCAGCTATACCGACATCCATTACTGCCACAAGCTGTATGCCTACATCCTCGCCCTCATCAAAGCCAGCAAACTGTGGGTGGCGACCGCGCAGGAAATCACCTCCTGGTGGGAAAAACGCAGCCGGGTGACGATCGACGAGGGCGAATTCGAGATCAGCGTGTATTTTCCCGACGACCTGGACCAGCTGAGCCTGCAGATCTATAACGACGCCAAAATCAAGGAAATCGAAGGCGTGCCCGGAAAACTGGACGGCAGTTTGATCCGCTTCAGCAACGTCAAAGCCGGCTCCATAGCGGTGATCCGGCTGAACAAGGACGCGTGAAAAAACTCCTCCATTTGCAACTTTTGCCTCTGCTCACCGGTGTGCAGAATTTCAGCCTGCGCTTGCTGGAAGGGCTTCCGGAAGGAGAATTCGAGATCTGGGTGGCTTGCCAGCCCGGAGGGGAATTTGTGGAGGCGGTCCGAGCCCGGGGTTACAACTACATTCCGGTGCGGAATCTGCGTCATCCGGTTTCGCCGCGCGACATCCTCGCCTTCCTGGAATTGCTGTGGATCATGCGGCGCCACCGCTTCGACATCGTGCACACCAATTCTTCCAAGCCCGGCCTCTTGGGACGCCTGGCGGCCAGACTCTGCCGGGTGCCCACCATCCTGCACACGGTGCACGGAACAGCTTTTCAGGATGGCCAGGGCATGCTTACGCAGGCGTTTTACCGGGCCATGGAACGCCTGGGCAACACATTGTGCGATCGCGTGGTTTTCGTGAATAACTCCGACCGGATCAAGTGCGTTGAACTGGGTTTGCTGGAGTCCCAGAAAGCCCTGACATTCTACAACGCCCTGCCCGGCCCTCTTGCAGCCCGGCTTGCCGGGATTTCTGAAAGCCGCGTTTTCGATGCGCGCAAGCCGGATTTCGTGTTCGGTTCCACCTTGCGTTTTTCCCGGCAAAAGAACGTGGTAAACCTGGTCAGCGCTGCTTGCCGGGCTTGCACACAGGATCCGCGCCTGCGCTTCATCCTGTTGGGCGAAGGCGAATATCTGGACCTTTGCCGGCAGATCGTGCATTCGCATGGCTTGAACGAGCGCGTGCTTCTACCGGGTTGGGATACGGACGTTTTGCCCTGGCTGGCCAGGTTTGACGCCTTTGTGCTCTATTCGCGCTGGGAAGCCCAACCTTTCAGCATCATCGAAGCGATGCGCTCGGGCCTTGCTGTGCTGGGCTCGCGCATACCATCCATCGCGGAATTGGTGGATGAGGGCAGCGGCTGGCTGGTGGCCCTGGAAGATCACAAGGCCCTCATTCAAACGCTGCAGCTGATGGCGCGGCAAGCCAGCGAAACCTTCGCCAAAGGGCAGTACGCGGCGCAGCGCATCAGTTCCCTCTGCGATTATGAACAGATGGTGCAAGGCTATCTGGGCATCTACAGGCAGGATTTTTCCCAAGCGGGGGAAGGCTCGTGACGCACAGCGTGGTTCTGCAGATAGTCCTTTACGCCGCGGGTATCCACCTGCTCACGCACTTGCTGGCGCCCATCAATATCCGCTGGTCCAACAAGCACGGCATCATAGCCCAACCCAGCGAGCGCAAGATCCATGCCCAGGCCAGGCCTGAAGCGGGCGGACTTTCCTTCGCTGTGCCTGCCGTTTTGGCAATGCTGGGCTTGGGGCTGGGTTTGCTGCCGGACGTACTGGGCCGCATGCTGATGCTACTAGCGGGAGTGGGCTGCCTGACCCTGGTTTTCGGCGTGCTGGACGACCGCTATGAAAGCCGGGTGCGCTACAAACTGGTCTGGCAACTGGCTGTGGGCGTGATCATGTATGTGATCGGCTTCCGCGTGAATACCCTCACCAATCCTTTCGGGGCGGAGTTCGTGCTCGGCTGGCTGTCCTTTCCGGCCACCTTGATCTGGTATCTGGTGGTGCTGAACGCGATCAACCTGATCGACGGCATCGACGGCCTGGCCACCGGTATCTGCGTGATCGTCTGCGCGGTGCTGCTGATCGTGGGGATCAAGGAACAGAATATCGTGGTGAGCGCGCTTTCCGCCTTTCTGCTGGCGGGAAACCTGGCCTTCCTGCGCTTCAATTTCTATCCGGCCAGGATCTTTTTGGGCGACACCGGAGCGCAATTCAACGGCCTGGTCATCGCCGCCATTGCCACTGCGGGGACCACGCAATTCAAGGGCATCACCTCCATGACCCTGCTCATTCCGCTGGCGGTGCTTTCCATTCCCTTGATCGACATGGCGCTGGCGGTGTTCCGGCGTTTTCGCGTGGGCAGCATATTCGCCGCCGACAAAGCGCACCTG
The DNA here is from genome assembly GCA_964429035.1 of uncultured Candidatus Cloacimonadota bacterium. Lineage (GTDB taxonomy): Bacteria > Cloacimonadota > Cloacimonadia > Cloacimonadales > Cloacimonadaceae > Syntrophosphaera. Next base: position 82,152 of record CAYSAT010000002.1, on the reverse strand, counting down.
CATCACGCCATGCTGGCCCTCGGCCTTTCCCAAAGGGCGATTTCGCTTATCGTGTATATTGTGACGCTGCTGTTTGGCCTCATCGCCATCGGCTTTTCCTTTTCCTCCAAAAAGATCCTGTTCCTGGTGCTGCTGGGGCTGTTGATGCTGATGGTGGTGGTGGCATACATTTTGATGCGGCAGGGGAGAAAAAAATGAAGAGAGTTTTGACGCTTTTGGCGGCGGGAATCTGCTGCCTGGCCTTGCATGCCGCGAAATGGCAGACCGTGACCAATACCAGCCACGTTTATGACCTGATGGTTCAGGGCGAAGACGTTTATTTTTCCACTTGGGGCGGAGTGCTGCAGCTCGGCCTTACGCCATCCAGCATCGATAACCAGAGCGCCCTGGAGCAAAAGAGGATCTGGACCACGGCAGACGGCCTGGCTTCCAACGACGTGCGCAATATCGAATACATCAGCGCTTCCCAAAGTCTGTGGCTGGGCAGCGCTTTCGACGGCATCAGCATCGTTAGCCCTTTGGGCATCCAGCAATTGAACACGGAGCTGGGCCTGCCTTCCAACCGTGTGACCGGCATCGTGGAGCACGGATCCAACATCCTGGTGGCCACAGCCAACGGTTTGGCTTCCTACTATTACCTGGAAGGCGTAAACTTCCCTCTGCTGCTGCATCTTTACAGCGCGGAAAACACCAACGGGGGCCTGCTTAACAACCAGATCGACGCCCTCGCCCTGGCTGAAAACGATTACCTGTTTCTGAGCAGCACAGCGGGCGTGAATTTCGTGCATGTGGATTCCCTGGACGTCGATTCCGCCTGGCACCGGTTCCAGGGCGCGCCGATTCCCATTGGTTTCCAGAACAAACTCGCCATCAACGAGCAGAAACTGGTGGTTGCCACATCCTCCGCGGTGTATCTGCATTCCAGCGATCCCTGGAGCGATGGCTGGCAGACCATTTCTTCCAGCCAGGGCCTGCTCGGCGACGTGATATCCAGCGCTTGCGTGGATCACTGGAACACCGTGTGGGTTTCCTATGGCCTGTGGAACGAGGATTTCCTGGCATATTCACGCAGTTCCGACACGCTGCTCACCAGCATCGATACCAGCGGCTACATCAAGCATTGGAGTGCCGGCGAGTCCGGACTCGGAAGCAAAAGCGTCAGCCGCATCGTCCCTTCTCCCAACGGACGCGTCGTCTATCTTTGCACCTGGGGCGACGGAATCTATACCTATCAGGACCTTTGGGCCGACAACACAAACAAGCGGCAATTGGATATGTGGGTGCGCTTTCAGCCCAATTCCATCGGCTTTCCCAAGATCCGCCAGATCACCACGGACGCCAACCACGCCGCCTGGTTTTCCAGCGGGAACATCAACCATCTGCCGCTCAAGAAAAGCGCGCTGGGAACCAGCCGCTATCTGGACGGGGAATGGCAAACCTTCACCACCGGCAACAGCCCCATCCATACGGATAACGTACTTAGCGTGACCGTGGACAGCCACAACCGCAAATGGTTCGGCACCTACGACGTAACCACAGGCAGCCCTCTGGACTGGGACAACGGCCTGACCATCTATGATGAAACCACCGGGGCCTGGAAACTCCTCGACAGCGATGGGATAAGGGTTTGGGACGCGGAGACCACAGAGTGGGGAGACGTCATTCCAGGCTCGCCAACCCTTTTGGGCGACACCTCGACGCATGTGTCCCGCGATTCACACGGCAACATGCTTGTGGCCTGCTACGACGACGGTTTCAGCGTGTTCAACGCGGCGGACAGCCTGGTGGGCACATTCACGATCCCCAACAGCGTGTTTCAGCGTTCCACCTTCAGTTTCCACAACGGGCGACAATACTTTATCGGCACGGAAAGCGACCGCGGCCTCGTGATCTGGAACGACGACTCCATCCCTGCCACCAATGGCGACCATTGGATCGTTCCGCCGCCTTCAGACCTGAACAATTGCGAGGTTTACGGCGTGGTTTCTGTGGAAAGCCCCTATGAGGGAACGCAGCATTGGATCGCCGCCAGCACCGGATTGTTCATGTGGGACGAGGCTTTCTGGTATAAGTGGGACACCTCGGTCAAACGCTTCATCTATAACACCTCCACCAACCTTTGGAACAACGACCTACTCTATTACGTGGACGAAGAACGGCTCTACGGGTCGGTGCGCACCACACCCACGGCGATCTTCCTCGATCCTTTCAACCGCGTCTGGATCGGCAGTTTGGAGCACGGGATCAGCATGTATGACCCCCAGACTGAACGGTTTACGAACTACTATCAGGACAACTCGCCCCTGCTTTCCAACTATATCACCGCCCTGGGTTACCAACCCACCGAGGGCTTGCTGTTGATCGGCACTCCGGATGGCTTGAATACGCTAACCATCGGCCGGACGATCAAGCCGGAAACCGCTCTGGAGACTCTCAAGATCTACCCCAATCCCTTCCGTCCGGATGGCAAAAGCACCTTGGTCATCAGCAATTTCCCCAGCGAAATCATGCCCCGCGGCACCAATCAGTGCCGGATTTACGACGCTTCCGGAGCGTTGGTGATCATTTTGGATGAGAACGAATTTTCGCGTTTTGAATGGAACGGCCAGAACGCTAAAGGGAAGAAGTGCGGCAGCGGTGTTTACTACGTGGTGGTGAACGACGCCAAAGGCCAGCGCCGGTCTGGCAAGATCGCCCTGCTGCGCTGAGCCTAGTTTAGTGCCAGACGCTCAAAGATCCTGATCCCCACAGGGATGCAAGCCTCTTCGGCCAGATACTTGTCCGAGTGTAGGGGATGCCCGCACCCCGAGCCCAGCCAAAACAGCAAGCCCGGATATAGTGAAGTGAAAAAGCCGAAATCCTCTCCGGTCAAGGCCGTTTCCGCCTCTTCGAAAGCGATGCCCGTTTCAGCGCACACCTTCTGCAGTTCTTCCACCAGTTCCGCGTCATTGACCACGGGATCGTAAGTGCCCAGGAAGTTGACCTCGTATTCCGCGCCGGTTTTAGCTGCGGCCAGGGCGCAATTCTTGAGCGTCAGGGTGTTCACCTGCTCTTTCACAGCTTTAGCCAGGCTGCGCTGCGTCCCTTCCAGCTTGCAGAGGCCGGGAACCACGTTGCGCACGGTCCCGGAGCTCATTTTCCCCACATGCCAGATCACCCTTTCTTTTTGGGCCAGGTCCGCGATCTCGCGCTGCATCAGGCGCATGAAATCCAGGGCGGTGAGTAGCGCGTTGACGCCTTGTTCCGGATAGGCGGCGTGCGAGCTGACGCCTTTGAAGACGACGTCGAATTCCTGCGGAATGCCAAAGAAAACACCGCTCCGGCTGGCCACCTTGCCCACAGGCAATCCGCTGGCCACATGCAGTGCGAAAACTCCGCGGATAGGAAACTGCTGGATCAGTCCCTCGCCCAGTATGGATTCCGCGCCGCCCTGGCCTTCTTCCGCGGGCTGAAACAGAAACAGCAGGTTCCGCTCTGGCCGCAGCGCCACAACGCGTTCGATCAGACCCAGCAGCACCGTCATATGCACGTCGTGTCCGCAGGCATGCATCATGCCAGGATTTTGGGACGTGAAACCGCAGCCGGTATTTTCGGAAACCGGCAGGGCGTCCATGTCAGCCCGGAACAGCCTGTAGGCATCTTCTCCATGGCTGTGTTCCACCAGGATGCCGGTGCTCCGTTCGAAAGTATGGATCCGGATGCCTTCCAGGGTCCGCAGATACCGCAGCAGCAAGGCTTTGGTGGCGTTCTCGGCAAAGGCAAGCTCCGGTATCTGGTGCAATTCCCGGCGGATCTGTCCCAAGTCCCAGCTCATAACCGGCCTGCCATTTGGGCGTGTTTTAGCAAGATGCGGACGGCATTGGTCGCCGCGCCGAGCCTGACGTTGTGCCCAACGCACCAGAAACAGAGGCTGCCTGGACCGGTGCCTTTCCTCAATCTGGAAACATGGCTGGAGTTGGAAGAGCCGAGGTTCCGGGGCGTGGCATACGCATGATCTGCATAAGCAATGGATTCGCCGCGGACCAGTTCCTGAGCGGCTTTGGCCAGGTCGACCGGTTTCTGGAACTCCGCGTAAATGCTCTCGCTATGGCCAAAGATCACCGGGACGCGCACCGTTGTGGCGCAGACTTCCAGGCCTGGCAGAGCCAGGATCTTGCGGGTTTCCTGGTGGATTTTTTCCTCTTCCAGGCAATAGCCGCCGTCCAGGAAATCGCCGATCTGCGGAATCACGTTGAGGTCGATCAGATCAGGATAAATCCCGGGATCGGTTCCTCCCTTGCGCTGGCTTTGCAGGGCGCTGATGCCCTTGTGGCCGCTGCCCGAAACCGCTTGATAGGTGCTCACCACCACTTTTTGCAATCCGAACATGCGGTCCAGGATAGCCAGGGGCAGCACCATTTGGATCGTGGTGCAATTGGGATTGGCGACGATGCCTATGTAGCCCTCAAGCAGGCTGCCATTGATTTCCGGCACGACCAGCGGAATGTTATCATCCCGGCGGAAAGCCGACGAGTTGTCGATCACTACAGCACCAGCTGAGGCTGCACCAGGCGCGAATTGCTTCGCCACGCTTCCTCCAGCGGAGAAGAGCACATAATCGTAAGGCCGGAGCAGGGAATCTTTCTTTAGAACCTGCACTGGAACGGGCTGGCCGCCAAATTCCAGCGAACTTCCCTGCGACCGCTCTGAAGCGTAGAGATCCAATTCCGTGATGGGAACGCGGAATTCTTCCAAACAAGTGAGCATCATTCTGCCCACTTCACCGGTGGCACCGACAACTGCAATCTTCATATATAGTCCTTTTCCATGAGTTCCAGATTGCGCCTTATATAGCGAGCGCCGCCTTTTGTCAATGCAAAACTTGACAAAAAGGGGCTCCAGAGATTTTTAGCCCGTGATCTTGCGCCCCAGTAGCTCAGGGGATAGAGCAGCGGTTTCCTAAACCGTTGGTCGGATGTTCGATTCATCTCTGGGGCGCCATTTCTAAAGGACTACATGAAGCACTTCGAGCCAGGCCAAATCGTGCTCTTTTACTCTCAGGCGCAGCTCCGCCCGGGATTGCTTGCCTCTGTTGGCGAGCGTTACTGCCAAGTTCTGGACGGCTCCGGCCAATCGCTAAACCTTTCCACCGACCGCTTTATCCTGGTTTCGCGTGTTGCCCTGGCATCGGTCACGCCAGCTGCTCTGAACAGCTGGTCGCAGGAATTGCAGGATTGCCGAGACGCCCTGGACACCGAACCCATGCTCGCTAAACTGGCAGGCCTATCCACTCCGTTCGAGATCGACGCAGCCTGCTCAGAACTGGGTTACACGGACGATCTGCACCGCTTCGCGCTGTTTCTGCTGCTGAAAGACCGCGCTGACCTTTTCCTGTATAAGAAAGGGTTGTTCAAACGCCGCACTGAAGAGGAACGCGCTGTTTTCCTCGAGCAGCGCAATCTGGAGAACGAACGCGCCGCGTATCTGCAAGAACTCGCGGAATTCCTGGCTGGCGTTGCAGCAGGCAAAGCGCCATCCCTTTCTGCGCAAACCCGGAACAGGTTTCTGGCTGAACTGCGGGAATTGCAGGTTGCGGAAGGTCATAGGGACTTGGCGCGGTTGCTCCGCAAAGCGTCCGATGGTGCCGAGACAGCGCGTCAGATCCTGGATCTGCGAGCCCTCCTGGGCGATTTGGATTTAGAGACCGATCCCATGGCCGCAGGTAGCGGGATTCCGGTCCTTTTTACGCCTGATTTGTGGCGTGAGGCCAGGCCATCGGTGACCGGGGAACCGATCGCTGTCGAGGCTTTCAGCATCGACGCCGCCGATTCTCCCGACCACGATGACGCCATCTCCCTGCAGGCTTTGCCCGACGGCTGGGAAGTGGGGATCCACATCAGCGACGTGGCGGCTCAATTAGCGCTTGGTTCTGACCTTTTCCGGGAAGCCCAAAACCGCGTCTCCTCCTTGTATCTACCCTCCGGGAGCATTCCCCTGCTGCCTTCTGAACTTTCCTCTCAGGCTTTCAGTTTGCTAGAGTCCGCACCGCGTGCCGTCCTCTCGCTTTTCGTTAGTTTGGATCAGGATCTGCGTCCGCATCGCTATGAGTTTCGCCGCGCAACCATTCGATTGGCGCGCAATCTCACTTATGACGAGGTGGACGCCCAAATCGCTGCCAAGCCTTACGCGGATCTGCTGCGCGTTTGCCGCAAACTGCAGCTGGAGCGGACTGGCGGCGCGAACGACCACCGGCAGCGTTATAGTTGGAACTTGAAGGTGGCGGATGGAGATATGCTGATGCAGCGCATCGATAACCTAAGCCCTGCCCGGTTCATCGTGGAAGAACTGATGATCCTCTACAACCGGATTATGGCGGAACAGGCCAGCAGCCAGGATTTGCCCCTCATCTACCGCAACATCGCGCAGTATTTCGAGCCGGAAGATGAAGAAGAGGCCAAGTTTCCGGGCATCCAGGCCTATCTTTCCACCGAGGGCAAATTCCATCCCGGGATCGGCTCGCAGGCCTATCTGCACGCCACTTCGCCCATCCGCAGATTCGCCGATATCGTCAACCAGGCGCAGTTTGAATCGCTGCTGGCGGGATCGCCCCAGCCTTTTTCCCGCAATGATTTGGATGAAATGATCCCCGTTATCGAAAAGCGGCTGCTCCAGCTGCGCGCCATAGCCCATCGGAGCGAGCGTTACTGGCTGCTGCGCTTCCTGCGAAAAAAGCACCTGAATTCCCCTCTTGACGCCGTTTTGCTCAAGCGGCTGAAACACGGTTTCCTGACGGAACTCACCGCTTGGGACAAGCGCATCGTGCTGCGCTGCGAAGACCGTCCGCCCCTGCAAACTCCAGTCAAACTGGTGATCGCCGATGTGGATTTGGAGGAACTGGTCGTTATGGGCGACGTGATACTCTGAGCCGGATATGTTTTTAGGAGAATGCCCAGACCGTTCCCGTTATCATTGCGCGGTCATTGCGCGCTCACTGCGGGCTTAGCGCGCAATGAGCCCGCAATCAGCGCGTAATGATCGTGGGAGCCTCTCAGTAATTGCTTATAAACAAAGGCAATGATTTCACAATGAAACAATTGCTTCGCGAAACTGCGCCCAAAACGTCGCCAGGCGATTTGGAACCTGCCCCTCAGGGATAAAATTAAAGCTGGACAAAATCCGCACTATGAGTGGATTTGTCCCCAATGTCAGAGTATATACACTTGCCGGAGGCTAATCCCCACCGGCAAAACTGGCTGCTCAGCCGCTCAAACACAGGCTGGGTGAGCCTTTCGGACGCCGTGCAAGCGACCTGGCGAACGCTTGGGTTCAAGTGCGGCCTGGAAGTTCACCAACAGCTCCTCACCCAGCGCAAACTATTTTGCCGCTGCGCCGCAGGTATCTACCACGATTTCGCCGATTACGACGCGGAAATCGTGCGGCATATGCGGCCCACTCTTTCCGAACTCGGTGAGTACGACGGCACCGCGCTGATGGAATTCAAGACGCGGAAAAAGATACTGTACCGCATCAAGAACGACAGCGCCTGCACCTACGAAGTGGACGACACTCCGCCCTTTGCCCTGAGCCGCGAAGCGCTGTCCCACGCGCTGCGGATCGCCCTGCTCCTGAACATGAAGATCGTGGGCGAACTGCATATCACGCGCAAACAGTATCTGGACGGCAGCATCCCCACCGGTTTCCAACGCACGGCGATCCTGGGTATCGAGGGCGAGTTTCCCATCTCCACCAAAAAAATCCGCGTGATCCAGTTTTCCATCGAGGAAGACAGCTGCCGCGAAGTGTCCGACGTACGCCACACCAGGGTATACTACGCTGACCGCTTGGGCATGCCGCTCATCGAAACGGTTACCTATCCGGATATGCTCACACCTTGGGAGGCAGCGGAAGCCGCGCAGAACATCCGCTTCATCGCCCGCAGCTCTGGATTGGTGAGGGTTGGCATTGGAGCCGCGCGCCAGGATGTGAACGTTTCCATCACAGGTGGGACGCGGGTAGAAATCAAGGGCGTGGCGCACATCGCCTGGATTCCTAAACTCACTCATAACGAGGCTTTCCGTCAGAAATCGCTGCTGTTGATCCGGGATGAACTGGCTGCCAGGATCAAGGACCAGGCTGAATGGAGTATCCAACACGCAGTTCTGGATCCCGCAGATTGGCGCCATATTCCGCTGCTGAAACAAGCCGGCGCGGAAGGCTGGAAACTTGTAGCGGTGAACCTTCCGGGGTTCGCAGGCATCCTGAGTTACTTTAATCAGCCCGGACGCTGCTTCGCCGACGAGATTTCCGACCGCCTGAAAGTCATTGCCTGCCTGGAAAAACCGAACATGTTCCATTCGGAGGAACTGGGAGCGCCGACGTCCCCGTCGGCGAATATAGATTCAATAACCCAGGCTCATTCTTCGCTACACTCCACGGATTGGGGCAAGATCCGCAAAGAACTGAAGTCCACAAATGCCGACGCGCAGATGCTTTTTTGGGCTTCTGACGAAGATATCAAAACCGCTCTGGAGACCATTTCCGAGCGCTGCCAGCTGGCTTTCCAGGGCGTGCCCAACGAAACGCGGAAATCCCTGCCAGACGGCACGACGCTGTTTGAACGGGTGTTGCCGGGCGCGGACAGAATGTATCCGGACACCGATTCCGCTCCTATTCCCGTAACTGACGAGGAGATCGAGGCAGCCCGCGCCTTGCTTCCAGTTGGTTTGCAGAAGCGGCTGGAACAACTTGCGGAGTGGGGTATCCCAGACGACGCGCATACCTACTTGCTGCGCAACAATCTGCTGCCGGTACTCGAGGATTTTTCAACCAAACATGGTGTGCCGCCCAAACGCCTGGGCCTGTACTACGCGCACCTGCTCAAAAGCCTGCAGGGACGCGATCCGCTGCCCTTCGACAATCAGCGGGTGGAAGATTTGCTGATCTATGCCGCCAAGAAGAAACTGGCGCCGGACATCCTGCCGGAAATGCTGAGAGTGCTTTTTGCCAGCCCCAATATGCAGTTCTCTTCCGTACTTTCAGTTCTGAATTATAAGGACGTAGCGCGGGAGGAAATCCTGGCGCAAATACCCCTGTTACGCAATATGTGGGCGCGCGCCAAAACGCACGGCTTGAAGCGCCCGGACGCCCAATCCAACTGGATGATGGGCCGTTTGCGTTACCTTGCCTTGGGTAACATTCCGCTGGCGGAGTTACGGCAGGCTGTGGAAGAAGAGCTGTCCACGAATTACACGAATTGACACGAATTACCTCAACTTATATAATGACCGCCAGATCTGCAATGACAAAGTTTCCTGGGTACCTGCGCATGAAAGCTACATGGGAACCTGTGAACAATAGTGGTAGCCCCAGGGTTCTGCAACCATCTCAACACTAGGTAACCGGTAAAACCTAAAATTCGTGTGAATTCGTGCAATTCGTGGACAACTAATGGACAATAGCCAGGATCTACTTTTCAAAGACGAGAGTTACGCTATTGTTGGCGCATGCATGGAAGTACACAGAACCTTGGGATGTGGTTTTCTGGAACCAGTTTATCAGGAAGCGTTAGCCTTGGAACTCCAGACTAGAGGGATTCCCTTTGAGCGCGAAAAAGAATTTGAGATCGCCTATAAAGGTGCTATCATATCGAAGACCTACAAAGTTGACTTCCTATGCTACGGACAGATTATCGTCGAATTGAAAGCCTTGAGCCAATTCACCAGTGATCATTTCGCACAGGTTCTCAATTACCTGAAAGCAGCTCAGCTAAAATTGGGTATTCTGGTCAATTTTGGTACCCCAAGTCTTCAGCATGAACGTATAGTCCTCTAGATATTTTGCATTCCTGTAATTCGTGTAAATTCGTGAAATTCGTGAACAGATCAGAAAATGCTTGATCTCTTCAAGGGCTACAAAGGGCGAGCGCTTGAAGTGTTGAAACACTTTCAAGCCAGAGTCTGGGGAGAGACGAATATCCAGACTTCGCGCGGGGATTTTCAGGGCATCATCCTGCCCCGCAGCGAAAATGACGACGACCGTCACATCGTGATCAAACTGGCCACCGGTTACAACGTCGGCATTGATGTGGACACGATCCGCGGCATGCAGGAGATCGGCTACAAAGAGGCGCATTACAAGATTCCGGAGAAGGAATTTCCCTTCACCCCGGGCTTGCCGAAAGTCAAGCTGCTCGGCACCGGCGGGACCATCGCCTCGCGTCTGGATTACCGCACCGGAGCCGTGATTCCTGCTTTCTCTCCCGGCGAACTCTATGGCGCGGTGCCAGAATTGGCGGAGATCTGCAACCTCGACACCGAAAAACTTTTCGCCGTTTTTTCCGAAAACATGGGGCCCGACCAGTACAAGAAACTGGCGGTTTCCATCGGCCACGAGATCAACGCGGGCACCCAAGGCATCATCATCGGCCACGGCACCGATACCATGCATCACACCGCCGCGGCGCTTTCCTTCATGCTGCAGGACCTGCCGGTCCCTGTGGTGATGGTGGGTTCGCAACGTTCCAGCGACCGCCCGTCTTCCGACGCCGCGCTGAATCTGATGCACGCCGCCTATGCCGCCGGACATTCCGATATCGCGGAGGTGATGGTCTGCATGTTTGGCCCCACCAGCGATGAATATGGTTTGCTCCACCGGGGCACACGTGTGCGCAAGATGCACTCCTCCTACCGCAGCACCTTCCGCACCGTCGGAGATATCCCGATCGCCCGTGTGACGCGGGATTCCGTGATCCCGATGAAGGATTACAACCAGCGGCGCAAGGACAAAACTGTGAAAGTGCTGCCCTTCTTCGAGGAACGGGTGGCGATCGTTTATTACTATCCCAACATGCATCCGGACATCATCGATTCCCTCACGGAGAACGGCTACAAGGGCATCGTGATCGCCGGAACGGGACTCGGGCACGTCAACAAGCCCCTGTATCCCGCCATCCAGCGCGCCGTCGCCAAAGGCGTCCAGATCTTTATGACCGTGCAAACCCTCTGGGGCTTCGTCCATATGTTCGTTTACGACACCGGCCGCGACCTCATGAGCATGGGCGTGGTCCCCGGTGAAAACCTCCTCCCCGAAGTCGCCTACATCAAGCTGGGCTGGGCTTTGGGGCAAACCACCGATCCTGAGAAAGTCCGCGAATTGATGCTCACTCCCATCGCCGGAGATATCACCGCCGGCGAACCCTACAACGGCTACCTCATCTTCCAGGGCGGGATACCTGAGGTGGAAGAATTTATTCGTAGATACCATAAATGACTTTACAATGTCATCTCGTGAGAATTGATGAGGTATCGAAATGAAGAATGGAAAAAATTCGCTTACAAATTCTATGGCAGATATTTGCTAAAAACCAAAACGGAGATAATATGATCGAACAAATCATAGAACACTTGCTCCATTCAGATAACACAGCTTTTGTGATTAGTGATAAATCACACAGTTATAAAGATCTGGGCTTGCGGGTAAAAAAATACTGCCAATATTTGTATGAGCATCATGACAATGACTTACTAGGCATAGTCATGCATGATGATATTGAAACTTATGCTTTCATAATTGCCACGTTCCTGAGTAATTGTGGATATGTAATTCTCAATCTGGCGTATCCTCCTGATCGTTTAATACAAATATCTACCAGTTCGAACATTAGTCATGTAGTTAGCAGCATCAAGGCAGATTCAGAAAAGGTACCAGATTTCCTGTCTTTTATTGGTATGGATTCTATACCTGAACCACTTACTGATATGCATTTTAGAAGTCTGGAACCTCTTTCTACAGCATATATTGTATATACATCTGGCAGTACAGGAAAACCTAAAGGCGTTAAAATCACAAAGAAAAACCTAGAAGCTTTTCTTCAGTCACTATTTGGAACCACCATAGAGTATCGTGAAACTGACAGTGTTTTACAGATGTTCGACCTAACATTTGATGCTTCGATTCTCATGCTTCTTCCTTCACTTTGCGTTGGAGCCACAATCTATACTATTAATCCAGCAAGCATTAAGATAATTGACATAGCTAGAGTGCTTACGACTTATCCGATCACGTTTATATTTCTCGTTCCGTCAGTTATTTCTTTACTGAAATCGTACATATCGTCACTTCATCTGCCCAGTGTTAAAACACTTCTAATTGGAGCTGAACCTGTTACAAAAACCTTGGTTGATATGTTTAAACCTTCAATTCCCAATGCAAAAATTTGGAACATATACGGTCCTACCGAAACAACTGTGATCGTTTTTACAAAACAGTTGGATGTGATTCGTACAGATGAACTCTACAATGATATAATTCCAATTGGAAAACCTATGCCGGGAGTTAAGCACCTGATATTGGATGATAACAGAGTGGTCACGGAAATTGGTCAGAAAGGAGAATTGCTGATCGGTGGTCCCCAAGTATCGGAAGGCTACCTAAATGACGAAGAAAAGAATACAGAATCCTTTCATTATTTAAATTACAACGGGCAGGTCGAGCGCTTTTACGCTAGCGGAGATATTGTGTTTATGAATGAAAAGGGCGACTATTCATATTGTGAACGGAAAGATTTTCAAGCCAAGATCCAGGGTCTCCGCATCGAACTAAATGAAATCGAATATCACACAAGCAAATTCACTGGTAAGCGCTCCATTGCCATCGTCAAGACGGTAGATGGAAACCAGCAGTTGTTTCTGTTCATTGAAAATTATCAAGGGTCGCACGAAGATGTTGTTGGATACCTTGGGTTGAAATTGCCACCCTACATGGTTCCCAAAAACATTGTTAACATAGATCAATTTCCCTTGAATGTAAACGATAAAATTGATCGAAACAAGTTATCAGGATTAACCTAGGTTTCGTGTTAGGTATGGACCGATCATCACAGTTGAATGAACTAAACTGGAAGAATCTGATAGAGATGTATGAAGATGTGTTTTATCAATCAACAGACATAATCAAAGTTGATGAACCTGATCTCAGTATCTTTTCAAGTCGTTTCTGTTGGCCGAATTTCACGATAGTCTCGGATAGGATTGCAGAAGCTGAAGGATACCTTAGCGCTCTTAATGACAGTGTGTTGACTAACACAATATCACCGATATTTCTCATAAGGCACGAGTTACTGGAAAACGGAAATCTGACTGCAGAAATGGAAAATCTGGGCATCAGGCAAATTGAGGTGTGGCCGGCCATTTTCTACGATCTCACACAAGGCATACCGGAAAATCAAGAGTCATTGGAACTACAGGTTAGGATTGTATCAGACAATCCAACTTTGGATTTGTGGCATGAAATCGCTAGAAAGGTACTATTCTCTAACAAGGAGTTACCAGTCCTAGGATTCTTGTCTCAAAAGTATGTTCTTTTGCTTGGGTATCTCGATAACAAACCAGTGGCTACAACCCTGGTTTTCTTGGGCTCTACAGGTGCTAGTGTACATATGGTGGCAGTAGATCCCGAATTTAGAAGACAAGGGATTGGAAAATCGATTTTTACTAAAGCACTGCAACTGTGTCTAGATAATGGGTACAAATTTGTGTTTTCGCAAGCGTCAAAAATGGGCAGAAAACCTTGGTTGGATTTAGGCTTTCAAATAAGTGGCTACTTTGACATATTTTGGAAAGTTGGTCACGCAAGATAGGAGATAGTATGACTAAAGAACAAGTAAAACAAAATGTGTCAGCAATTGTGCAAGATGTCTTGAAACACAGCGATTTTGATTTAACAGATGATACTACTGCCGGAGACATTAAGGGTTGGGATTCTCTTTCACATATGGTTATAATCACCGAGATCGAGAAGCATTTTAATGTGAAATTCAGCTTCGTGGAAGTGATAAACTTTAACACTATGGCAGACCTTTATATCTGCATACTGTCAAAAATCACGCCTTAAGGTATTTGCGCGAGGATTGTACAGAATCGGGCGACTTAACAGTATTGTAATGAGGGGGTATCACTCAACACCTGTAGCCTATGAAAGAGCAGATTATATCGAGGAGACCCATTTAGCCAGATGTCCTTAACGTCCCTTTACTATTTGATTTACCTGACTGCTATAGTTGCTCTGTACTATACGCTCCAGCACAAGTACAGGATCTATCTGCTACTGGCTGCAAGTTTCGTTTTCTATTACGTCAATCAAAGCTGGTATGTTGTTTTCCTGGCCTCTGCAATTGTCATCAACTACGTCATTTGCGCGCTGTGGCTCAGATTTAGAAAAACATGGCTGATCTACGCTGCTATAACTTACAATGTGCTGATACTGGCATTTTTTAAATACATCCCCATCCTCCTGTTTGGTCAAAACATACCTGATGACTCTCTGTGGTCCAGGCTGCTACTGCCGATTGGTATTTCATTTTTCAGTTTCCAGGCGATCGGATATGTTTTGGATCTTTACTGGCAGAACAGTAATCGCCAGGCATCTTTTAGCCGGTTCTCGCTCTATATGTCTTTTTTCCCTCAGCTGCTGGCCGGACCTATTGCCCGCAGCAAATTGTTCCTTCCCCAGATAGACAAGGTCAAACGTTTTGAATATAACAACCTGGTAGGGGGTGCCACACTTATTCTTTGGGGTTTGTTCAAAAAGCTGGTTGTGGCGAATAATTTGGCTCCCTATACGGACGCTGTGTTCAACAATGTCCACATGCACCATGGATTGACCCTTACTGTCGCGGCAATTGCGTACACTATTCAAATTTACGCTGATTTTTCCGGGTATTCGGAGATCGCGATTGGCTCGGCAAAAATGTTCGGCTTCAATCTGATTGAGAATTTCCGAATCCCTTTCTTTGCCAAAAGCGTGACAGATTTCTGGCGACGCTGGCATATTTCACTTTCTTCCTGGGTCAGAGATTACGTGAATACCCCTCTGCAGTACAAATTGCGGGGAATAGGCCGGGTTGGAATTTTGTTGGCAGCCCTGGTTACCTTTCAGATCATCGGCATCTGGCATGGCGCCAACTGGAATTTTGTGGTTTTCGGGCTACTACAGGCTGCAGCAATACTTTGGGAGTTATCTACTACGAATCTGAGATCTCGAGTAAGGAAGTATTTTCCGGGCATTCTGGGTAACGCAATATCCAACATTTTAGTGATGGGGTTTTTCGTCTTTTGCTTCATCTTGTTCCGAGCCAGAAATATCAATGATGTTGTATACATAGTATCTCATCTTGGTTTGAGCCCATCTGGATTTTATTGGGGCTCCAAGCAACTGCTGATATATTCTTTGATCGGCACAGGGATGATCTGGCTTCTGGAAGTTATCAAGGGAGACGAGTTGCTTCCCTCCTTTATTGCCAGTAAAAGGTTAATGATTAGGTGGTCCTTTTACATAGTCTGCACGCTACTGATAGTGCTAATTGGTTCCCTAAACAGTGAGAATTTTATCTATTTCCAGTTCTAGAGATATGAAGAAACTACTGACAAAAGTGATGATTTTTCTCAGTATATTGGTGCTATTCGATCAATTGATTGGCAGAGTACTGGAGAATTGGTATTTTGATTTAGATACCGGGACCTCAGGGGCTCTGATAAACCATCTGGCAGAAATCAACTATGATGTTTATATAATGGGAGCTTCAGCAGCCCAACATGGCTATGTACCGGACATTATCGAGGCTGAAGTTGGAATGCCAACTTATAATGCCGGAGAGGATGCAACCAGTATTTTTTACAAGTATGCAATACTGCAACTGATACTCAAGCGGAACAAGCCGAAAGTTATTTTATGGGACATATCGGACATAGACTATTTTTTCGATAAACACTATACTAAAGTAAACTTATTGCGACCATATAGAAAAACCCCGCATATCAACAGATTATTGGTGGATATTGATTTTACAAATTCTTTAACAAATACATTTCGTATGCTTCCCTATAATCAGAAGGTAGCGGCAATTATTGCTGAGTTGCTTAAATCTCCTAGTGAACGAGACCTCACAGACCGAGGGTATATACCCTTACATGATACCGTAGACTTAAGGAAATATAATGCTAACGATTTTGATAAGTATCTTTCTGAAAATTTAATCACTAATACAGTAATCACTAGGACCGACCGAAGACGGGACTTATTGGCGAAACAATACTTTAACTTATTTATTGATGAGTGCAGGGTTAATGGCATTTTTTTAATTGCTTTCGTTTCACCAAGATGTCCAGCCAATACTGCCATTGCTTCGACAACTTTCATATCTGAAGAGCTTATAGCCGCATTACAAAAAAAGGGAGTACCCTTACACATCATCATCCCTGCCTCATATCCAGAATTGAATGATTGTAATCTGTATAAAGATCTTAGTCATTTGAATCACCAGGGTGCTCAAGTTTACAGTAGAATTGTTGGTGAGATACTGAAATCTTCTATTATGACAAGTGATCATGGTGTTATGCGGCCATAAATGTTTATATATGTTATTTATAACAGATTGAAATGATACGGTTATGCGTCGATGGGTTTGAAGAATAAAACAATTGGTGGCTTGAAATGGAGTTTTGCAGATAAAACTGCTAATCAATTACTGCAGTTTATTGTAGGTGTAATTCTTGCACGACTATTGAGTCCCCAAGAATATGGGACCATAGGCATGATTACGGTTTTCATTGCTATATCTGATTCTTTAGTGGAAATGGGATTAACATCGGCTCTGATCCGAAAACAGAATTGCACAGACGAAGACTATAACACAATGTTTTTTACAAACCTTGCAATGGGTTTGCTGATGTTTACGATAATATACCTTGCATCAGGTTTTATATCGTCCTTTTATAAGATGCCTGATCTCAATCTTTTAATTAAAATAATGGCTGTAAATCTGATAGTCAATTCCTTTGGGTTGATTGAAACAGCTATTCTGACAAAGAATATTGACTTTAAATTGCAAACTAAGATATCTTTGATTTCTTCAACTAGCTCAGGAGTTGTCGGTATTACCCTCGCTTTTATGGGACTGGGATATTGGAGCTTGGCGATCAAGACAATTACACAAAATGTACTAAGAGTCTTATTGCTTCACATATGGTCTAGCTGGCATCCTAGATTTCAATTCAGCAAAAACTCACTAAAAGAGTTGTTTGGTTTTGGGCTGAAAATACTAACTGCCAATCTTATAGGCGCGGTCTATAAAAACATATACAAACTTATCATCGGGAAATACTTTTCTGCCCAAGAACTAGGTTTTTTTACCCGTGCTGACCAGTTCAAAAACCTACCTTCCCGAAATCTGGAAATGACAACTCAGCAAGTGACTTATCCTGTCCTAGCCTCAATTGCCAGTGATGACGTAAAACTCAAGGCAGGCTATAAAAAGTTGATTAAATTATCATTTTATATCACCTGCACCCTTATGTTGCTAATGATGTCGACATCGAAGGAAATCATTCAACTTTTAGTTGGTGATAAGTGGATACCCGCGATTCCATACTTACGGATCATGTGTATTTCTGCAACGCTTTATCCGCTCCATTCTTTGAACCTGAATATGTTGAATGCTAGAAACCGGCCTGACCTCTATCTCAAACTGGAAATCATTAAGAAAATACTTGTTATTCCAATAATAGTAGTCGGTATTAAATTCGGCATGATTGTAATGCTGTGGGGAATGGTATTTAACTCATTTATTGCTTATCTGCTAAATTCAATGTGGTCAGCCAAATTGGTCAACTACCCTACAAGTGAACAGCTACTCGATATAATGCCCACAGCAATACTGTCTATACCAATGGTTATTGTAGTATGGTTAGCAGGCCTTCTTGCGCCACATAGTATCGTGATATCTTTTGTGCTCAAGATAACTACCGCCTTCGCTTTTATAATACTGACTGGCCAAGTATTGAAAAGAATTGAATATCTCGAGCTCAAAGCCATCATTAGAGAGCAGATTGTGCATCATCGGCATATCTTGCAGAAAAAATTGATCCAATAGATAATGATAAATACTTTAGTAAAAAAATGCAACGCTACCAATGAGTAGTGTCAGAATTCTAGTTGTTGAGTAATCAATCAATAACCCAAATGAGACTTAGAATTGAGACAAGATGGATGTAAACAACGTCCTTGAGTGGGTTGATCAGCAGAATAAATTGGTAACCATTTCAGTGGAACAAGTTCAACTCTCAGAAATGGCTGACTGGATCTACGACAGATCCAGAGGGAGAATATACCACTGTTCTGGAGGTTTCTATTCTATTGAAGGTATTAGTGCCTCAGTCAATGGAAACACAAGATGGGAACAGCCTATTATCCAGCAAAACGAATATGGAGTACTAGGCATCTTAGCAATGAAACAACATGGTGACCTCTATTTGCTGATGCAGGCAAAAGTTGAGCCTGGTAATGTAAATTATGTCCAACTTTCTCCAACTGTTCAGGCAACAAAGAGTAATTATACTCAGATTCACAAGGGGCGTAAACCGACCTATATCGAGTATTTTATCAATGCAGGAAAGCATTCCATATTATATGACTCCCTGCAGTCCGAGCAGGGCTCGAGGTTTTTAGCTAAGCGCAACCGTAATATGATCGTTATGGTTGATAGAGAGACCGAAATACCATTGAGGGATAATTTTGCCTGGATAAGTCTTAGAGATCTTAAATCACTTATGAAATATGACAATATTGTCAACATGGATACCAGATCAGTTTTGTCCGGACTTAGCCCGAGCTTATATTCTAAGGTAGTAAATCCTGCAACATCATTAAAGCAATACTCCGAGTTCTTACTAGAATCTCTGTCTTCAAATATAGGGAGAGAGTCGATAGAAAGCATAGTCTCATCATTAACGAATATCAAATGCCGGATTGATCTTGAAAGAAAAATCATACCTCTACATCATCTTGAAAAATGGCAGTGTGATGATAATGTTATTCATTATTGTGAATCCAAATACTTCAGTATCATAGGTACTCGAGTTGAAATTGGAAACCGGGAGGTTGTATCTTGGTGCCAGCCTATGTTACAGCCAGTATGCCAGGGTTTATGTTGTTTTGTTTACAAAAGAATTTCTGGTCTAATACATTTCCTGGTACAAATGTTAGTCGAGTGCGGGAACTTGGATACAGTCGAGTTTGCCCCAACAGTTCAGTGCCTGGATGAAGACTATTCAAAGTGCAATGTGGCGGACTACCCTTTCTTAGAAGAGATACTTCACGGAAAGAAAAACAAGCCTGTCTATGATGCACTACTGTCAGAGGAAGGCGGACGTTTCTTCAGAGATCAAAACAGATATATGATTGTTGAGGCTACATCAGATTTTCCAGAGGAAGTACCGGATTTTTATTTGTGGATGTCTCTGAGTCAAATACATGAGCTGTTAATTCACGGTAATCACTTTAATGTTCAAGCGCGCAGTCTGATATCGGTATTGCCATTTCACTCGGGGGATTAGGGATATGGTCAACATTGGTGTAATTGGATGTGCCAATATAGCTGAGAGATATATGCTCCCCAATTTAGTTGCCTTAGGAGAGGAGTTTACATTAGTAGGAATCGCAAGCAGGTCATATAGTAAGGCGCGAAATATGGCTGAACGTTTCCAAACGAATCCAATGTATCCCTACGACGCCCTGTTTGATGTCTCTGATCTGGACGCAGTATATATTCCTTTGCCGAATTCTCTACATGAAGAGTGGGTCGAACGGGCTCTCGAGCGGGGATTACATGTCATTGTAGAGAAATCTTTGGCAACCACGGCATCCGCAGTTAGAAGGCTAAACAATTCAGCCCAGGCCAGGAATCTGGTGTTGTTGGAGAATTTTCAATTTCAATACCATAGCCAGTTAATGTTGATACTGGATATGGTGAAGTCAGGGATAATAGGAGACTTACGGTGTATTAGGAGTTCGTTTGGCTTCCCACCCTTCAAGGATACCAATAATATCAGGTATAAAAAAGAATTAGGTGGCGGCGCTCTCCTCGATGTAGGGGCATATCCGATCAAGATTTCACAGATCTTGATGGGGGAAGATATCTGTGTGGGATCTGCAAGCCTCCATTGGGATGAGATTACGGGTGTAGACCTTTGGGGTGGAGGTTTTATTAAACAGAAATCAGGTGATTTGTTTTCGGAAATAGCATTTGGTTTTGATTGCCATTACCAGTGTTCGTTGGAATTATGGGGTAGTAAAGGTAAGATCTTTACAAATCGCATTTTCACCGCACCACCCGGTTATGTTCCGACAATCGTACTGGAGACCGATTATGGGATTAAGGAGATATCTCTTCCTCCCGACAATCATTTCAGAAATATGCTGTTATATTTTCATGACACTGTCATGGGCTTATTGCCTCCTGAGTACGCTCAGAATATTAGACAAGCTGAGCTGATCGAAGAATTCTTAAGAGTTGCAAATGGCTAAGATACCAGTGATCAAACCATATTTGCCGGATATTAGTAGGCTGGATAAAATCCTTGCTGACATATGGGGAACCGGAATATTAACCCATAACGGCCCAGTGGTCCAGAGATTTGAGCGGTCTTTATGCTCTGTGCTAGGTTTAAAACATATCATAGCAGTTACTAACGGGACTGTAGCACTGCAGATGGCCATCAAAGCGATGGGTTTAAGAGGCGAGATCATCACGACACCTTTTACGTGGGTAGCCTCAATCAGCGCAATAAAATGGGAGTCTTGCACTCCAGTCTTCTGTGATATTGATCCAAACACCCTGAACCTTGATGTCCGAAAAATAGAGGAACTCATAACAGAAAAAACGGTCGCCATAATGCCCGTACATGTATTTGGCAACCCCTGTGATATCGAGACAATAGACATGATCGCTCGTGAGTATAATCTCAAAGTGATTTATGATGCCGCCCATGCAGTTGGATCAGTTGTCAACGGAGAAAGCTTACTTAGTTATGGAGATATTTCTGCAACAAGCTTTCACGCAACCAAAATCATCAACACTGCTGAGGGTGGTGCCTGTGTAACCAATGACCCGGATGTATATGAAAAACTGAATAGAATCAGGTTCTTTGGATTTGACTCTGCCAAGGAGGTAGTTGAAGACGGATTCAACGGCAAAATGACCGAGGTTCATGCTGCCCTGGGAATACTTAATCTAGATTCTTTCCAAAGTATTCTGAATGACCGCAAAGAAAAACATCACCTATATAATGCTTTGCTGAGCCGTTCCTCTTCCCTAAAATTCCAAAGAATTGTACACGGGACCAGTAATTATTCCTATTTTCCAGTGATGTTTCCTACCGAAAAAATAACCTTGAATGTGCTTGAAGCCTTGGCCCAACACGAGATCTATGCCAGACGGTATTTCTATCCTTCAGTCAATACTTTTATCAAGATAACACCATATATGCCCTGCCCAGTGTCCGAAGATATCTCCAGGCGGATTCTTTGCTTGCCTCTCTATTATACCCTTACCCACAATGATATTGACAGAATCTGCGCAATCCTTTTAAATGTTACTAAATAGTTTAGATGAGCCTATCAAAAATCAATAAAACGAATTGGAGCGCACAATGAAAGGTATCATTTTAGCCGGAGGAGCCGGAAGCCGTCTTCATCCGCTGACAATTGCGGTCAGTAAACAGCTGATGCCGGTTTATGACAAGCCCATGATCTACTATCCTCTTTCAATATTGATGCTTACCGGTATCAAAGATGTGCTGATCATCACCACGCCGGAAGATCAAGCATCATTCAAGAAATTACTTAAGGACGGCTCTGACCTGGGTATGAGATTCGTATACGCAATCCAGAGCGTACCAAACGGCCTGGCACAAGCGCTGGTGATCGGAGCAGATTTTGTGGGCTCAGATAATGTCTGCCTGATCTTGGGAGACAATATTTTTTATGGTGCCGATATCCAGTCTCGATTGAGCAACTGCATAGATCCAGAGGGTGCGATAATAACAGCCTATCCAGTCCGTGACCCCAAATCTTTCGGAGTGGTGGAGTTTGATAAGAGTTTTAATGCGATATCACTCGAAGAAAAACCGGCGAACCCCAAATCCAATTTTGCCGTACCTGGTTTGTATTTCTATGATAACAGCGTACTCCGGATCGCCCGCGAGATCAAACCTTCGTCCCGTGGCGAGTATGAAATTACGGATGTGAACAGGGTTTACCTGGAAGCAGGCAAACTTAAAGTTATGGTCTTTGGCCGCGGCACTGCCTGGCTGGATACTGGTACCTTTGAATCACTTCTGCAGGCTTCCCAATTCGTGGAGATCATTGAACAACGGCAGGGATTTAAAATTGGCTGTATAGAAGAGATAGCATACCGTAAAGGCTATATAGACAAGGATCAACTTTGCCGCATTGCAGAACCGATCAGAAAAAGCGGATATGGGGAATACCTGTTGAATCTGATTGTGAAATTGGATTGACTTGATGGCGGATTTGCTTTGTCCTATATACTGTGACGAAGATAGATTAGTTTTTCATAACACATGAGAAAACCGAATTATGTTGTTGCATCAGGTCAGATTTATACAAAAAGAGTGAGGTAGCCAGAGCTATGAACACTAGGATAGATATCCAGCGTAGCATCACGCACCGCCGCGCGTCAGCCTTTGCCACCCTTTTCTTTACTCTGGTGGCATTTGCATTGCTTTTCAGTTGTAACTCCCACAAGCCGGAATTTGGTTCACTGGCTGGAAATGTACAATTGGTCAATGATACAGGATATCCCGCCAATGATCCTGGCGATTTTTCCGGTGTTACGGTAGCCTTATATAAACTGGCTGAACTCGATACAACCCTTGTGCGTATCAATCAAAAGTATCCCGAGATCGGAGTGTCCGTCAGCCAGGAGACTGAATTCGACCACCGTAAAGAGGACCCCATGAAACATTCTGTTACTGACGCGGCCGGTGTCTTTACACTTAATGATATTGAGGTTGGAACATATAATCTCGTGTTTTTGAAACAGGGTTGGGGACAGCTGTATATATTGGAATTTGAAGTAGAACAAGGAGATAATGATCTTAAAAAAGCCAGCAACTACCATAGTGCCAGATCTCTTGATAAATCACTTATCACTAAAGTGCAGCCTCCAATTCATAAGGGAAGCGTCACTTTGTATCCAACCAGGCAAGTACCTGCGCTTGTTTCTAACAATATAACCTTTGCCCAGGGCAGGACATATCTTATTACGACTGACACCACTGTGCTCGGCACCGCAACAGTTGAAGCAGGTTCAGTAATTGCTGTGGCACCAAACACCAGGTTGAATTTCCAGGGAGCAGTGACAACCAGTAATGATGGAGGCTGGTGGCGACTAACATCATCGCATAATATTGACTTGATTGCAGATATCGATTCTATTATGCCCTACAATTCTGTAGGCGTACTGAATCCGAACAATAATGTCAGCATTTCTGGCATGATCATGGATTCTGCTGTTGAAGGCATTAAAATAGCGGGCAGTTCTCTGCAACTTAGCTATTCTATCCTCAAAAATACCAGTTCTATGGCTTTGCTTGTACAAACCACTCAATGCAACATCAGTAATATTATGATGACCGGAAACGGGCTGAGAGGCATCCACTCCCTTATGAATAGCATCACAGTGGAAGAATCTGTTTTCTACGCAAATAGGGATCCTCTACAGTTATTGGTAACTGTTGGCAATGTCAACAATAACTATTTCTGCGAGAATTTGTTCGGCGTCAGGCCGATCATTGGCACGGTATCAATTACCCACAATTGCTTTGACCGCAATTCCAGCGCAGTATCACCCAGCGCTTCAGAAATCGAAATTGAATACAATGAATTCTATGCTAACGATATTGATATTGAGCTAAATGGTTTTTATGAAGATGGGATTGGCGTTATTAGCTGTATCCCCTCAGCTGAAAATAACAACTTCTTCGGCAATGGCATCTATGTCCATTGCTTTGGGACAAACTCGTATTACGCTGACGGCGCCCATAATTTTCCTGGGATCAGCAGCGACCATATATTTCCCAACAATTACCTGGTTGCGCCAGATCTACTGATGCATGTTGTCGATCACAACTATCCTGGCATGGCAACCTTCTCATATACAGTATCTTTCAATCCTCGCCGGGGATCCCGTGTCTCCAATGCCGGAATTATATGACGCAGCGATAGGTTGTATGGACTCGATATTGAATGCGGAAGCGAATGCATATGTCCAACTTTGAAAACAAGGTTGACCCTATTTACATCTGTATTATGGTATGCGATAGACCGGATGAATAAATTCAGTATTTCAGACGTAAAAATTGCTGCCCTGGCTTCAGCAATCCCCAAAAAAAGATCAAGTGAAACAGGCGCATACTGGGTTTCAGAATTCCAGACGGCAGGAGACCTTGGTTTTAGCGCCGCGCAATGTGCGATTGAAGAACTGGGAGTTTCGGTTGCTGAGATCGGAATATTGGTTTTTGTTTCACAAACCCCAGATTATCGCAGCCCTGCAACCGCGTGCGTGCTGCAGAGTCGGTTAGGGTTACCAGTAGATTGTATTGTTTTTGATATCAATCTTAGTGGTGCAGGTTTCATTTATGGTATTGCCATTGTAGGATCACTTCTAAGTCGAATCAATTGCCGTTATGGATTATTGATCACGGGCGACACCCTAAGCAAGCAGATGGCCCCCTCTGAATTGTATCCAGATTGGAAAGTGGGAGACAGTACTTCAGCGCTTCTACTAGAAAGTGCGCAGATTTCTGATGATCTTCATGTTTTTACTGGCACAGATGGAAATGCTATCAACTCAATGATCCTTCCATCTGGAGCTTTCAGAATGCAGCATCCGTCCAATGGCTTTATAAAAGCAGAAGATGCAGGGTCGGATCAGGAAGATTCTCTCCGCGTCGACGTTCAGGGGCTACATGATTTCTTTAGCAATGAAATTCCGCAGGCATTTCAGGAGTATGTAGCAAGTTGTGGCTCAGAGACTGCAGATTTTGATAGTTTTGCCCTGACTCAATTCAGTGAAGGATTGGTCCAGGAACTAGCCCACAGATTACGCATTCCAGCAGAGAAAGTATTGAAAAACAGCAGGCAAATGGGGTATGCAGGAGCAGGATCAATACCTCTGCTAATATCTGATCATTACGGGCATGTCAAAGGCAATAAATGCTCGCGGGTGCTGGCTTGTGGTTTGGGTGAGGGATTATCCTGGGGATTTGCCGATTTTACGATCTGCGCCGATGCCGTATTGCCCGTGATTGAGACTGATGACTTCTACACGGAAGGGGCAGTTAGCCATGATATTTAGACTCAGACAGGATCAGGGGTTTCTGTTGAGTGGATCTATATGTTAATCAGTAGTTTTCAAGGGCTGTCTGTCTCTGGAATGTCCGTGGCCATGCCAACCACCGATCTTTCGGTTGATTTCTACAAGGATTCGTTCGGGGCAGAGACTGTGGATAAGTTTTCCGAAATGACCGGAGTTAAAAGCGTATGCCGGGCCATCCCTGAACAAACAGCGGGCGATCTGGGTTATGAGGCTGCCAGGCATCTGATCACCCAAAAAGAAGTTGATCCGGAGAAAATCGGCTTATTGGTTTTCGTGACTCAAAAACCTGATTACCGGGCTCCCTCCACCGCTTTTGTCATACACAAAAGGTTGGGTCTCAGCCGCAACTGCATGTGTTTCGATATCAACCTGGCCTGCTCTGGCTTCATCTACGGGCTGAATCTGGTCTATTCGATGCTGGCGAGTTCCGACGCCACTACTGCCCTTCTCATAACCGGCGACACATCAGTTAGAACGATCTCTCCTCACGACCGCACAATGATCATGCTGTTCGGGGATTGCGGTTCGGCTACTCTCATCGAGAAATCTGACCAGAACAGTCACACACATTTTACTCACCGCACCGACGGAAACCGGTTCAAAGCCATAATAACTCCGTCGGGGGCATACCGAAACATGGGAGCATCACATGAGAGAGTGCTGTGGTCTGACGGCATTCTGCGCTCAGACTACGACATCAATATGAAGGGCATGGAGGTGTTCGGTTTTTCTATCACGGATGTGCCCAAACTGATCAAGGAATTCATGGATCATTTGGCCGCCACATCAGATGATTATGACTGTTTCGCCTTGCACCAGGCCAATATCTACATCCTGAAGCAAATAGCCCGCAAGATCAAGATCCCGCCCGAAAAAATGCCGGTCTCGTTGGATCTTTACGGCAACACCAGCAGCAATTCCATACCCATGACCTTGTCGGAAACCTATGCTGGCAAAGAAAAACGGGACATCAGGCTGCTGATGTGCGGCTTCGGAGCCGGGCTGTCCTGGGCTTGCGCCGATCTTGTGATCAACACCGGAGCCATGTTACCACCGATCCGAACAGATGCCTTCTATGCAGAAGGAGTTCTATGATCAGCCGGATGCCTTGGATAAAGGCACTGGAAACATCGGAAAATGTAAATCGGACGGTTACTCCAGAACAGGATGTTTTTTTACGAAGGAATGACGATGACGCACACTGAGACATACAATAAAGTATTTACGGAACTTTTTGAGATCGATAAGAGCTTGCTCAATGAAAACCTGGCGATCAGGACTTTTCCCCGCTGGGATTCGATCGTACACTTGAGCCTGGTCAGCCAGCTTGAGGATGTGTTTGACATTATGCTGGATCCGGAGGATATTTTGGGCTTCAGATCATATGTGGTGGGCAAGGATATCCTGGCCAAATACGGCATTACAGTAGATTAGAGCAGAGATAATATGAACGGCACACGGCTTCTGGAAGGAAAGATCGCCCTGGTGACCGGATGTGGAAGAGGTATCGGCCGCGCCATTGCGCAGCGCTTTGCGGAGGAGGGGGCGGTTGTTTACGCTAATGATGTGGTGTCGGGTTCAGTCGATGCCTGGCTGGGTGAATTGCCAGCTGATTTGCCGGGCACGATCATACCCAGTTACTTTAATATCACTGACTCCGTAGCAGTCAAGGAAACGTTGGCCGGTATCAGAAAGCAACAATCCCGCATTGATGTACTGGTTAATAATGCGGGTATTGTCACTTACGAATTCATGAGTTTGATCACTAAAGACAACCTCCGTGCCATGTTCGATGTAAATGTGTTTGCTATGATTGATCTAATACAAATGGTATCCAGAGTCATGGCGCGCAACAAATCAGGCTCTATCATCAACATGTCTAGTATCGTGGGCGTAAATGGCGTTGGTGGCCAGCTGGCATATTCCGCTTCCAAAGGGGCGGTTGTGTCTATAACGAAGTCAGCCGCAAAGGAATTGGCTGCCGCCAACATCAGGGTAAATGCCCTAGCTCCGGGTATGGTGGCTACAGAGAGACTGAAACAAGTTATGGAGGACAATTTTTCGGACAAGGTCTCGAACATCGGGTTTGGCCGTTTGGCAGAGCCGGAGGAAATCGCCAACGCCTGCGTGTTCCTGGCTTCCGACCTCTCAAGTTATATCTCAGGGCAGATCATCGGGGTGGACGGCTGTACGGTCCTGTAAAAGAATGTACTTAGATCTTGAGCAAAAAGATCCTGGAGCGATTGCGGCAGTCGATGAGACTGGATGCGAGCTAAGTTATGGTGATCTGGCCAACTTTTCCGGAAGTTTCGCTGATGCTGTGGGCTCCAGGTCTTTGCTCTTCATCCTGGCCAGTAACACGGTTGGTTCGCTGAGCGGCTACATTGCCAGCCTTGCCTCTGGACTGGTCCCTCTGCTTGTTAGCGCGGACCTGGACCGCCAGCTGCTGCAAAAACTGATCGAACTTTATCAACCTGGATATCTGTGGGCGCCGGATTGGTGCAAAGCTGAGTTTCCCTTCCGGAGCGTTCTTCAACACTGCGGTTATGCGCTGCTCAAAACAGGCTTGCCGGGGTTTTCCCTGCACCCGCAGCTGGCATTGCTGCTGACGACCTCGGGTTCGACCGGCAGCCCGAAACTGGTGCGGCACAGCTATGCCAACCTGGAATTCAGCGCCCGCAGCGTGGCTGAGTTTTTTGACATTCAGGAACGAGAGCGCTCCCTCGCTGCGCTGCCCATGCAATACACCATGGGGCTCTCAGTTATCAACAGCCACCTCTGCAGCGGCGCCACGGTTCTTTTGGCCGCATCCGCCCTCACGGAAAGTTCTTTCTGGACTTATGCGAGAGAGTGCCAGGCCAGCAGTTTTACCGGAGTGCCTTACAGCTACGAAGTGCTGGACAAATTGCGTTTCTATAGGATGAACTTACCTCACTTGAACACCTTGAGCCAGGGCGGTGGAAAACTCCCTGCTGCCTTGTTCCAAAAACTGGCGGATTTTTGCCAGCAGAGCGGCAGAAAGTTCTATGCCACCTACGGACAAACCGAAGGGACAGCCAGGATGGCATACTTACCTCCAGAATTGGCGGTTACAAAAACCTGCAGCATCGGTCGCGCCATTCCTGGCGGCGAACTCGCCCTGATTGACGAATCAGGCGGTGAGATAAAGGAAATGGCGGCGACAGGCGAGATGGTTTACCGGGGTCCCAACGTTACCTGGGGCTATGCCTATGGCGGCGAAGACCTGATAAAAGGCGACGAGCGCGAAGGGGTTTTGCCCACCGGGGACATTGCCCGCAGGGATTCCGATGGCTGCTACTATATCGTTGGCAGGAAAAGCAGGTTTCTCAAGATCTACGGGCTCAGGGTCAGCCTCGATGAAATTGAAACTATGGTCAGGGAAAAGTTTGGCATTGAATGCCTGTGCGCCGGCAGGGACGACAAACTGCAACTGGTTATTACGAAGGCTGACTCTGTCGATGCGGTCCGCAAACATATTATTGACAAAACCGGGATCCAGTCTTTGGCTGTGGAGATATCCTGCCAGGCCGAGATTCCGCGGAACGAATTTGGTAAGGTACTCTATACCTAAAAATTGCCAAAACAAGTAAGCATAAGGAGCATAAAATGGAGAAATTCATCAATCTCATCACAGAAGCCCTGGAAAGGGATGAAGGCACCGTGAAACCCGAGGACATCTTCAGGGATTACCCCGAATGGGACTCTCTGGCACACTTGACCTTTATTTCTCTGATTGATGAGGAATACGGGCTGGTCATTCCCAGAGACGAGTTCAAGCAAATGCTAACTCTGGGCGAAGTTTACGCCTATATCTCGCAAAATTCCTGACTGGGATAGACAATGGCATACCTACAGTTTGACGGGACCGCGATCCTGGGAGTGGCCGGGGCTGTTCCCCGCAAGATTTTCAACAATCTGACGGACAGCAGTTTCTTCAGCCCGGATGAAGCGAGGGAGATCGTTGAACGGACTGGGGTGCTGCAGAGACGCCTTGCGCCCCCGGAAATCTGTGCTTCCGACCTTTGCCAGGCTGCCGCGGAAAAGCTTCTGGGCGAAATGGGCATCGAGCGCAGTCAGATCGACGTCTTGATCGTGAACACCCAAACCCCGGATTACAAGACGCCCGGAACCAGCAATGTGCTGCAGCACAAGCTGGGCTTTGCTAAAAGCTGTGCCACCTACGATATCAATCTTGGCCCTCCGGGCTTTTTGCTGGGCCTGAGCCTGGGCTTTTCACTCCTGCAGAGCAAAAACGTCAGGCATGTCTTGCTGCTCTGCGGGGAAACAGCCTCCAAGGCGTATTCATTCAAAGACCGGACCACCGGCCTGGTGTTTGGCGATGCCGGCACCGCTTGCTTGTTGGGAAAATCGGAAACAGCGGAGAGGTCCCACTTTCTATTTTCCACCAACGCGGGCCAAAACGCCAGCGTCATGATCCCCGCGGGTGGCTACCGGAACCCCAGCAGCTTGGAAAGCCTGCGGGAAAAGAACTATCCTGACGGCAGCGTCCGCTCGGACGAGCAGTGCCATGTGGATATCGAGGCCCTGCAGCGCTATGTGCAGACAGCTGTGCAACCGCAAATCATGTCGTTATTTGATGCGGCGGGGATGCAGGCGGATGAGGTTTCCCGGATCATTCCTCACGCCTTTGACAAGAAAACTAACGACCTCATCGTGAACTCGGCCGGATTCCCAGCCGAGAAAGCGCTTAATGCTGTAGAACGCTTTGGAGACACTGGCTCCGCAGCCTTTGTTCTGAGTTTGCTTAAAGATATTGGCATGGGCCGCACGGAAAAGCAGGTAGTGATGCTATGCGCTGCCGGCGCCGGGTTATCCCTGGCTTCGGCTCTGGTAGTCCTGGAAAACACTTATCGCTCCGAACTGATGGAAATCTGAATAATGGACATCGAAAAAAGCAACTTTGGCCTGGCAGGTCTGAACGTGATGATCACCGGAGCGTCATCCGGAATCGGCAGGGAATGCGCCATCCAGTGCAGCCGCTATGGCGCCAACGTTGTCTTGATCGGAAGAAACAGGGATCGGCTGGAACAGACTCTGTCCCTGCTCAAACCGGGATCACATCTGAGCTACGCTGCCGACATCTCGGATTATGTTAATATCCAAAACATCGTGCGGGACTCCGTCGATAAACTGGGCGCTATGGCAGGCTTCATCCATTCTGCGGGCATTGGCGGCACGTTTCCGATACATTTAACCAAACCGGAGATATACGAAAGAGAGTTCCGGATTAATGTCATTTCAGGTTTTGAGTTTGTACGCCTGCTTTCCAAAAAAGGATCTTATCCAGAAACCGGAGCCAGTTATGTGTTCATTTCTTCTGTTATGTCAGTGGTTGGCGAAGGTTTGAAAACGGCCTATTGCAGCAGCAAAGGGGCGTTGATATCCGGAGTCAGGTCTATGGCCATGGAACTGGGCAGGAAAAAGATCCGGGTCAATGCTATCTCTCCAGGTATCATCGATACAGAGATGAACGACAGATATGAAGACAAGGTTCCCGCCAACGCGATGGAAAACATGTTGAAAAATCAGGTTTTAGGGCTGGGCAAACCTACTGACGTGGCTCTGGCATGCGTTTATCTGATTTCTCGCGCTGCATCCTTCGTCACCGGTACCAATATGATCGTGGACGGCGGCTACACAGCTCACTGAGGAGTTAATATGGCATATTTCGAATATGATAACGTGGCCATAACAGCCATGAGTGCATGCACCCCCAAGCGTGTGGCCGACAACAAATCCTTCTCGGATTTCTTTTCGGATGAAGAAGCTGACAAGGTTATCAAGATGACCGGCATTGAATTCAGGCGCTGGTCCAGTGCTGATATTGTTGCTTCGGATATGGCTTTTTCCGCAACCGCCAAATTGCTTAGCGATAATGACATCGATGCGAGAAGCATTGATGCTATGATATTCTGTAACGCCACTCCAGATTACAGGGTGCCCCCAACCTCATTCATTCTACATGATAAACTCAGGCTTCCTGAGTCCACTATGTGTTATGATATCAGCATGGGCTGCAGCGGCTTCGTTTACGCCTTGAACATGGCCTATAGCCTGTTGCAGAACAAATCAATGAACAGGATTCTGCTGGTGAATGGACATGTGATTGTCAATTACATATCCAAAACAGATAGAGCCACTTCCTTGCTTTTCGGGGACGGGGCTACGGCCGCACTAGTTGAAAGATTGGGTGATGCCGAGCTAAAATCAGGCTTCAGCCTTAACACAGACGGATCAGGATACCAGGCGATAATCAAGGACGGTGGTGCTTATCGCAATCCCACTTCTGCCGCGACACTGGAACCTTTACTACGCGAGGACGGCAGCATTCGCAGTGACGAACAGGCCAGAATGGACGGCCCGGCCGTTTTTGATTTCACGATAACTGAAGTGCCTAAAGATATCAGGGAATTAATGGAGCGTACACATATCGGAGTGGAGGATATTGACCATTTCATTTTCCATCAGGCGAATCTGTTCATCATCAAGCACATCTCCAGGAAGATGAAGATTCCGATGGAGAAGATACCCCTTTCACTGGACCGTTTTGGCAACCTTAGCTCCGTTTCGCTGCCGCTCACCATGGTCACCGAACTCGCGGGGAACTTACCAAACCGGAAAAGCACCTTACTTTTATCCGCTTTTGGAGTGGGACTTTCTTGGGCCAGCGCCATAATCCGTTTGGACAATCCTAAAATAAGCGATCTGGTGGAGATCTGAATTGAATCACGATCAATTCAGACTAGATGGAAAAAATGTAATCATTACCGGCGCTTCCTCCGGAATAGGTCGGCAGTGTGCCATCGAGTGCAGTAACAGGGGTTCTAATGTAACGCTTATGTCTAGAGATAGCATGCGTCTGAAAGAGACCTTGGGCTTAATGAAAGAGGGGAACCATCTCATTGTACCGGTTGATATCACTTCAGAGGGGGATCTGCATGACGCGTTGGTACTGGTATTGGATAGATTCAATCAGATCCACGGCTTTATACATTCAGCAGGTATCCAATTGACGATGGCCTTCAGGCAAATGAAAATAGACAATTACAGGAAACTGTTTGAGGTAAACCTGTATCCTGCTTTGGAAATTGCTAAGTTGGTCACCAACCCCAGGCACATTCCCCCGGAAGGTTCCAGTATCGTCTTTATCAGCTCTATAAGTGGGATCAAAGGCAGGGCGGGAGTCACAGGCTATGCCTCGACCAAAGGGGCATTGATCTCTGCGGTTCGCTCAATGGCGATCGAACTGGCAAAGAAGAAAGTGCGAGTTAATTGTGTTTCTCCAGGTTTAATAATGACCGATATAGTCCGGGATGTTTTAGCGCAATTGAACAGCGAGCAGTTGGCTCAAAGAACCGGGGAATTTCTTTTGGGTTTGGGCGAACCTCAGGATGTGGCAAATGCCTGCGTGTACCTTATGGCCGATGCTTCGCGGTGGATCACTGGGACCAATCTGATCGTGGACGGTGGCTTGAATGCCCATTAGGAAAAAACTCTTCATCGTGGGTGCAGCGAACTTTGGTCGGGAACTGGAATCTGCCATTGAAATTACTCCTGCGGATGCGTTGCTTTGGAATATTCAAGGTTATCTGCATACAAATAGCGGAAAATCCCCCCTGGAAGGATATCCAAGCGATTACAACATACTTGGCAGTTGGGAGGATTACCCACTTACCAAAGATGACCATTGCCTGATAGCGGTAACTCAGGCGGACTGGAAACTGAAGATCTACAGGCATCTGAAGGCCAAAACCAACATTGTGACCTATGTCAACGCTACCGCCAGGATCGGGAAATTCAACCAGATCGGTGAAGGATCCATCGTGGCCGCCTATAGCGTCTTGTCTGCTAATGTGAAACTGGGGATTCTGGTCTTTGTGAACGGTGGCACACAGGTTGGGCATGATACGGTGATCGGAGACTATACAACCCTATTTGCTCGGGTCCAGGTAGGAGGCGGTTGTATCATCGGCGAAAACGTTACCATCGGCTCATGCGCTGTTTTGATTCCGGGAATTAAGATCGGGGACGGCGCAACGGTAGGCACTGGCAGCGTGGTTATCCGTGATGTCAAACCGGGCGTGACGGTTTTTGGGAATCCAGCGAAAACCGTATAGCAGTTGACACAGGATACGTACTATCTTACAATGCATTTTAAACGGGCTATCTCCATATCAACTACTAACTAGTTATCGCAGATACAAAAGGAATTAAATCATGAATGTTCAAGGCGTATCGACTCCGGACTCTCAAGTAGTGACCAAGGAAGGATACAAACAATACAGAAAAGAACAGATTAAACGGCGGTGGTGTTTCACATTTTACGGGTCCAAATGGTTCAGTTTCCCGCAAACGTATAAATATCGCTTAAGGGCGTATAAAAAGCACTTTAGATTTGGGGAAAAGCCCTATATCGAGCACAATGTAATTTTACAAAGAGTTCATGGTTTTATCGGAAAACTGTCACTGGGAGATAATGTGGTGCTTACCCGGGACGTTTTCATCGACTATAGCGGTGAAGTGATCATCAAATCTGACGTTAGACTTGCTTCCGGTGTGATTATTGAGAGCCATCACCGGGATCTTGAGGCCTATGCTTTGGGAGAGGATAAAAACATCCCAACCAGATTGGTAATAGAAGAGGGGGCATACATAGGCCTAAGGGCCATCATTCTCTCATCATGCAATTACATCGGCAAATTTTCAAGAATAGGCGCTGGAGCGGTTGTAACCAAAGACGTTCCGGATTATGCAACCGTTGTTGGGATACCGGCAAAAGTGGTCAAAATCAATGACCCAGGAAATGTGAATGAATCCCGATAAAGGTGCTAGAGCCAGCAGCGTAATGCAGAAAAAACCGGCTGTACTAGATGAACTGACGGACCGAGTTCAGAATGCCAATCCTTTGGTCAGCATCGTATGCCTTGCTTACAATCATGAGACCTATATTGCGCAAGCTATAGAGAGTTTTTTGTTGCAAGTGACGGATTTTCCATTTGTGGTTCTCATCCACGATGATGCCTCGACTGATGGAACTGCCAAAATTATCAGAGAATATGAACAACAGCATCCCCATATTATTATGGCAATTTACCAAAAGGAAAACCAGTATAGCAAACTTGGCTTCCAGTTTATTAAAAGAATCCTAGGCCCGCTTGTTAGAGGGAGATACTACGCATCCTGCGAGGGGGACGATTACTGGACGGATCCCTACAAACTGCAGAAACAGGTCGATTACATGGAGGAGCATCCTGACTGCGGCATGGTGCATACAGACGCTGATATACTGTATGAAGCCAGTAACAAAATGGTGCATAACTACCACAGATCGCAAAGATTACCGATGCCTGAAGACCCTGTCTATGATAGTTTGCTGAAGAGAGAGTACCATGTTTTTAACTGCACTGCCCTGACCCGCCTGGAAGACAAGTATAAAGTAGACATGGAACCAGCCAAGGGCTTCATCAGCTGGGATACCTACATCTGGCTCAGCCTCTCCCGGATCACGAAATTCCATTATTTGCCTGAATCCACGGCTGTCCGCAGGATCATCACGGAATCGGCGACGCAAAGCTCTGATGTGGCGAAGAAACTGCGGTTCCGGCAAAAGGAATATGAGCTTTACCAGTATTTCGTAGATAAATACGGCTGCGCTCCGGAGACGGAAAGGCAACTCCATGTGAGCTTCAATAACAGCATCATGTCTTCGGCTTTTTTAACCGGCGATACCGCCCTTTTGAAAGTGGCGAAGCAGAAGATCATCGACGCGGCTGGAAGCCAGGGCATTTCCAGGAAAAACCGGATGTATTCTACCATTGCCACTGCTCCATTGTTGCATAAGGCGTTCAGGTCCCTTGCGTTGAAGAAGCTCGGCAAGTACGCCGGAGCGACTGGGTAAAAATTGGCGTCTGCGGTTCGCGGTCTTGATGTTCCGCCCCCTGTTCAATTAGCGCTGGTGTCTGGATTCTGCTCGCCATGCCTGCGCGGAGCTTGCATTTGAGGGATATAACCATAAATGAGTGAGGTATTCACGTCCGATGCTGATCCCATTTTAGTATCCTGCGTGATCGCCACTTTCAACCGCGCTCAAATAGTCAGGCAGGCGATCGAGAGCACCCTAGCCCAAAGCTATGCCAACTGGGAGTTGATCCTGGTCGACGACCAGTCCACAGATGACACTTGGGAGGTTATTTCGGAATATGCCGCGGCAGATCAACGCATCAAGTGTTTCCGGAATCCGAACAAAGGCGCGAACTATGCCCGCAACCTGGGCATCGGGCAAGCGTCTGGGAAATACATAGCCTTTCTGGACGATGACGATGTCAGTTTGCCGCACCGCTTTGCCAGCCAGCTGCGGGCCATGCAAAGCTCGGGTTCCCGGTTCATTGTATCCTGGCATGAGGTTAGGGATCGCCAGAGCGGCGCTTTGAAAAGAACGGATAAGACTGTGCTCAGGGGCTCCGGCGCCGGTTTTCCCAGCCGCTGGATGATCGAAAAAACGCTCCTGGAAGAGGTGGGAGGCTTCAATCCCAAAATGAGGGCCATGCAGGAGATTGAACTAAGCTACCGCCTGGCCGCGAAGTACACCTATGCCCACCATGCCGACGTGGTGACCACCATGTACCACAGCGAAGAATCCACCAGCAAGGGTGAAAACGGAGCCCTGGGCAAGATCCAGTTGCTCGGGGAGGTGGGGCACCTGATGTTTCCGGAGGAGAAGGCATTCTGGGCTTATTCGGTTGCGCTGTGGTATCTCAGGAACAATCAACAGCGAAAAGCGCTGCATTATTATCAGCAAGCGTCTGCATCCTGTTCCGGTTACAGGCGGTTGAAGCCCATCTTCCTGGTTATCGCGGGACTCTGCGCCATATCCAAAACCGGCTTCTACGGCTCGAAGCTGGCTGCCAGGCTAATACCGGAACAGAACCCCCTCATGGTGGAGCATCGGCTTATCTACAATAACTAATGGCAAATTCAATTGCACGTGATGACCTGGGCTATGCTTCTGCATCATTGCCAATGAAGCATAGCCCTGTACGTTGCTTCCATTTCCTGGATCGCCCTTGGTTACCATCGGTCGCAATGCCGTTGCCTCTCTCCGCGCTTCGCGGGGTATTGCCGCCACATCATCACCATATATAGGCAAGGGATTAATTGAGTATGACCAGGGTCCCGATCACTTATAAACTCTCTTGAGGAGCACCCATGAAGGCCAAACTTAAAGTCCTCTTGCCTGGTTTTACCGGCAATATGGACGATGTAGTGATCTATTACAATGCCAAGCTGAATAAATACATTGCCCGGCGTAAAGTGAAGCCCAGCTTCGTCCCCTCCAACCAGGACATGAAGGATATATTCGCACTGGCGCGCCGGATCAGGATTTCGGAGGATTACCACGCCGATTGCGACGAGTATATCCGCCGGTTCAACCAAAAAAACCGCAGGCAGGGCAGGGCGCTCAGCACCTGGCCCAACGTGTTTTTGAAGCTGATGCGGGCGCAGCAAAAAGCCAATCCCGGCCTGGACTACAAAGTCCTCACCAGGGAGGAAATCCGGGAGCAGGGCTTGCCCTGCCGGAGCATAGCCGCCTCAGTGAATGCCGGTTATCTGGAACAGGTTCCGGGGCATGAATCGCTGGATAAACTGATCTAAGCAAACGAACACAGGTGGCATTCTGGAACTGAAGCCACATCACTGGCCAGTTCAGTGGATGTTTTTCGCCGGATGCCACCACAACAGATAAGGAGTAAATCATGGCCTATTCCGCAAAGGTACAAGGATCATACCAGGAGACCCTCAGGTCCATCTCCGAGAACGGACTCTACAAAAACGAACGTATCATCTGCGATGTGCAGGGAGCTGAGATCACGGTCGAGTATCCTGCGGGCAGTACCCAGAAAAAGTTGATCAATATGTGTTCCAATAATTACTTGGGGCTGTCCAACCATCCTGCAGTCGTGGCAGCTGCTCACGCAGCTCTCGAATACAGGGGTTATGGCTTGTCGTCGGTGCGATTTATCTGCGGCACTCAGGATATCCACAAACAACTGGAAGCCAGGCTAAGCCAGTTTCTGGGCACTGAGGATACCATTCTTTTCAGCTCCTGTTTTGACGCCAACGGCGCGGTGTTTGAAACCTTGCTGGACGAAAATGACGTCATGATCTCCGATCGTTTGGTGCATGCTTCGATTATCGATGGGATGAGGCTTGCCAAAGCTCAAAGAGACACTTACAAACACAGCGATATGGAGCATCTGAGGAAGAAACTTGAGCAATATCAGAATTGTCCCCGTAAAGTGATCATTACCGACGGTGTGTTTTCGATGGATGGCGACATCGCCAGACTTGGCCAAATAGTGCAATTGGCGGATGAATTCGATGCCCTGGTCTTTGTCGATGATTCTCATGCCACTGGTTTTATGGGAAAACAGGGCAGGGGCACGCCTGAATTGCATGATGTACTGGGCAGGATAGATATTATAACCACTACTTTTGGCAAAGCCCTGGGCGGAGCATCCGGCGGCTGCGTTTCCGGCAGGAAAGAGCTGATAGACATGCTGCGGCAAAGAGGGCGGCCTTACCTGTTTTCCAATACGCTGGCGCCGATGATCACGTTATCCACCATGAAAGTACTTGACCTCCTGGAAGAAACCACCGAACGCAGGGATAAATTGGAAAAAAACACCCAATGGTGGCGCCGCAGCCTGGACGATGCGGGATTTATCATTGTGAACGGAGATTCGCCGATAGTTCCCATTATGTTTTACGACGCCAAACTGGCCCAAAACTTCTCCCATGATCTCTATCAAGAGGGAGTGTATGCCGTGGGCTTCTTTTTCCCGGTCGTAGCCCAGGGCCAGGCCAGGATCAGGACGCAATTATCGGCCGCCCATGATCAAGTCCACCTGGACCGGGCTCTGGAAGTGTTTGTGAAAATCGGAAAAAAATACGATGTTTTGGGTAAATCGAAAGAAGACCTGCTGCGCCTGCAACTGGCGTGACAATTATGCAAAGATCAATGTATCAGATACATATGTGAGGTATAAAGATGGAAGACAAATTGCTTGATTTTATCAAGGAAGAATTCCTGGATGATCCGGAGGTCGCACTGGATGCGGGAACCCCACTAATTTCCAGCGGCTTGATCGACTCGTTTTCCCTGGTTTCACTACAAGCATTCATTGAAAAAGAGTTCGGCAAGCGCATCCCTGCGCCCAAGATCACAGCTCAGTCCTTCGATACTGTCCGGCAGATGATCGAGGTCATCAACCAGTTTTAAGTGAACTACTCCTGAATGACTCGTTAAGTCCCAAGAAGGTACTACACATTGATATCGCTGCCCTATTTCAGCGTCCTGCTCGTATCGCTTATTTGTTACTGGTTGATACGTAGGCAAGCATGGCGCAATGTGTTGCTCATTCTGTCCAGTTTCGTGTTTTTGTACTTTACTGATAAGTGGAGCATCGCGGTAGTTGTCGGATTATCCTTGTTTACTTATGGCTTGGGCCTGCTGATCTATAAGTATCCGCGCCGGGGATACATACATCTGCTGGGCGTCTTGGGCATTCTGGCAATTTTGGTTACCTTTAAATACTTAGGCTTTCTAACGGGTGTCATCAACAACCTGAGTGAGTTCGTAGGTGGCTTGCCGCAGTTCAGGTTTACGAAATTGCTGCTGCCCTTGGGAATTTCCTACATCGTATTCAAGCACTTGAGTTACATTACCGACATCAAGTGGCGGATAGTCAAGCCGGGCAAACTCAGCGATTTCCTTTTGTATAGCAGCCTGTTTACCATTTTCGTGGCTGGACCGATCGAGCGCTTCGAGCGCTTCAAACCTCAAGTGGAAAATAAACGCTTGCTGTTTGTCAGGGCAGATTTCAAGTATGGGCTAAAGCGGATCGCATTTGGCATGTTTCAAAAACTAGTGATAGCCGACTGGCTGGCTTATATTGTCAAACCCATCTGGGACGATCCTGGTGCTTACAGCGTATGGGCGGGTTCTCTGGCATTATTGGGCTATTCCCTGCAGATCTACTTCGATTTTGCGGGTTACAGCGACATTGCCATCGGTTCTTCGCGGCTATTTGGCATCAGGATCATGGAAAATTTCGACAACCCCTATCTCGCGCCCAATATCAGCCAGTTTTGGAGGCGCTGGCATATTTCCCTCTCGGACTGGATCCGTGACTACATATTCTTCCCGCTTTCAGGGATTCTATCCTGGAATTTATGGAAAATAGTCGCTGTTCCGGTGATTGCCATGGCCATTTGCGGTTTATGGCACGGCGCTGGATGGAATTATGTGGTTTGGGGCGTATGGCATGGGATGGGTTTGGCGGCATTCAAGATCTGGAGCAATTATAAACGCGAACATAAAAACCTGGCTCAAACTTTAAGATCGCCTGTATTCAATTATTTAAGTATGTGTTGTACTTTCGTGTTTGTGACGTGTGGCTGGCTTGCGTTCAGAGGCGGATTGAAGCTCATCAACCACACTTTCGGACTGGGCTGGCTGTTGATTATGGCCTGTGCGTCGATCTTTTTCATCATCACACACGGCATCTATGTCAAGCGGGTTGCGCCCCGCACCAACAACCGTTTCGCGGTGGCGCTTGCCATGTTGGCCGTCATGCTGTCATTCAGCATGATGGATACGGGTTTTATCTATGCCAATTTCTAAGAAACACGCAACCGCAGGCGCCATGATTATACTGGCATTCGCCATATTGTTTGTCGCGTCGATAGTGAAGGCGAAGTTGTTCAATCACAACAAGTCATATCAGGTCACGTTGCCCGGCGGCATTAAAACACTGATTCTCGGGGATTCGCACGCGCAGCAGGGCATTAATCCTGATTATCTTGAAGCAAGTGTTAACATATCACAATCTTCCGAATTTCTCATGTACTCCTATTATAAGTTGGCCAAAATACTGCAGAGCGATAATGGCATTGAGAACGTAGTCCTTACCTATTCCTATCATTCCCTCAGCAAATACGGCAGTAGCGGGAGTTCGGAGATGCTGAAAAGGTATCATATGCTGCTTGACGAGGCTTTTTACCGGGACTTTTTTATTGATGAGGGCGTTTTTTTCAATTTCGTTATCAGGTATTTGGCGGATGTATACAAAATACCTTTTGGTGTAGCCAACGATTTTGCTGAGTGCCTGAATTTCAGAAAATATCGGGGGACCCTCAACGCTCCGTACATTGGATCATTTATAAGTGCCGGCACATCTGTCGTGAGGGAGGCTGCTGAATTGGACAAGACCATTCAAAACCATTACCATAAAAACCACGGGATCAAGGATATCTCGGCAATGAAGATAGCTTATCTGGAGAGAATCAGTGATCTATGCGGAGCGTCAGGGATAAACCTATATTTGGTCAATACGCCTGTACATGACTCCTATTATCGCAAGATCCCCGAAAAATTCATCAGAGAAGTGGATTCGGCGGCGGAATCGCTGGAAAATGCCACTACCCATTATATCAATTATTCTCAGTTAGCTCTGCCTGACTCAGATTTTTATGATTGCCAGCATTTAAATCAGAAAGGGGCTGTTGTATTGAGTAAGAAATTAAGCGCTGACATCCTTACATCAAGTAGAAGTTAGGGGACGCAGAGCGATTATGGAACGAGTGAAGATATTGGTGATTGGCGCCGGAGCTGTGGGGCTTGCCATAGGATATGAACTAGCAAAAAAACATCCGGAAGTGGTGGTTGTGGATAAAGAAAAGAGCTTTGGCCAGCACACCAGCAGCCGGAACAGCGAAGTCATCCATGCCGGGCTATACTACCCGAAAGACACTTTGAAAGCCAGGCTTTGCGTGGAAGGCAATGAATTGCTTTACGGGTACCTGGCCGATAACGGAATTCCACACAGGAATACCGGCAAGATCATACTGGCTACCAATGCGGAAGAAGAAAAAGTTCTGCATAAGTATTTGGAACAGGGAACGGCCAATGGATGCGAGGGGTTGAAACTGATAACTTCAGAAGAAGTGAGGGATCTAGAGCCTCTGGCTAAATGTGTATGCGGATTGTGGGTGCCAACCACTGGAATTTTCGACACACATCGGTACATGGAATCACTGGCCAGACACATCGAAAACAACGATGGTTTTTTGATTTATCAATCAGAGGTCACCGCCATCAATCCATCTGCCAATGGCTATCTGGTGGAGTTTGCCAATGGCGAGCAATATGAAACTGAGTATCTTGTCAATTCAGCTGGGCTTTGGGCAGATCAGATTGCCGCATTATGCGGCATGGATGTGCAAACATTGCACATCAGGCAATATCCCTGCAAGGCCGAGTATTATAAGAGTTCCCGCATCAAGGGAGTAGAACACCTGATCTATCCGGTAGCTGATCCCTCTGGGGTGTTCTTGGGAATCCATTTGACGATCAATCTAAACGGAGAAGTGCGCTTCGGCCCCAACGCGTTTTACGTGGATGACATCAACTATAAGTTTGAGGACGAGTTTTTTGAGGATTTCTACCAGTCGATCAATCGCTATCTAGATGTAAGCAGGGAAGAACTGGTTCCCGATGATACCGGGATTCGCCCCAAGTTGCAAGGTCCGGGAGATTCAGTCCAGGACTTTTATATCCGTGAGGAAAGCGATAATGGTTTGCCCGGCCTCGTAAATCTTATCGGTATTGAATCTCCAGGCCTGACCGCCAGTTTGGCAATTGCCCGGCAAGTCAGCAGCCTGATATGTTAAGATAAAAAATCTGATTAACAAGGAGTATAACAATGAAGATCACCATGGATCTGCAAGAACCCATCATGATACCAATTCAGTCCTATAATGACGACCGGGGGCTGTTGGTCCCCTTTGGGGATGATATCGATCCAGCTGTAATGCAAAGGTCATACTACGTACAAA
This sequence comes from uncultured Candidatus Cloacimonadota bacterium, assembly GCA_964429035.1. Lineage (GTDB taxonomy): Bacteria > Cloacimonadota > Cloacimonadia > Cloacimonadales > Cloacimonadaceae > Syntrophosphaera. The sequence goes on along the minus strand of CAYSAT010000002.1, from coordinate 40,001 downwards.
ACTACAGCAGGGGCGTAATCAGAGGGCTGCACTACCATCTGGAAGAAATGAAAATGTTCATTATCGGCTGGGGCGCCGCCAAGTTCATTACTTTAAAACTACCCCTTGAGCTTGCTCAACGCAACAACAATGAGGAAATAAAGGATTTCATTGACAAACAGCCTGACGTGTTAAAGTCATGGGTAATGAGTTCCAGGCACCATGCCCTGCTGGTAATACCGCCTCGCTACGCCAACGGATGGGTCGGATTGGAGGATAACACGACTTTGTTTTCGCTCAGCAATCTACCCTTTGACAAAGCTAAACACGACGACATTCGCATCGATCCTTATGTGATCGGTAAAGATAAATGGGAAGTAATAGGACGATAAGGAGAAACAATGAAAGTACTGGTAACTGGTGGAGCCGGCTATGTCGGCACTTCGCTCATCCCTCAATTGCTCGCTGCCGGGCATGAAGTAGTATGTTATGATATCTTGATGTTTGGCGGGGATTCCATCCTGCCTTTTTTCCGCAATCCGAAATTTTGCTTTATTAAAGGCGATATCCGCAACAAGGAAGATCTCGGCAAAGCTGCCAAAGAGGCAGACATTATCATCCACCTGGCAGCGATCGTGGGATTTCCAGCTTGCCGCAGAGAACCGGATCTAGCCAAGGCGGTCAATGTAGATGGCACCAGAAATCTGATCGATGTAACCTCCAATGACCAATTGATCATCTATGGTTCGACAGGATCGAATTACGGCGCTGTGGAGGACATTTGCACGGAAGAAACGCCTCTCAACCCGCTGAGTTTATATGGCCAGACCAAGACCATGGCAGAAAAAATGCTGCTGGAAGAGAGAAAGACGATCGCCTGGCGCTTTGCAACTGCGTTTGGTGTTTCATCGCGGCTTCGCCTCGACCTGTTGATCAATGATTTCACTTACAGGGCCATGACTCAGGGTTACCTTGTGGTCTATGAGAAACACTTCATGCGGACTTTTATTCATGTCCACGACATGGGAAGGGTGTTTTTGTTTGGCATCGCCAATCAGGATAAAATGATCAAAAACGTGTACAATGTCGGAAATGAGAAAATGAATTACAGTAAAGAAGACATATGTAACTTGATCAAGGCCAATACCAATGCCTATGTGCATTTCGCCGATATCGGGGAAGACGCGGATAAGCGCAATTACGTGGTCAGTTACGAGAAGATAGAAAAGATGGGTTATCATACTACTATTTCCGTGGAAGAAGGAATAGCAGAATTGGTCCGCGCCTTGAAAGCGATTGATTACCGGTCCCCCTACAGCAACGCTTGACAAGTTGTTACGTAGTTTTAGAGAAGGAGAATATCTTGGACAAAACTAGGAAAGAACTGGCCATAAACGGTGGTAATCCGGTTACGCAAGATCCCGTAATCATCCACAAACCTTATCTTGACGAATCCGATTTTGTAGCAGTGGATAAGGCTATTAGAACTACTTTCATATCTGGCGACGGTCCAGCCTGCCGGGAATTTGAAACCCTTCTGGCTGAGTACGTTGGAGTCAAGCACGCGCTGTATCTTGGGTCGGCGACTAATGCCCTGGAACTCGCATTCAGGGTAAAGGGTTTTTCCCCAGGTTCTGAAGTGATAGTGCCCGATTTCACTTACACTTCATCTGCGTTGGGACCCTTGTATAATAACCTCAAAGTTGTGCTCTGCGATGTGAATCCAGACAATGGCAATATTGATGTTAACAAGCTCGAGTCTTACATAACCAGGAAAACTGTGGCGATAGTACCGGTCGATTACACAGGAAATCCCGCTGAAATGGATGAAGTGATCCGGATAGCTCACAAACATAACTTGTATTTGGTTCACGATACCGCCCAGTCATTGGGTTCGGAATACAAAGGACACAAAACCGGTTCTTTGGCCGATGTCTCTACGTTTAGTTTTCATGGCACAAAGAATGTCACCACCGGGGAGGGCGGAGCAATAACTACGAACGACGACATAATTGCCGATCGGGTTAAGATACTCAGAGAAAAGGGTACTAACAAGCACTCTTTCCTGACTGATAACCGTACCAAGGGTTTCTACGAATACGTGGACATAGGAAATTCCTATGTCCAATCAAACATTCTTGGAGCTCTGGGGGCAAACCAGTTACGCAAGATAGATGAGATCAACGGTAAAAGGCGCGCTATTGCGGAATACTATCTCACGGAACTGAGCGGAATCAAGAATTTGGAATTTGTCCGGCTTACCGAGGATGCCAGTACAAATTGGCACATTTTCGGGATTCTGGTGCCGCCGGAACATAAGTACTGGGTGATGGATGCTCTGCGGGCTGAAGGCGTTCATGCCAATGTGCACTACACTCCACTGCATCGCAATGAGTATTATAAGTCCTACGGCCGTGATGAAGATTTTCCGGGAGCCATGCAGTTTTTCCAACGCCTACTGAGGCTGCCGATATACCCCGATTTGACAAATGCCGAAATGGCTTTGGTTGTGAAGGCGGTAAAAAAAGTGCTTTGTTATGGCTAGAAAGGCTATTATTAAAATTCTACTATGTGTATTTTTATGCCGCTGTAGGCTTAGATTCTGGATATTTGGACCATATGGCGTGTCAGACCTATTAAAAACTGCCCCATTTCCATTTATCCAGCCAGTTCTAAAACTATATGGTGCAAGAATAGGTTCAAAGTGTGTGATTGACACTGGTATGATCATCCACCGTCCTGATAAAAAAAAACCGTTCAAGAACCTGATAATTGACGATAACTGCTATATTGGGCATAATATACTATTTGATCTGACAGATACCATACACATAGAACATGATGTTGGTATAGGCGCTGCTTGCCAGTTTTGGACACATGTAGGAGACTACAAGGAGAAGCTAACGGACAGGGAAAATGATTATCATGAAAGAATCGAGTCTATCACTGTAAAAAATAAAACTGTTATCTATTCAGGTGTTATCCTGTCGCCTGGTGTTGTAGTCGGCGAGTATACAAGAATCGGAGCTGGCAGCGTTATTACTTCAAATCTCCCCTCCTATGGCTTCTATGCGGGAATCCCGGTAAAATTGATTAGACATCTATAAAATATAACATCGAGATTGTACAATTCTATGAAAGCAATGATTCTAATCCCAGACTACTATTCTTTAAAAGCTACTCTGGAGGAGGGTTTTTTAGATAACGGTTGGCAGGTTTTTTCCCTGGATTGGGAAGCAATGCTTCCCAGGCTAGCATACAGGGTTTATAAGAAAACTGCGGCATTACCAAGGAGACTGGCAAAATTAAGAACCCAAGAATTGGTGGACTGGGTTAACAAGGAATATCATAATAGATTTTGTACAGAACATCCTGACCTTATAATGATTTATAATAACCAGATGATCCATCCGGATACTATTGCGGCATTTAAGCGTACAGGGGCAAAAATCTGTTTTGTTTTAGGCGATAATCCTTTGTATAGCCACACTTCAGATTTCAACTTGAAGATCCTGGAACTCTCAGATTATACAGTATGCCCTGACAGCGGATGGAGCGAAAGTTTAGATAGGATAGGAATTCCCAACATCTGTCTTGATTTTATTGCAGCTACCAGAAAGTATTTCTATCAGACTCCGGATATCCCTTCAGATATGATATCCAGATATAAGTCGGATATATTGTTCATCGGACGATCATACTCTGACTCCGCTGGTTACAAAAGGACTTTATTTCTCAGTAAATTTGCCTCAAACGATCTAAAAATCTACGGCTCCAGAGAGTGGCATCGCTGGCTACCGTTTTTTCCAGAATTAGCCAGAAAATTCCATCTTCTCACGCAAAGGCTTTCGGATAGTGAGTACAATTATGCAATGAACTGCTGTAAGATATACCCAATAGACATCAATCCGGGCATTCAAAATGGGATCCACTTACGCGTGTTTGAAGCCATATCTGCGGGTGCGTACCCATTGGTGGAATGGACCGCTGATCTAGAAAGTATATTCGGCAGTGAGTTGCAGTATATTAAAAAATTCAGTGATGCCGACGATATTGCTCAGAAAATACTTCAGGATGAAAACGCCAGTCGGTCAATTGTTGAGTCTTTACAAATGAGAGTGAATGATCTCTATGCACCAAGGGAGACAATCGGCCGTCTGATCAAAGGAACATACTCGTGATTGATTGGCAGACAATGAGTTTAGCTCTTCGCAACGATGCATTCAAGTTCATTGCTGCATTCTTTGTGTTGGTCCTAGTAAGGTATTATATACCCTCTATCTTAGGTAATATGTTTTTCTGGGCTCTGATTCCATGTTTGTTTTTTGTTAAATTAAATAAAATGTATTTTTGGCTGGCTCTATTTTTACTGGTGTTAAACAGCCCTGGATACCTACTTCATGCTATGACCAATTTTTGTCTGCCACAGATTAATCTGCCCTTTTTCGGCCGGGACGTTAGATATTCTGAGATCATGACTGTGGCTCTTTTAGTCTATGCTTTAATATATGGGAGGAGGTCACATGTTTTCTATCATACTTCGATATGGTTAATCATCATTTATACTATATTTTTATTGCTGCAGGGATTATTGTTTGGATCCTCACTAATTGGCGTGTTGAAATCAACTCGTTATCTTTTTCCGATATTCCTCTTTGTTGCCATTCCCAAGATAATGACGAAAGAATCGTTATATTCGTTGATGAATCTACTTTTCGTTTCTATCCTGATCCTATTCATCTCACAACTATTCGATCGCTTCACAGGTAGCCCAATTGCATCGTATTTGGGTGATATGAGAATGACAAAAAGAGGTGACGAGTATTCCATGATGAATATATTCGTTACCAGTACCGGTTATTCGCGATCGGTTTATGGAGTCTATACCTTGCTGATTACGTTAACAATGTCACTGTCCATGCTGATCAAGGGTCGATCACCGTTTTCCCGCTTCTATCTAAGTGTAATCGTATTCGTGAGTGTATTTGGATTAATCCTCAGTGCAAGCAGGGGTTGGACCGTAGCTGCAGCTTTTTTGTTAGGTTTTTCAGCTTTCTATTTCAGGTCCACCATTTTCAAAACAGTATCGTACTTGGGCATTATGACAATCATCTTGTTTTCAATACCCTTTGTTCGTAATCAAGTGTTCCGTTCTTATGGTCGAATAATGACCGTTCAATTGCTGTTGGAAGGTGATCTAACAGCAGGAGGAACACTGGCCAGAATTACGGAGTATACTCCGGCAGTGATGGCAAAATTCTACGAAAGTCCGGTCATAGGATTTGGATTTTCACCCGAATATTACCAGTATGCCAACGATCACGTGGGAATACCGACCCTATTGCTAAATGGCGGTGTAGTTGGTTTTATATTCTATATTGTCTTTCTCTTAGGTGCCATAATACATATCATATCTGTCATACGAGCGAAGAAGAAAACTTATTTGTATCCTTGTATGTTTGGCATCATATCTTTCATACTTGTCGGTACGAGCACAACGGTGTTTTTATACTCCTTTCCGGTCGACGAAGCATTGTCTTTATCCATATTCTTCTATCTAATACATATTTTATCTGTCCAAGATGATGAGTCTAGGATGTCAACTGATACAAACCAATTGCTAAAGGTTTAAGTTATAGGTGTTACATTAATGCCTAATATGGTAATATGATAGATGGAGTTAATCAATAACATTGCAAGCTGCGGCGACCATACATTTTTAGATCAGACTAATTACATGCGTGTTTTGCAACTCATAGGCAGTTTATCTACAGGAGGATATGAAATACTGGTTCTAAACAGTCTGAAATATGCTAAGCAGTTCGGTATCAAATACTTCGTTGTTTATAACCAAGATGGTAATCTGGGCGGTCAATTTAAACAATCAAGCGTGCAAATGGGGCTTATTCCAAGAAAAAGTGCTAGCATAATCTATATTATTAAGTTAATTAAATTCACAAAAGATAACCATATACAAATAATACACGCCCATAATCCCTTACTGTGTGTTTGTGCCATTCTTACCTCTCTATTTACGAAGGTGAAGGTCGTTTACACAAACCATGGATATCTAGGATCATATATTGGTATGATGGGACTAATCAAACACCATTACAAAACGTTCTATTACTGGGTCGCATCCAAATATGCACAGGTTAATATTTTTGTGAGCAACTCATATAAGAGACGATTCGTAAAAGATTCAAAGATTGAAGAAATACAAAATCCTATAATTGTGTATAATGGTATCGACGTTGATTACCTCAATTCAGGTAAATCAGTTTTAAAAAAAGAACTTGGACTACCTAATGATTCTTTTCTAATGGGTATGGTAGGGAACTTTGTCGGTAGAGGAGATAGCATTTCTTCTGGACGCGACCAATTAACGATATGTTATAGTTTACCATATATCTTAATGCAGATTCCCCGAGCGTATTTTGTATTCATTGGAAAAACTGATGATAAAGTGTTTGAGCAATGCAAGGAGTTTATAGTAAGTAAGCATATGTCAGACAAAGTCTTCTTTTTAGGCTCAAGGACGGATATTCCTGATATACTGGCCAGTTTGGACTTATTTGTTTACAGTTCACTAGATGAGACATTTGGAATTGCTGTGATAGAATCCATTATTAGTGGCACGGTTACACTAGTCAATGACTTGGAGGTGTTTCAGGAGTTATCGGATCAAGAAAACCTGACCAACATATTTAAAACAAAAGACACAGCTGATTTAAGTAATGCAGTTTACAAAATATACCGTGATTACCAGTATTATCTTGATAAAGCAAAAACTGCAGCAGAAAAGGCAATAAGAAAGTACTCTATATATACATATATGCAATCTATGTCCAGAATTTACCATAACATTGTATAGGAGAAAACATGGTGTGCAGTACTGATGTTAGCGATTACCTCGATTTAGATACAACGAATAAAAAAGCATTTCAGATCTTGCGTGTTAGTTCGATTTTCGACCCGGGCAACAATACCCTAACATACATATATAAGAATGACAAAACTCTTTTATCTTATATAGACCTTTTTGGAGATGAGACTTTATTCATCATCAATGACAGTTTGAAAGAATATACAGCAGGCCATAAAAGTAAAATGATGATATTTTCTTCTCAAGCAAAATTGGATTTTGTCCACACAGTGAAACACTTTTTCAGCATTCCTGGAAATGATGAGTTAATAGCTGAGTCAGCTATACTGGACAAAGATGCGAGAATACATCCATCAGTGCATATTGGGGAAAGATGTATAGTTGGCGATTGCCAGATAGGAGAAAACAGCAGAATCGAATCCAGCGCGATTATTGGTGATAGAACAGTTATTGGTCAGAATGTAAAAATACACCAGTTATGTATTATTGGTTCCGAGGACTTCGGTCCGATTCGAAGAAATGACAACTCAGTTGAAATGTTTCCGCAGATTGGGAATGTAATCATTGAAGATAATGTCGAGATTTATGCGGCGACGATTGTAGGAAGAGGAACTTTATCAAGTACGATAATACGGACTGGTTGTAAAATAGATGCAATGTGTCAGATAGGACATAATTCAGATATTGGAAAAAATGTGGTGATTACAGCAAATAGCGTAATATGTGGGAGCGTTTGTTTGGGAGAGAATACCTATGTCGGAGCACACTCAGTTGTAAGAAACGAATGTAAAATTGGAAAGAACGTTGTTATTGGAATGGGTTCAGTGGTTACTAAATCCTTTCCAGATAATGTTACTGTTTACGGGAATCCTGCAAGAATAGTTGCAACAAACGAAAAACCTTACAACTTTTGAATATTGATGGATAAGGCTGTATGAATAGAATACTGGCAATTGGTGCGCATCCGGATGATGTTGAATTTGGATGCGGAGGAACCTTGATAAAACATGTTCACCAAGGTGATAATGTTACAATCTTACATATGAGTTGCTCTGACTGTAAAAATATTAATGGTAAACTGATTAGAAAAGCTCAAGAAAGCCTGAGAGAAGCCAAACAATCTGCAGATATTATTGGGGCAAATTTAAAAATATTACATTTTATAGATCAAGAGATACCATTTAACAAGGAATCTGTATTCGAAGTAGAAAAGTTAATCGTTAACTTACGGATAGATACTGTTTATACACATTGGAGTGGAGATTCTCATCAGGACCATATTAATACACTTAGAACTGTACTTGCAGCAGCCAGACATATAGATAGAATTTTCTTATTCGAGCAAATCCCTTTACCACGAGTTGGGAACATATCTGCCGAAGTCAATTACTATGTGGATATTAGTAACTACTATGAACAGAAAGAACTTGCCTGCCAACAACATAAGAGTCAGGTAATTACGAAGTACAATAATCAAATCATCTACGGTACAAGGGCATTAGCTCAGTATAGAGGGTGCCAATGTAACGCAGATTATGCTGAAGCTTTTGATGCCGTTAAGGTCGTTAAAAGGTAATTAATTTTACAATAATGAAAAAAAAAGAGCGTATAAGAATAGTAATCGGGGGTGATTATTTCCCAAGTCCTGGTTCAATACGCAATCCCTTTTCAGAGCAGATTAGTAACTATCTACATAGCGCAGACTACGCTATAGTAAATCTAGAGGCACCTTTGACAATGTATGATAAATGCATAAAAAAAACAGGCCGAAACTTTAAAATCAATCCTAAGCAAGCTCAGGTTCTTAAAGATGCTGGGATTAATTGTGTTACCTTAGCCAACAATCATATACGTGATTTCGGCGGACAAGGTGTAAGAGACACTCTACAGGTCTGTCATGAATCCGGATTGGATACAGTCGGAGCTGGAAGAGACTCAGAAATTGCTGCTGCTCCCTTGAGAACGGATATAGGAGGCTGGAAGATTGTTTTTTTAAATTACTGTGAGAGGGAATTCAATATAGCAAATACTGATCTACCTGGTGCAAATCCTTTTGATTTCATTGACTCATTCAATCAGATACAAAAAATACGCTCGCAAGTAGATAAACTGATCGTAATATATCATGGCGGCATTGAGTATGTGCATTATCCCACTCCACCGATGGTAAAACTCTTTCGCTTTCTGGCAGACTTAGGGGTAGACGCAATAATTGCACATCATTCCCATGCTTATAGCAGTTACGAGATTAGACAAGGCAAAGCGTTGTTCTATGGACTTGGTAATCTGTATGCTTTATCTATGGTCAAACAAAAAAAATACGATTGGTTTACAGGCGCATTAGCTGTTATAGATTTTTATCCTGAGCACAGTGAGTTTACACTACAACCCATAATAACTCATAGCGATTACTCACAAGTTCGGTTAGCGAATCAAATCGAGCAGATTGACTTTCAGAAGCATCAACAAGAGTTGGCATGTCAGGTGCAAAATCCAGTGATACTAGAATCTCTTTGGCAGAAGATCTTCCAGAATAGACAAGAGTACCTTATCCGGTTACTTCAATCACGGCACAGGATTGAATATGCGATATTGAAAAGACTGAAAATTACGCAAAGGACATTGCCTAGAATGAAGCAAAGAGTTCTCTTGAATCTGCTGAGATGTATGTCTTTGAATTATTGGGCTACCTCAACACTGGAGAGTATTGAATTAGTAGAAGATGTTAAACAAAGGAAATGATATTTGTTGATCAGAATGTACGAGTAAATCCTCCTTTTGAATATAAATGTTATGGGTTTATCTCCCTATCATGAGATTGGTTCGTCTAGCACAGAGATTAGACGCTAGTCAGATATAATACTCAGTCTATCAAACATCTTAGTGACTTGATACAATAAATGTAGGCTTCATGTACCTTTTTATCGTTTTTAAGGGAATAGAGGAGAATATATGAGAATAGCTGTACTAAAAAGTGATAATGATACTGCTTATAGAATGTGGCTAATTGCCTGTGCTGATAAAGGCCTGGCAGTTGACACAATAGATCTTTCCTCTAATGAGTGGCTTAAGCAACTTCAGGTGAGTCCCATGTACGATATCTTATTAGCATGTCCATCGGGAGAAATATCAGTAGCTAAGCAATTATACGATGAAAAACTGAGTTTTATTGACAGGGAATTAAAGCGGTATATCTATCCGACTATGAATGAAATCAGACTTCATGAAAATAAGCGGTATTTGTCGGATTGGTTGACAGTCAACGATATCCCTCACGCAGAAACCTATGTCTTTTATAGGAACGACGAAGCGCTGCAATTCGCAGATAGCTTAACAAAGTTTCCTATAGTAGCGAAATCCAATATTGGTGCTTCTGGATCTGGGGTTAAATTCATCAAGACGAAGCATAATCTTGTTAAGTATATAAATAACTCTTTTAACCGGGGAGTTACAAGATATTCGGGGCCTAACTTACGGATGGGGTCTTTGTTGAAGAGAGCATATAGGGTTTTAAGAAGCAAAGATCAGAGAGTGGATAAAGCCAAAAAGTATTTACGGATTTCTCGTGATAAAGAAAGACGTTTTATAATTCTTCAAGAATTTATCGCTCACGATTATGAATGGAGGCTTGTTAGGATCGGGGACAGTTATTTTGGTCATAAAAAGATGAAAACCGGAACCAAGGCCAGCGGAACAAAGCTCATTCGGTATGACCTACCCCCCCTGGAACTTATGGATTTCTTTAAATCTATCTGCGATGAGCATAGTTTTCGTTGTATGTCTATGGATTGCTTTGAACATGACGGAAGATACCTTGTGAACGAGCTTCAAACTGTTTTTGGCCATGTTCAGGATCATATCTGCGAGAAAAACGGAACGCCAGGAAGGTTGCTTTTTTTCGATGGTATGTGGCTGTATGAGGAAGGTAGTTTCAATAAAAATTTATCATTTTCCCTACGCTTGGAAGATGCCCTATCTTTGTCAAGAGGAAAGAATGAATAATCGATGGCTGATATGCAATGAAGGTTATTATCGTAGAATGTGCCAAAGTCTATTTGAATTTCAGGTTAAGAGATTTGGAGATTATGTATTACTCTATCAAGGTGAGTCAGAATTATCAAGTGATGACGATCAGAATGACATATTTATTTTTACTGATGGGTATCTATTGCCTAGGAACGGTTATTTCGAACTGGATCAAAACCGGGATATTACAGGTTTGATAGGTGAATTCTTTCATAATGGCATAGAAGATATCTATAGGAGGATAAAAGGCATATATGTGATTATTTTGATGTTTGAGGGTTCTTTATCGGTTCTAACTGACCATCTTGGTTTGTACAAAGTGTTTTACTCGGCCCAGAATGGGATTATTACGAATGATTTGACTTTGATTAGTCACGGGGGCTTTACTATAGATGCGGAAGCTTTGGCTCAACATGATTTCTTCCAGCATTTCATCGGCACGACACCCTATAAGGGGATCTCCGTATTGAAGATGGGAACATCATATGCCTTAGTTGGGGATAAAATCATTGAAAAGTATACATACGATTTGTCACCAGAACGATTTTATGGTTTGAGTTCCAACCACCGATGTTCTTCTGATCATTTAGTCGAAGTATTCCTACAAACAATAAAAAACTATTTGATGTTTTTCGACACGGATGCAGTGACAATGACCCTAACAGGCGGAGGGGATACCAGAGCTATACTGGCTGCGCTTTTAAGCCTAGGTATTAGACCTAATTGCTTTACCTTCGGTTCATCTAGAAGCAGGGATGTTGAAGCATCGTCCAGAATAGCCTATGGTCTAAAACTGAATTATAAAAATCACACATATAATAATATTACTGCGGCACAATATTCCCAAATGGTGGATAATGTGATAAATCTAGGTAATCCGTTGATTCATCTTCATAGGGCTCATAGACTGGAGTCAGCAAAGCGAGAACGCGAGCAGCGCTCTGATCAGAGCATGGTGTTTATGGGCTGTATGGGTGGTGATTTGATAAAAGGAGTGCACTTAAATGATTATATAATTTCCGAGTATGTGAGACGGCATTACTTCGAAAATGAGCGCTTAAGCAGTGTCTTCTCTTCAATGCTTAACGACAGGTTTTTTATCCCTGACCCGATAGATCAACAACAGGTTTTGTCTGCTATTGAAGCAACGTCATTCGCCGGGTCAAGCAGGAAGCAGACAGAGTTTGATTTCGCTGTTCGTTTAATCGGCTCGTTTCACGATTATCAGGATATCTTTTTGTTTAGTAAAGTCTTCGGAAGATGTATGGTGCCATTCTTCGACATCGATTTTATTGAAGCGCTATTTGGGTCCGAGATGAATTTGTTTTTCTGCAATAGAACCTCGCCAAGTTTTAGAGACCAATTGCGGACACACAGTCTTCAAATGTACATTGTCCATAAGCTTTATCCCGAGTTGCTTGGATACAACTACGCAAATGGATACTCAGGAAACGATTTTTTGCACAACAGAAAGATGTATTTCCTGAAAAGAGGCATAGTATATTTATATGATAAAATTGTACCTCCTGAGCCTAATTTTCCTTACGATAAGTGGTTTGTCCAGTATCTACATGAAGCACTACAGAAAATGGAACCCGTATGTTACTTGTATGATATTAACAAATTGAAATCTAATCTTCAAGATATTAATGGTGCTGAAAGAAACGAAGGCTACTTTCATAAATTCTCAAATCCATTAAATCATGCTTTGTACTTCAATAGAAGCAAATAACAAAGTATCTCGTTATGCTATCGACATTGATTAGGCTTTCACGCACCAGATCATGTCCATAATCTGAGATTTGGAATGACAGCCCTGTGAGGGTACTGGTTATTGCTTCAGGTGCCAGGTTGCACAGAGCCTCCGCTGTTGTAGCCAATCAAATGGAATCGATCAAGGAACTCGGTGTTGACTTTGATTACTTATTGATTTCAAGACCGAGTTACAGGGGTTATCTGGAAGCGATACCCAAGATAAAGGCTGCAAGTAGAAATAAAAACTATGACCTGATACATGCCCACTATTCTCTCTGCGGTTACAGCGCAGCGCTGGCTATGACTGGCCTGCCAATAATATGCTCGCTGATGGGGTCGGATTTGTCCACCCGCACTAGAGCCTCGATGGCCAGGTTTTTCGCTAAATATATCTGGAAGAGAACTATAGTTAAATCGAACGATATGTTGCAAGCCTTGAAAACAAGGGGAAAAATCTTTGTCATTCCCAATGGAGTTAATATAGAGCGTTTTCGTCCTTGGAATGATGAGCCACAAGCAACGGTCTTTCCCCGTGACGTAGACAATGTGCTTTTTTTGGCGGGGATCCAGAGAAAAGAAAAGAATTTCTCACTTGCCCGGCAGGCCGTCGATTTGATAAAAGGACGCAATGTTGGACTTCGGCAAGTGGAGGGAATTGATCCCGAAAGGGTCCCTGATTATATCAGATCGGCGGATTTAGTACTATTGACTTCTTTCAGAGAAGGATCACCAAACGTTGTCAAGGAAGCCCTGGCCTGCAATGTTCCGGTCGTAACGACAGACGTGGGAGACGTCCGCAAACTGCTCTCAGGAGTACGGGCCTGCTATGTCGCGGATTTCGACCCAAGCGATGTTGCCGCGAAAATACAGTTGGCCTTGGATGATAAAAACTGGTGCGATGGCCGGGAAGCAATAAAACGTCTTTCGCTGGATTCCGTATCCGTTGCTAATAAAATTCTGGATTTGTATCAAAGCTGTTTGGTTGATGAGTAAACCAGGTGTAATCGTATTAGGCGGCCATGTCCAGAGCCTAGGCATATGTCGCTTACTCGGAGGCATGTCCATTTCGGCGATCTTAATTGATGATACCAGATCAAACTTGGCCAGACATTCCAAATGCTGCTCGAAGTTCTTTTTCTGCCAACAGAGAGACTTGGTCCAGATATTGCAGAGCTCACAATTCCAAAATGAGTACAAAGGCTGGCTTGTTCTGCCCACAAACGACCATCACGTGAAGTTGTTAGGCGAGAATAAATCTCAGTTAGAGGCGCATTATATAGTCGGCTGCTCTGATTGGGATAAGATAATACATTTTTATGAAAAATCCCTGTCTTACCCTCTGGCTGCCAAACTTGGTATTCCTGTTCCCAGAACAGTCGTGGTCGAGGGAATAGTGAGTACAAGGAATATCCTCGGCGACTTCACTTTTCCCGTTATCATCAAGCCGTCGGTCATGCAGGATTTTTATGAGCTTTACCACAAAAAAGTGATAAAATGCGACACCCCGGAGCAAGTTATTATCTGTTTAAGCCGTATGCCAACGGCTTTTCTAAACGGGAATCTTTTGATACAGGAGATTATACCAGGCGATTCCAGTAATCTGTATTCGGTTGGGATGAACATCACCCGGGATAGAGTAATCGATTCCATAACTGCTCGCAGGGCTAGACAGCATCCTCTTGACTTTGGCAACTCGACAACCTTTGCCGAGACCGTAGAACTGCCAATCCTTGGGGATTATGCAAAAAGAATCCTTAGTGCTGTAGGCTATGAAGGCCTGGCAGAAGTGGAATTCAAATATGATCAGCGGGATCGGAAGTTTAAATTCTTGGAGGTCAACCCGCGCACCTGGAAGTGGCATACCTTGACGTATATGGCCGGTATTCCTTTGTTGGAAAACTATGTCCGGATGAGGTTTGGATTGGACACCTTGTTATCCCAACAACAGAGCGCGCAGTGGAAGCATAGCCTGTTGGATATCCCTGTAAGGTGGGGATTGCGGCTAAAAAAACTTGACATCTCCGATCAAGGCTATCCCGAGATACGAGCAGTGTGGTCATGGTCCGACCCCTTGCCCGGGCTTTTCGAACTGCTTTACTTGCCTCTAAATATCATAAAACGTAGATAGATTATGAGAGTGATAATTGAGATCGGGCATCCTGCCCATGTGCATCATTTTAAACATTTGTATTGGGATATGAGCGAGCATGGTCACCAACTCCTGTTTGTTGCTAAGCAAAAGGAATGCTCCCTGGATCTGCTGGAAGCATATGATCTGCCATACAGGACGATCGGAAAGGCCAAGAAAGGTGTTCTGAACAAAGCTCTGGGGCTAATTATCTACTCTTGGCGACTTTTTAGAATCGCCAGAGTTTTCAAACCGGACATCTTTGTTAGCCGGGTATCACCCAACAGCTCGTTTGTTAGCACAGCATTGGGAAAACCTCACATCTGTTTTGCGGACACGGAAACAAGCAAGGGTTTCGATTGGATCGCCATGCCAGGCATCGATCATATCCTAACATCTACAAGCTACTTGCGTGATCACGGGAAAAAGCAACTGCGATATCCAGGTTATCATGAACTTGCATACCTACATCCTTTTAGGTTCAGACCTGATCCACGGGTCCTCGGATTAATCGGTGTTAACCAAGGAGAGAAGTATGCGGTGGTCAGATTTGTCTCATGGAACGCGCATCATGATATAGGCCAGCATGGAATATCCTTGATTAATAAGATTAAACTAGTCTCGACTCTGGCTGAGCATATGAAAGTGTTCATTTCTTCAGAAAGCGAGTTACCTGGCGAACTGAGCGATTATCGCTTTAATACAAAACCCGAATACATGCTCGACATTCTCCATTTTGCGCACTTGTTTGTCGGAGAAAGCGCGACAATGGCTTCCGAATGCGCAATATTAGGAACCCCGGCTGTTTTTATAAACAATGCTGTTTTAGGTTGTATCGAAGACCAAAAATCCTATGGAATGGTGTTTCAATACCCTGAGACCCCCGAAGGTCAGGAAGCAATGCTTCAAAAATCTATTACCTTGGCATCGCATGATGATCTAACAACAGAATTCAACGATAATCGCGAACGGATGTTGTCTGCCAAGATAGATGTTACTTGCTTTATGGTATGGTTTATAGAGAACTATCCCGCAAGCGTTACTTCACTTCAAGGTGGAGAAGATGTTTTCGCACCTTTCACATCAAAACTTGTCGATACTAGGTAATGAGATCATGATATTTCCTGATGCCAGACAAGGAAATCGACAAATGCCTGAACCTATAAAACGATGTGCAAAGTGTTTGTTGCCTTAAAGCCTTACAAGTATGGTTTTTGTCAATGATGGTGCCTGTAACTACTGCCAACATCATGGTCACAATTTTGCGGACAAGCAATAGAAAAGAGAACGTAAAAGCTTAAAATACAAGTCTTTGCTTGGCAATGCCAAAAGATTAAAACGGCAATGTGATTGCTTGGTGTCATTGTCGGGTGGAAAGGACAGCAACTATGCAATTTATTCAGCCACTAAGGTCTACAATCTGAAAATTCGTGCAGTAACTATGGATAACGGTTACTTGTCCAATCCAGCCAAGGAGAACATCAATAACGCATTAGCAAACTGCGACGCCGACCATATCTTTTATCATATCAACAAGGCCAATGCATCTTTGTTGTTCAAGGCCTTTGTTGAACGTTCCGGGGATTTTTGCAATGCCTGTATGCGAGGGATCAACTATGCCATCGAGATATCCCTGAAGAGCTTCAATATAACGCTGGTGATTAAAGGCAGTGGCCGCAGGGTGCAGTATGTCTCACAGCTCTAAGGAATTTCCACCCTCAACACGCCTGCCGATATTGAGAATGTAATCAAGGGAACGGGTGTCTATGAGCATTTTCAACATCTTGCCCAGTATAAGAATAAGCTGGAAAGGCAGAAGATAATTGGAGGCGTTTCAGACATCTTGGGAATCACGCGCAGTTCCCTGATGAGATTCGTTTCCCAGCACATCGGTATGTATGACTATGTTTTCTACCCTTCACCCCGATTATCCAGATAATCAAAAAGAAACAGGCTGAAGCGATTTTGGTGGGACCGCTTAACACCCTGATTGCGAACTGCACGATGTCCCGTTTTTTAGAATTCTCTAGTAGTTCCAGATATTAACAAGAGCACTTTGCATAATGGTGGACTGCTCAAGCAGGGAATCATAACCAGGGGAGAAGCCCTGCAAAAAGAAAAAGAGAATCAAGCGGCTGATCCCAGGCCGCCGGAGTTGTTGATATTTCTCAAGGATATTAACCAAAACTACGATGAGTATGTGGCTTTTGTGAAGAATGCAAACAGGGATCAATTCGCCCCCAAGGTACAGAGATTAGCCCGGGAAATCTATCACCGCTTCAGGAAATACTGACTTCATTAACAATGGCTAGGAATTTGTTCTGGCTATGGCTGATCTTCCTTTGCGTGCTCGATGTGATCTCCTTGGGTGACAATTTCAATCACAATTTGAGCACACATAAGTTCATTTTTCGTTTGGATTACCTGATTCACCTAATCACATTGCTTGTTTTCAGCGGAATATATCTGTTTGGGCTAATCAGAAAAGAGCCAATGTTTCGTAATCACGGGCTTGGCAATTATTCTTTCATCGTTATCTCTGCCGCGATCTGTCTAGAATTGGTTCAAATCTGGATTCCCTACAGAACATTCAATCCTTGGGACCTAATCAGCAATTTGTTCGGTGCCTTGCTTGGGTTAGTTGTCATTCAATTTTATATTAGGATGATGCCTCAACGCCAAAATCGTTGAGAATAGGGTTGATTACTTTAGGTGATAGAATTTGGATAGAGCGCGAGAGTAACTCATGAGAGATTTCACAAGAAGTGCTTACTATAGGCTTCTGGATGTGATCCAAAGCACAGATTATTCATTTCAGACCTTCGGCGAATATATACAAAATTCACAGCAGAGGGTCGTGGTACTGCGTCACGATGTTGATAAAAGACCCCTTAATTCCCTGAAATTTGCTGAGATTGAAAACCAGAAAGGGCTAAGATCTTCATGCTATTTTAGGATAGTCCCCGAATCGTTCGATACAAAGATTGTGACACAAATCAATGACCTTGGCCACGAGATCGGCTATCACTATGAAGACCTGGATCTCTGTAATGGCGCCATCGACAAGGCTTACCAATCATTCCAGAAAAACCTTGCCAGGTTAAGAGAGATAGCACCTGTGGAAACGATCTGCATGCATGGCAGTCCCTTGTCCAGATATGATAACCGGGATATATGGAAGAAATACGATTATCGAAATGATGGAATTATTGGGGAGCCGTATTTTGATCTGGATTTTTCCAAAGTATTTTACATAACAGATACCGGACGGAAATGGAATCAGGATGAGTCCAGCATCAGAGACAAAGTCCAAACCCCCTTACAGTTTCAGATAATAAACACAGAGCATCTCATCCAGATGATTAAACGGGGGGAATTACCGGATCAACTCATGATTAACACGCATCCACAAAGATGGACTAACAATCTGATTCTCTGGACCCGGGAATTAGTGTGGCAAACAGCCAAGAACCAAGTGAAAAAAACTGTGGTGAAGCGACGCCGTGGAGATTACAAGAGTGGTGAGGTGGTGCCGTGGTGACGGTGTGGAATGATGGCGTAATGGGAAGATGTATCTATGATGTATTATTGTGTAAATTTGCGGTATTGCGATAGAGATATTTAACATGTTATTATTAGTATTTTTGGGGAAATGTGATTTACAAGGATCTTGAGGTATGGAAGCTGAGCATGGATCTGGTTGTGGAAGTTTATCAGGCTACAGGTAGATTTCCCAAGGAGGAGTTGTTCGGACTAGTCTCGCAGGTTCGCAGGGCTGCTGTTTCAATTCCATCAAATATCGCGGAAGGATGCGGCAGGAAAAGTAGCAAAGAATACATTCAGTTCCATACATCTCCAAAGGCTCTCTGCTAGAACTGGAAACTCAATTTGAGATCGCACTTAGATTGAAGTACCTCGCTGATATAGACGACTTCATGGAGACAATCAAAAGACTACGCAACATGTTGATAAAGTTGATCGCAAGTTTGGAGAACAGATGAGAGGCAGGTCTCAAAAAACTATTTCCACGACAACACGTCACACCTTCACCACGACAACACGTCACCCCTTCACCACTATAACAAGGGTGTCATTATGAGATACTTGGTCACCGGCGGAGCCGGATTTATCGGCTCCAACATCGTTAAAGAATTGCTTAAACAGGGCCAGGAAGTGCGGGTGCTGGATAATTTCGCGACCGGCAAACGCGAGAACATCCTGCCTCTGATGAAGGATCCCAATCTGGCCATGATCGAGGGTGATCTGCGCTCATTTCACATTGTCAGGGCAGCTGTTAAAGGTGTGGACTATATCCTGCATCAGGGTGCCTTACCATCTGTTCCGCGTTCCATCAATGATCCGATTACTTCCAATGATGTGAACATTTTAGGCACCCTGAACCTGCTCGAGGCGGCCAAAGAGTTTGGCGTAAAAAGGGTTATCTGCGCCTCATCTTCTTCGATCTACGGCAATAGCGAAACCCTTCCCAAAGTCGAAACGATGCCCGTGAATCCGATGTCGCCTTATGCTTTGACTAAATACGCCCAGGAACGTTATTGCCAGGTTTTTCATACTCTTTACGGCTTGGAAACTGTATCCCTGCGCTATTTCAATGTCTTCGGTCCCAACCAGGATCCCACCTCGCAATACAGCGCGGTCATTCCCAAATTCATCCGCCTTATCCAGCAGGATAAAGAGCCCGTCATTTATGGCGATGGCAGCCAGTCCCGCGACTTCACCTATGTGGAAAACAACGTCTGGGCCAACATTCAAGCCTGCACCGCTGAAAAAGCTGCCGGGGAAGTGATCAACATCGCTTGCGGGGAAAGATACACGCTGATCGACCTGGTGAACATGATCAATGAGATCCTTGGCAAGCACGTCGAGCCGAAGTTTGAACCTGAGCGTCCCGGCGACGTTAAGCATTCGCTGGCGGGTATCGAAAAGGCGAAGGAATTGCTGGGATATGAGGTCAGGGTGGATTTCAAGGAAGGCCTGCAGCGCACGATAGATTTCTTCAGATAGAACGCGGATGACACGGATTGTTATGATAAGCGCAGATGTCATACTTACCTATTACAAGGTGAGGGCGATATGGTAAACGCGAACTTCCAGCACAGTGAATTGACTGACAAAATAATCAAGTGTTTTTACGATGTTTACAATACTCTTGGGTACGGTTTTTTGGAAAAAGTCTATGAGAATGCTCTCAAGGTAGAACTCAAGACTCAAGGTCATTCAGTGGAATGTCAAAAACCGATTAGGGTAACGTATAAGGACACTGTTGTAGGCGATTACTATGCCGATATGATTGTTGATAACTTGGTGATAATTGAGGTAAAGGCCTGCGAAACCCTCAGTCTCAGCCACCAATATCAGCTTCAAAACTATCTGAAAGCAACAGATATCGAGGTTGGATTGTTGCTAAATTTCGGGCATAAACCACAATTTGTCAGAAGAGTCTTTTCGAATCCACTGCAGTAACGGACATCTGCGTTAATCATAATCATCAGCGTCATCCGCGTTCTATAAAGTGAAGCATAAGTTCACCAAGTACCTCCTCCTACTGATCGACATCCTGATCGTTGTCTTCTCGTTCCTGTTCGTGGCGAAGCTCCGGGACGGCACACGGCTCATCCTGGCCAATTTCGTGTGGTGGCGCTCGCTCATCGCCTTCACTGTTATCTGGATAGGCAGCGGCCTGTGGAGTTCCAAATACACAATCCGGAGAGAAATCAACGGACTTGAACTGGTCAAGCGGATCGTTAAGGCGGACATCTTTGCAGTAGCCGTCGTGTTTGGCCTGATGTACATCTTCCATCAGTTCAACTACTCCCGCATGATAGTTCTGGGCACGATCCTGGGCAGCGTGGTGCTTGAAATGTTCATCTTTGTGGGCATCTATTACGCTTTCCGTTTTCACATCGAAAACCGCGATTTTGCCACCGCGAAATTGGTCACGCGGTCCAAAGCGCTGGAAGATGTCCAAAACGGCGAATTTTTCCTGCGCGAGAAGAGATCCGTTCCCGCCATCAGCGACGCGGTCTACGCGCCAGATTTCTCCGTATGTGACCCCTCCGAAGCAGTACCCGATTCCCGCTGGCATAGTTATCTTGGGGATGGGGAAGAACTGCTGGGATTTGTGCGCAAATACCTCGATCTGAAGCGCTTCTGCCATTCCAGTTCTCTAGTCCTGCAATCCGAAAACTACGGCCAGATTGATAGCGAACCGCCCAACTCCCTGCAGCTGTTCGTCAATCTGCGTAAGATCAATGACCTGCGCCGCATCAACCTCTACCTGATCAAAGTCAACGAGTTACTCATACCAGGCGGCGTCTGCATCTGCCGGGGTCAAACGATCACGCAGCGCAGAGAGCAATATAACCGGAAGTTCACTCCAGTGTTGGGTCCGCCCCTCTACTTTTTAGATTTCCTCTTTCGCCGCGTAATGCCCAAACTGCCCATTCTCCAGGGCTGGTATTTCGCCCTCACGAAAGGGAAAAACCGCGCCCTGTCCGAGACCGAAATGCTCGGACGCTTCTATTTCTGCGGCTTTGAACTGATTCATAAGCGTGAGATCGCTGGCCTTACGCACTTTATCTGGAAAAAAACCCGGGCGCCGCTCACTGACCCCAGCCCCACCTACGGCCCCTTCATCCGCTTGAAACGCCTGGGCCAAAACGGCAAGGTCATTTACGTGAAGAAACTGCGCACCATGCATCCCTACAGCGAATACCTGCAGGATTATGTGTATCAGACCAATGATCTGCAGGAAGGCGGTAAATTCAAGAATGACTTTCGCGTCACCTCTTGGGGCAAAGTACTGCGAGCCCTTTGGATCGACGAACTGCCGCAGTTTCACAATTTCTTCAAGGGAGAACTCGCCCTGGTAGGGGTCCGCGCGCTCAGCGAACACTATTTTTCCCTTTATCCGCCGGACATGCAAGCGCTCCGGCTCAAGGTCAAACCAGGCCTGATGCCGCCTTTCTACACCGACATGCCAGCCACCTTTGAAGAGATCGTGGAATCCGAACGGCGTTATCTGCAGCAGAAGCTGCAGCGGCCTTTCGCCACGGACTGGAAGTATTTCTGGCACGGAGTGTGGAACATCCTGATCAATAAAGCCCGCAGCAATTAGCGTTTCCCGCAGATCACGCAGATGAAAAGGCAGATCACGCTGATTCTATGATCCGAGCTGTCACAGACGAACTGGTGGAAAACCATGTCTCTTATGCAATCAGAGGATGCGTCTTTAAAGTTTACAACAAATTGGGACCTGGGTTATTTGAGAGCGCCTACGAAGCTGCCTTAGCATACGAACTGCGAGAGGCAGGGTGCAAGGTGGACTGTCAGGTCCCAATAAGCATGGAGTACGAATCCACTGATCTCGGGATTGCTTTTCGTATGGATCTCTTGGTTGAGGACTTGGTGATAGTCGAGGTGAAATCTGTGGAGCATATTCAGGAAGTGCATCACAAACAGTTGCTTACGTATCTCAAACTTACAGGACTGAAACTAGGTATACTGGTCAACTTCAATACTGATGACATCGAAAAAAGCATAATCCGCAAGGTAAACAAACTTGATTGAAACTGCGCGATCTCCCTTTTCATCAGCGATATCTGCGGGAAATCGAAAACACGTATATATATAGGGAGAACAAATGAAGGCGCTGTATTTTAGCCTTAATCTGATATTTTTCATATGCTACTTATTTTCCCAGACCAACCCAATTGCTCAGAGTCTTCCTTACACAGAGAATTTTTCTCTGTTCTGGAACTCAACCACTTATCCTGCAGGGATTCAGGGATGGGCAATATCTACCTCACCGGGTGCTAGTTTCGATGTTGCTCCCCCTGTCGATGACAGAGATTTAAATGCTAGCCGTGATGCATCAACTTCAGGAGGTGGAGTTCACAACTACAACGGGAAAATCGGATTCTTGAATTCTGGCACGGGTGATCTTAGTATCGTGTTTTCAGTCAATACTTCGGGTAAACAGAATATTTTTGTCAGTTATCGAATTATGACTATCAGAAATCCATATGGATATTTGGGCTATAATCGCATAAATGAAGTGACACTGCAGTATCGTGTTGGAGAATCCGGATCATTTGCAAATTTAACTGGTGTAGAATATCAAAACAACACCACAACTCAGGTCTACACTACAACAACACCACAACAACCACTTGATAAGTCAGTAATCCTTCCTGCTATCTGTAATAACCAGCCCATCGTTCAGCTTCGATTGGCATCCAGGGAAGTCAGTGGCTCTGGTTACCGACCAAGTTTTGCCATTGACAACATCTCTGTTACAGGCGATATCCTCCTCCCCATCGAGCTATCCTCTTTCACCGTGACGCTTGATCCCCACAACCATCCCCAATTAACCTGGGTCACCCAATCCGAGACCGGCGTGCTGGGCTTTTACGTGCTGCGGGCTGATGCAAACGATCTGTCAAACGCGCAGGTGGTCAGCCCCCTCATCCAGGCCACCAACACCTCGCAGCAGCAAACCTATGTTTACACCGATGCCGACCCTTCTGACAACGGAACTTACTATTACTGGCTGCAAAACTCGGATTTCGACGGCAGTAGCAGTTTCCACGGACCCGTCACTGTCTTGTATGATTCCAGCGGAGGTGTTCCCCCTCCCGATATTCCGCTCAAGACCGAGTTGAAGGGTGTTTATCCCAACCCCTTCAATCCTCTGCTCTTCATTCCCTACAGCCTGGCCGCCCCGGAAAATGTCAGCTTCGGCATCTACAACTCCCGCGGCCAGCTCGTCCGGAGCATCGATCCCGGTTCCCAAACTCCCGGCGAGCATGTCCTCCAGTGGGACGGCACCGATGCGCGAGGCCAATCCTTAGCCGGCGGCATCTACTGCATCCGCATGCAAGCAGGTCAAGACATCTTGCAGTGCAAGGCGGTGCTGCAAAAGTAGAAACAGCCGGGTTCGTGGCACCGTGGCCAATAGTTACACCCAGATCTATCTGCATTTTGTGTTCATCGTTGGGGACAGGCACGACGCTCTCGATCCTACCGTTAAAGGGATCCTGTTTCCCCATCTGGAATCCCTGGCCGGGGAACTTAAATGCAGGGTACTGGCGTTGAACGGCATGCCGGATCATCTGCACATGCTGGTAAGCATGCATGCCAGCGTAAGCGCAGCGGACTTGGCGCAGAAACTTAAGGGCAATTCCAGCCATTATCTGAATCAGGCTGGCGCGTTCCCCTACAAGTTCCGTTGGCAATCAGGCTATGGAGCCTTTTCAGTATCTCACAGCCAGCTAGCCAAAGTCAAAGACTACATTGCAAATCAGCAGGTTCATCACGCGAAAATCAACGTCCGTGATGAATTTGTATTCCTGCTCAAGAAGCACGAAATTGCCTATCAGGATGAGTATCTGCCTGAGTAGTGTTTACATCCTTCTTGTCGCGTGGGTCCAGTCCCGTAGAATCGTGGACACCAGCACCTATGTCGTCTAGTCATGTGATCACAGCTGTCCCCTAGTGACTAGTCACCAGTAACGACGGGCTTTGAGCCCGGCGTTGTGTGCAAGCCAGCAGTCCCAATAAATTACCACCCAGCTTGTCCCGTAGGGACTAGACGTCAGTAGCGACGGGCTTTGAGCCCGGCGTAGCGCAGCACACACGGCGAACTCCCATAAATATTGCCTCAACCCCCTCCCCGCCACATTACGCGTAATGTGGCGGGGAGGGGGTTGAGGATATTCTCCTGGCAGGAGGGTAGCTTCCTCATACCGCCGGGCTCAAAGCCCGGCGCTACTATCACCTAGTCCCTCTGGGACAGACTTTGGTGCGCGTAGAGATCACCCATGGTCAGATAA
>CAYSAT010000002.1:3674-15273 GCA_964429035.1 uncultured Candidatus Cloacimonadota bacterium | reverse complement strand
GACGCCGGGCTCGAAGCCCGGCGCTACTATCACCTAGTCCCTCTGGGACAGACTTGGGTGCATGTTGTGATAAACCAGAGTCAATTATAGATCCGGAGTCGCAATCGCATAGTCTTCCAGGGAATGCCTTGCGTGCGGTTGATCAGATCGACACATAGGATCGGATTTGGCATTATCTCCTTAATCCAACTTAAGGTACC
Source organism: uncultured Candidatus Cloacimonadota bacterium (assembly GCA_964429035.1). Classification (GTDB taxonomy): domain Bacteria; phylum Cloacimonadota; class Cloacimonadia; order Cloacimonadales; family Cloacimonadaceae; genus Syntrophosphaera. The sequence goes on along the minus strand of CAYSAT010000002.1, from coordinate 15,073 downwards.
ACCCAGCTTGTCCCGTAGGGACTAGACGTCAGTAGCGACGGGCTTTGAGCCCGGCGTAGCGCAGCACACACGGCGAACTCCCATAAATATTGCCTCAACCCCCTCCCCGCCACATTACGCGTAATGTGGCGGGGAGGGGGTTGAGGATATTCTCCTGGCAGGAGGGTAGCTTCCTCATACCGCCGGGCTCAAAGCCCGGCGCTACTATCACCTAGTCCCTCTGGGACAGACTTTGGTGCGCGTAGAGATCACCCATGGTCAGATAAAGATCCGGAGTCGCAATCGCATAGTCTTCCAGGATTGTTTTTCGTACGGGCAGCCATCACCCATCTTGCAGGGTTATTCAAAATATCCTACACTGGTTTCTTTGTTCGCGTAGATCTGATATTCGAAAAACATACCATCTCATAGCAGGCGCTTCCAGTCTCCTTTCGCCAGGTCAGACCTGTAATAGAAGGTTATAGACATCACGACTTAGAAGAACTCGTCCAGCCAGCTTTTCAGGGGCAGTCTCTCTAGTGCCACAGCGTATGCTAGCAGAAAAGAGAAATAAAGCTTGACGGAATACCGGTTCCAGACATGAATGGGATGCATAGTGATATTAAGAAAAATACACATAAATAACTCGTAATTCGTCAGGAGGAATTATGAAAAAGACATTACTTATCCTATCGATTTTATCCGCGATAGGCCTCGTTTTCGCTCAAGCAATAAGTGAAGGTTTTGAGAGCACTACCTTTCCCCCTACTGGATGGACCAATAGTACAAACGGTTGCGTTAGGACAACTAATAATCCAAGGACTGGTGTAGCTTGTCTTTGTTTTAATGGAGTTAATGACGCTATTTACACACCAATAATATCTGCCCCTAATCAGTTATCGTTCTGGTACAAGCGAAGCTCAACTGCAACAGCTTGGACCCTTAAAGTTCAAACATCAACTGATGCCTCAAACTGGTCTGATATCGGATCTATAACAAATGCAACAGCAATATATCAAGAATTTACTTATGATTTATCGTCTCTTTCAAACATTTATGTAAGACTTCTCGATCAAAGAGGTTCTGGTACTAATGAAAGATATGTTGACGATTTTGTTGTGACTGCTAGCGGGGCTAATCCTCCCACGCTAACTGCAGACACATCGAGCAACAACGTCGACAACAACATTGATATTTCATTCACCGACGATGCAACATGGCGTGCTGTCATTACCGCAGTCAAAATTGGTGGAAGTGCTCTTACGGTTACAACTGATTATGTGATTTCCACTGGGAACATTCAACTGAAACCTTCTGGGTTGAACACTCTCTTGACTACTTCTGGTTCGAAATCTGTTACTGTTGAAGCCACTGGATATAATACTGCTTCGGTGACACAGATAATCAATGCAGGAGCGCCAACGTCCAATTCCACTGCGGCAATTAGCGCTGCTTTAGCTTTGGGATCGACCAGAACAGTAACTTGCACAGCCAAAGACCAATACAACAATTTGGTCTCGGGCTATACGTTCAAGTATGATGCCACCGTAACTGACAATAGTAATACAACAGACGAGTCTTACACAATTAGTGGAAGTGCAACAACATCATCCGCCACAGATGTTAGTCTTTCGTCAGCGACAAACTCCAGTGGTGTGGCAACGTTCACGATAGTCATTCCGGCAGTTGTTGACGTATCCGACGGAGTGAGTGTTCAGGTACAACTAGCGGATGGAACTACCAATATCGGCAGTGCATTTAGCTATATTGCGCCAATTCCGGTTCCTGCAGCACCAACAGCAACAGCAGACGCAGATCCAGACGTTGATAGTTTCACCGCATCCTGGAATAGTGTTGATTATGCTACTGGGTATTATCTGGACGTTTATACCAAAACCGCCAGTGTTTATGCCTCTGATCTTTTATTTTCTGAATACATAGAAGGAAGCAGTAATAATAAAGCGATCGAGATTTTTAATGGTACGGCTTCTGACATTGATCTAGGTAATTACACGGTTTATACTTACTCAAATGGCGTAACTAGCCCATCATATACTTTAGCTCTATCGGGTACTCTCGTCCAAGGTGATGTTTACGTTATAGCCAATGCTAACGCTAACGCTACGATTCTATCTCTTGCAGACGTAACATCAGCAGTTACCTACTTTGACGGAAACGACACGGTTGTTTTAAGTAAGGATACTAAGGCTGGACCAATTGATATCTTTGGTTGCGTTGGTGAGAGTCCATCAGGGGGTACTTGGGGCACAGACCCATTGGTGACAGCTGAGAAAACTCTAGTTAGAAAGAGTTCTGTAACTTCAGGTATTTCAACCTCAACAAGCGGTTTTCCTACTCTTGCAACAGAATGGGAAAGTTACCCCCAGAATACGACTACCTATCTTGGTTCCCACACTATGTCAGGCGGGATAACACTCACTCCTGTAACTGGATATAATAACTTAGATGTAAGTAATGTAATAAGTTACCTAGTAACTGGGTTGGCACCGGGAACTACCTATTACTATGTCGTGAGAGCATACAATGGCTCCGGTACCAGCGGAAACTCCACTGAGGTGAACATAACAACAGACGAACCCCTCCCCGTCGTCCTCTCCTCCTTCACCGCCTCGATCTCCGTGCAGAACAACGTTATGCTGACCTGGGTGACGCAGACCGAGACCGGAATGGCCGGATATTACATCTACCGGTCGGCAAACAACCTGCTTGCCAACGCGGAGTTGGTCAGCCCGATGATCGGCGCCACGAACACCGCGACGCAGCAGGTCTACACATACACGGACAGCGAGCTCTACACCAGCGGCGATTATTACTACTGGCTGGAAAGCGTGGATTTCGACGGCAATTACGGCTACCACGGCCCCGTTTCCGTGCTCTACGACACCTCGGGCGAGTACTACAACCCGGAAGTTCCTCTGGCCACCGAGCTGAAAGCCATCTACCCCAATCCCTTCAATCCTCTGGCTTTCATTCCCTTCAGCCTGGCTAGCACTGCCGACGTCAGCATCCAGATCTACAATAACCGCGGCCAATTGCTGCGCGACTTCGACCTCGGCACCAAGATCCCTGGCGAATACCGCATCGAATGGAACGGCACTGACCGCAATGGCCAGGCCCTTTCCACCGGAGTCTACTACATCCGCATGAATGCCGGCAAGGACAGCTTCCAACGCAAGGCTGTGTTGCTGAAGTAAGATCCACAGAGCAATAGATAAACAGATTAACAGAGGCCCGGTGTAACAGCCGGGCTTTTTTTTGTGTCCACGAATTGCACGAATTTGCACGGATTTGAAGGGCAAAAGGGCATAAGGGCAAAGGGGCAAAGGGGCAATAGGGTAAAAGGGGCAGACGGCTAAAAGGGCAATTGACCGTAACACTGCGTTTACGCGGTCGGTTCACTGCCTTTAGGCGGTCCACAACTGATCTGGAGTTACGTTGCTACAACGATCATCCAGGAAGGATAGCGAGCTATCCCCAAAACCGCGTGAACGCAGCGAAACGACCGCGTAAACGCAGTGTTACGGTTTTATGTGATATTCTCTACTTCTGGGTTCTCGTCAGTATGTGTCCATCGGCTAGTGAAAATATTTCTTGACAGGTATCGAGAAGCACATTTCTCTGCCACAAGAGAAAAGTTTTTTTGGGATTTCCCCAATTCAACTCAAAAAAGGAGATACAATGAAAAAGCAGCTGTTACTTGTGGCTTTCTTTGTTCTGTTAGGCGCTTTGAATGCGACCCTCCTGCTGGAGGATAACTTTACTGGAACGGTCGGCACGCTTCTGACTGCTAATGGCTGGGTAGCCCATAATGGCGCGGGCAGTACTCCCATGAGTATTGCCAGTCCAGGATTGGAATATCCTGGGTACTTGTCATCCGGTATTGGCAACGCGACGTCGGCATCTGCTAATGGAGAGGATGTCAACAAGACCTTTACACCAACTAGTACAGGAAGTCTCTACTATGCTTTCATGATCAACACGGCTATGACCGCGACCTCATCGGGTTACAGCATCCATTTCAATCAGAGCTCCTCAATATTCTATGCCAGATTTTATCAAAGGCTAGTCTCTGGTAACGTTAACTTTGGTCTTACTAAGTCAAATGAAGCTACCATAGTATGGGATCCGGCAAACTACTCTTTAAATACAACTTATCTGGTCGTCCTAAAGTATGCATTCGTTGAAGGCACGACTACCGATGACGTAGTGAGCATGTGGGTGAATCCAGTGCTTGGTGATAGCGAGCCAACCCCTAACCTCTCATTCACGGTAGGCACTGTATCTGATGCCACCTCGCTTACAGCTGCGGCGATCCGTCAATGGAACACGGGGACACTTTCCCGATTCGATGGTATCAGAGTCGGCACTTCCTGGGCTGATGTGGGAGCCTCAGCCAGCACTCCTGCGATCAGCGTGGTAGGTTCCCTAACCGAATTCGCCACTTTCACCGGCACTCCTTCCGCACCCCAAAGCTATATAGTCTCAGGCTCTAATCTGGAAAATGACATTGATGTTTCAGCGCCCGGCGGTTTTGAGCTTAGTCTGCAAACTGATTCAGGCTGGACGGGGTTTATGAGTCTGCCCCAGACAGGCGGATCTGTACCTGCCACGACTGTTTATGTGCGCTTGACGGGTACCGATGGAAGCGGCACATTTAGTGGGAACATAGCTCATGTCAGCTCACCTGCCACAACAGAAAACCTGTACGCGAGCGGCACGGTGACCGATCCCGAACCTACAGTCTATGTTTCAGAAACCAACCTGACAGGCTTTGGATATATTGTGGGCAATGGTCCCTCTGCTGAGCAGTCATTCACAGTCAGCGGCGTGTATCTCACTTCGGATATAACCGTTACTGCGCCTACGAACTACGAGATCTCCACCACCAGCGGCACTAATTTCGATGCTAGCGTTGTCCTGTCAGCTGCCAAGCTCACTGTTTCGGAAACCACCCTTTACGTGCGGCTAAAGGCCGGATTGCCCGCAGGCCTGTATAATGACGAAGCAATCTCCATCGCGACTGCTGGCGTGACGACCCAATACGTGGAATGCGATGGCAGCGTGGCTGCTCCATTGGACAATATCTTCATCTCCGAGTATATCGAAGGCGGATCGAACAACAAAGCGATCGAGATCTACAACGCCTCCGATGCTACCGTGGACTTAAGCCGCTATCGTTTGCGTTTATACTTCAACGGCAGCAGCTCCATCGGGCAGAGTATCGCTTTAGCCGGCACTTTATCCCCAGACGATGTCTTCGTCATCGCCAATGGTAGTGCCAGTGCTGAAATTCTAGCTCTGGCTGACCTTCTATCCGGCAGCCTAACCTTCAATGGTGACGATGCGGTGGAACTATATTGCGCTGATCCCGCCACGGTTCTGGATCGGATCGGAGTTGTTGGAATTGATCCTGGCAGCGGTTGGGATGTTGCCGGAGTCACGACTGGCACGCTCAACCACACCATGGTCAGAAAACCCAACGTTGCGCAAGGAAATCTGGATTGGCCTTCTTCGGCTGGAACCGATGCCACGGACAGCGAATGGATCGTCTATGCTCAGGACGTCATTGACTATTTAGGCTTCCATACCTTCGACGACGGCACCGTCCCCGTGGAACTGTCTTCCTTCACCGCGGTGCTGACTGCGGAGAACAATGTCAACCTGATCTGGGTGACTCAGTCCGAAACCGGTGTGCAAGGGTATTACATCTACCGCAACACCAGCAGCGAGCTGGCAGACGCGATTTTGGCCAGCCCCCTGATCGAAGGCCTCAACAGCTCGGATCAGCAAATCTACAGCTTCACGGACAGCGAGATCTTCGAGCCTGGCACCTATTACTACTGGCTGCAAAACGTCGATTACAGCGGCGATATGGACTTCCATGGCCCCGTCTCGGTGGTTTACAGCCACGACAGTGAAGAGATCACGCCGGAATTGCCGCTGCTTACCCAGCTGCACGACGTCTTCCCCAATCCCTTCAATCCCGCCGCGATCATTCCCTTCAGCGTTGCCAAATCCGCCGAGGTGGACATCCGGATCTTCAATTCACGCGGACAGTTGATGCGCCACTACAGCCTCGCCAACAGAGCGCCCGGCACCTACCAGATCGTCTGGGACGGCAAGGACTCCAATGGACGCGAATGCTCCACGGGAGTGTATTACATCCGCATGGACGCCGGCAAGGATACTTTCCAGCGCAAAGCTGTGCTGATGAAATAAGATTAACAGATAAACAGATTAACAGAAGCCCGGTGTAAGAGCCGGGCTTTTTTGTTGTCCCCGAATTCCACGAATAGAGTTGTCCACGAATTGCAAGAATAAGTCTGTCCACGAATTGCACGAATTTACACGAATTAAGACCTTTGCACATAAGCCCCGAGAGCGTTGCACGGACTCGTAACACTGGATTCATCCGGTCGTTCCGCCAGATTTATCTGGTGTTTTGGGGATTAAAGAGTGGCGAGAATTCCCATAACAATGGATTCAACTGGCTGTGACGCTGCAAGTTGGTGTTTACAAAGAAATCAATCCTTGTAGGAAGTATTGAAGACAGAACCAGCGATCTTCCTTCTAGACCGCATAAATACGGCGGAACGACCAGATAAATCCAGTTTTACGATTTATTCAATGGTCTTAACTCATTGACCAACCTGCTTTAGCGGGTGTAGGACTGCAGGCGTGGCGCTTTAGCCCACGTATAAATGGACGGCATATCGCTTCTTTGAAACCTGCTTTAGCGGGTGCAGGACTTTGGAGGGGGATTTATCCCCTGTCCAGAGCGCAAGGGATGAATCCACCTCTAAAGACCTCCACCGGTTGAAACCGGTTTTGAGGCTGGTTAGTTGCGTTCGTTGGCACGGGCGATGAATCACCCGCCTGCAGACCTACGCCCTCCGGGCTTACCAATCGGGATAGATTCGGGTTTACCCACTCGATTTGAAAGAGAGCACGTTTTCCATGGAGACCGTTGCAGATAAAGATGAATCTGCTCTGCACGGCCATTAAAAACCAGTTGCCGACCATTGTCATCCCGGGCTCTGGGCTCCCCGACAGATCGCGAAGCGAACTGGTGGGGTGGTTGACCCGGGATCCAGTCTTTCATTGCTGCATAAGCATCATACCAGCCTTTCATGTTCAAACATAAGAACTTTCCATTGTTCAGCCTATAAAAACTGGATTTCGGGTCAAGCCCGGGATGACAATCTTTAGTGTTTTGGTAATATACAACAATCTTTATGATGTATGAGGGTGTTCCGGATATGTCGAGGATCTCTCAACTTAGAACTCTCAACTCTCAACTCATAACCATCTCTAAACATCTCCAAACATCTCATAAACATCTGTCCTCGAACGCATTCCATGATTCGCTCCGGCGTCACGCTCTCAATCACTTCTTAATCAAGCCTTAATCAAGCGTTAATAATTAAGGCTTGATTAAGGCTTGATTAAGACTTGATTAAGGCTAACCCGCCGGAAGGAAGCCGGAAGTCCGTGACAATGATTAGTGGTAAGGTGTAGTGGGTTAGGGGTTTAACAGATTAACAGGCTAGCAGGTTAACGGGTTAATGGGTTAATGGGTGAACATTGGGTGAACATGTTAAACGTTAGACGTTAGACGTTAGACGTGACTCTACGCCGCTGAACATGGGGAAGCCAAATTCCGCTTCGGCTAAGCAGCGAAGCTGGCTCCAACAGCGTCATACGGCTGCCAGGCGATGCTTCAATTGCCTTACCAATCATCACTCTCAACTCTCAACCCTAAACTCCCCTTTCCCCCTAATTCGTGTAAATTCGCGTAATTCGTGGACAATAAATCTCCTCAACAACCCCACATTCGCGGACCATCCCATCCGTGGACAAAAAACCCCGGACAGCGCACCATCCGGGGCATCAGGTTATTGTGGATATAGGTTTTAAATGTAGGGCCGCAGTTTATCCAGGATCTTGTCCTTTTGCACCAGGCCCACCAGTTGCGCGGCGATTTCGCCTTTGCTGAAGATCAGCAGCGTGGGGATGGACATGATGGAATAGCGGGTGGCGATATCCGGGGAGAGGTCGATGTTGCATTTGGCGACCCGGACCTTCCCTTCCAATTCGATTGCCAGTTTGTCAACTGTGGGACCGAGGGCTTTGCAGGGTCCGCACCAGGGAGCCCAGAAATCGATCAGCACCGGCAATTCGGACTGCAGGACCTCGGCTTCGAAGTTTTGGCTGTTTATCTCCAGCATCGGCTTTACTCGACGACTGCCAGGATGTCGCTTTTGGAGAGGACGAGGTATTTATCTCCCTCGAGCTCAAATTCCGTGCCGGCATATTTACCGAAGAGAACCATGTCGCCGACTTTTATCGCTTTCTGCAGATCTTCATCGGTGCCGACGGCGATCACTTTGGCCATCTGCGGTTTTTCTTTGGCGGTATCGGGGATGATGATCCCGCCGATGGTCTTTTCGGTTGAGGTGGCTTCGATTTTCACCACCACGTGGTCTTCAATGGGTTTCAGTTTCATTTGTACCTCCATAGTATATTCTGAATTCTGATGATATAGTAATCGTTCTGGCGTTCTTAGCAAACACCTTTTTAGAGTGCTAAGATTTTGTCAAGCGGAAAAGAGGGACTTGTCCACGAATTTCACGAACTTCCACGAATTTGTGCAGAGGGACGGGGTGGATACCTCACACAGATTACACAGATTGCACAGATTGGTTTCATAAGGATTCACGGATGAAGCGGATCAAGCGGATTATGATGTCCACGAATTTCACTAATTAACACGAATTCAGAGCAGGGACCAGTAGAAGTTCCATCTGTGCGATCTGTGGAATCTGTGTGAGACATCATATAATCCGCAAGAATCCTCAGTTTCCTCTGCATCTGCGTTCTCTTTTTTATCTGCCGATGATCTCGTGCTTCAAATAGCCGTTGAGCATATACAATACCTTGTCGAATTCTCTTTCCCCGGGGACGATGATGTCGGCGTTTTTCTTGGTCGGCTCGATGAAGGCCTGGTGGGAGGGTTTGACAGTTTCCAGATACTGGTTGAGCACGTTTTCCACGTTGCGTCCGCGTTCCAGGATGTCCCTTTGAAGCCGCCTGGCGAGCCTGATATCGGAGTCAGAATCCACGTAGATCCTGAGGTCGGAGAGTTCTAGAAGTTCCGGATAGTAGAGGGCGAAGATGCCTTCGAGGATGATCACGTCGGCGTTGGCGACGCAGAGGGTGCCTTCGCTGCGGCTATGCGTGGAAAAGTCGTAACCCGGCACATCGACCGCCTGGCCGGCCAGCATGGCTTTCAGGTCGCGCAGCAGGTAAGGGGTGTCGATGGCGTCTGGATGGTCGAAATTGGCGAGGGCGGCTTCTTCGCGGGGCAGATGGCTGAGGTCGCGGTAATAGTTGTCGTGCGAGATGATGACGGTCTTGAGGTCGGCGATGCGTTTGCCGATGGCAACGGCGATGGTGGTCTTGCCGCTGCAGGTACCGCCGCCAATCAGAATGAGATGGGCATGATTTGATTTCATTTGCAATACCCCGGGTAATAATGAAGTCGATAGAACACTGATGACATGATGAGCATGATCTTCATGATCTTATTTGTCAACGTTTAGAAAGGATTTCCGGGCGAACTGTGGTTCTTTTCCGAAGTTTAGCAACAAACCAACTTCGATATTGGTTGCGCGTAAATAGTTCAACAACTGATATGCGTGCTCGAGGCACAAGCTTTCTGTGGCTTTCAATTCCAGTAGAATCTTACCATCCACCAAGATATCCGCGTAGTACTCACCTACCTTCACCCCTGTGTAGAAAACTTCGATTTTTTTCTGCGTTTCAACCTGGAATCCACTTTTTTTCAGCTCAATGCACAGGGCGTTTTCGTATACCTTTTCCAAAAAACCATAGTGCAAAGTATTATAAACAGTATAGAAACACTTGATGATCCTCTCTGTTAGGTCGCTGTATAAATATTGCTCATCAATCACTTACATCTCCTAATCATGATTATCAGGTACATCATGTCATCAGAGTTCTATTTTTTATCATTTCTCTCAATTTCCAATCTCTCGAGCAACGATACGATTTTTGATGCAACATCCGTTCCGAACAAATCCGGATGGTCATGCGGGACTTTAAACGTGCCAATCTTATCTGGAAAATCCGCTGAATCCACCGGCAGTAAAAGGTTCCAGCCGCTGGCCACGGTTTCCAGCCACTCGGTTTCGGAACGCAGCGTCACGCAAGGTTTGCGGATGATATAGGCCTCTTTCTGGATGCCGCCGGAATCGGTAAGGATCAGTTCCGCGGCTTGCATCAAGGAAAGGAAATCGAGGTAGGATTGGGGTTCGATGAAGCGGATATGGGCGTAGGAATCGGGATCGAGCGACGCCAAAACGTTGCGGGTGCGGGGATGCACAGGGAACACGATCTGCCTGCCCAGGCGGTTCAAGCCGGACAGGATGTGAGCCAGGATCCGCGGCGAGTCCACATTATAAGGCCGGTGCAGGGTTAGCAGGTAAAATTCGCGCGGCTGCAGCTGCAATTCTTTCAGGGCAGCGGAACCGGAGGCCAGTTCCAGGCCCAGTTTTAGGCTGTCGGTCATGATGTCGCCCACGAGGTGGCATTTGTCCAAGAGACCTTCCTGGCGCGCGTTGTCCATGGCGGTGGAAGTGGGGCAGAGGAGGATGTCGGATACGTGGTCGGCGACGATGCGGTTGATCTCTTCGGGCATGCTGCGATTGAAACTGCGCAGGCAAGCCTCCACGTGCACGGTCCGCAAACCCAGTTTGGACGAGGCGAGAGCGGCGGCCAGGGTGGTGTTTGTATCGCCATACACGATCACGAAATCCGGTTGATGCTCGATCAATATGGGTTCCAGGGCTTCCAGGATCTCCGCGGTCTGCACGGCCTGGCTGCCGGAACCGATGTTGAGGTTGTAGTCCGGAGCCGGGATCTGCATATCCTGGAAGAAGACGTCATTCATCTGGATATCGTAATGCTGTCCGCTGTGGACGATGATCTCGCTGTGGTTTTGCCGCAGCAAACGGGAAAGGGGCGCCAATTTCACGAATTGGGGACGGGCTCCGACTACCTGGACGATTTTCATCTGTGCTCCTAAACTTGCTTTCTGGAGCCAAACTTGCATTTCACCTCTTTATGTCAAGTTTGGGTTGGCGCGAATGGTGTTTTGGATTAGTATATAAAAAAAAGATGGACAATAACAGCCATTCAAAAGTGTGGTGGCATCAGTTCCTAAGAACAATACTAAGGAAGCCTGACACAGACAATGACATCGTTATATAGGCCGCAAGCGTCGTTTCTTGCGGGAAACCGGTAAGCAACAACCATATAAACACCAAGGACGTGTAACATGAAAAAGAAACCCAAAATCAAAGCCGTCATCTTCGACC
>CAYSAT010000002.1:0-3574 GCA_964429035.1 uncultured Candidatus Cloacimonadota bacterium | reverse complement strand
CCAAGGACGTGTAACATGAAAAAGAAACCCAAAATCAAAGCCGTCATCTTCGACCTGGATGGCACCCTGCTGGACAGCCTGCAAGACACTGCGGAAAGCATGAACCTTGCATTGGCCGAAAGCGGATACCCTGAGCACAAACTGGAGGCTTACAAAGATTTTGTGGGTAATGGGCTATTCGAACTGACCAAAAAAGCGCTGCCGGCCGCACATCGGAAAGAAGCCGATGTGGAAGCGATGGCCGAAAAGTTCTGGAACCACTACGAGGAAAGCTGGTTTCTACACACCAATACTTATCCGGGAATCCTCTATCTGATCCAGCTCTGCGTATCGCACAAGATCAAGGTGGCGATACTTTCCAACAAAGTGCATTATTTCACCAAGAAGATGATCCGCCATTACTTCCGCGGCGTGATGATCAACCAGGGGAAGAATCCCTTTGGCATCTACAGCGGCGAGCAACCCGACAAGCCCATGAAGCCGGATCCCACCCGGGCTTTGGAATTGGCCGACAGGCTGAAAGTCAAGCCGGAAAACATCGCCTTTTTGGGTGACCAGGCTGTGGATATCGAGACCGCCAAGAACGCCGGCATGATAGCCGTTGGCGCGGCTTGGGGCTACGATGGCAGGGCCGCTTTGGAAAAAGCGGGCGCGGACATGGTCTTCGATTCTGCCGCTGAATTTGCCAGCCACCTGGAGATGATCCCCATCGTCTGATGCGGTCCTTTCGCAAGGAACTGTGGTTCCATACCGGGCAACGCCGGGAGTACGTGAACATCACGCATCAGGTTGAGGAATGCCTGCGCGAAAGCGGGATCGCCGAAGGCCTGTGCCTGGTGAATCCGATGCATATCACGGCATCGGTGTTCATCAATGACGACGAACATGGCCTGCATGGCGATTTCGAACGCTGGCTGGAAACCCTGGCTCCGGAGAAACCCCACTCCCAATACGCCCACAACGGCTTTGAGGATAACGCCGACGCGCACCTCAAACGCCAGATCATGGGACGCGAAGTGGTGGTGGCCGTCACAAACGGCAAACTGGACTTGGGAACCTGGGAGCAGATCTTCTATGGAGAATTCGACGGCAAACGCCGAAAGCGCGTGTTGGTTAAAATAATCGGTGAATAGATAAAAAAACCCCGCTTGCTGCGGGGTTTTTTGCTATCTAAAAAGTAGTGTAGCATTCCGATGCTACAACTCATGAATGTCTTCCAGGGGTTTCCGCAAGTGGGGATGTCAGAAACGGTAGGATCGGAATCCTACACTACAGCCGACAGCCCAATCCAGGCCGCTCTAACCTTGGCGGACTTGATTTATCCACCAAGTTAATCCGGGCTTTCAGCTATTTGAAATAGTAGTAAGCACATATTCTTGTAATTATCTGTTAATCAAAGGTTTACGATGTTCAATAAATGGCTTGGCTAACAATTATCAAACAAAATCGCTATTTCCAGATGAACCAGTGAGTGTGGGTAGTCAGGAAAACGAAAACATGATAAAATGATAGATACTATATGTATATATCTCTTATATAGAGAGTTAACCCCATATCTGATTTATCATTGGCCTATCATTTTCTATCATTTTCTATCATCCTACCCATCCAGCCTTCATCAGTAAAGGATTTACAGCCCAATGGGCAATATTGTTGTGGTCTGCTAGGGGATCAGTCGAATCAGGCAATCGTGTCACAGCTCTTTTTTGTATCAGACACCAGTTACTTTGTCTAGCTGATTACGTTCAGGGTTGCTGTATTCAAAGCTGATATACCCATCCAATCTCCGGAAAACCAGAGTAGGAGGACATCTAGCCATCAGTGGACAACCACCTATCGAGCCCAAGCATGAAACGATCTATGCAATTGTTACAGGCATCTGTACAAATCATCTTGACAAATTGTATGCTCTGCTGAATCTGGTACTCGGAGGTACTCATGAAGTTATATCCAAGGAATCTGTTTCCACAGATCCGCGCTAAATTGGATGGCAACGAAGCGATATTCATCTTCGGAGCCAGGCAATGCGGTAAGACAACTCTGCTCAGGCAGTTGATGCAGGATCTGGGAGAGGGGAGGTCGCTCTACATCGATATCGAGTATCCAGAGACGCAAGCCGCCTTCAGACAGGGCATCAGTGAAGTCCTGAGATATCTGCGTTATCATCGTAAATCCGATACCGGCCGCACCTTTGTCTTTATTGATGAGGTGCAGTACATCTCCGACCTTTCCCAGACCATCAAGTTGCTGGTGGACCATCACGCGGATGAATTCAAACTGGTCATGACCGGATCCTCCTCCGCCCTGATCAAGCATCAGTTCCGCGAATCCCTGGTGGGCCGGAAACACATCTTTGAATTGTATCCACTCAGTTTTGATGAATTCCTGCGCTTCAAGGAGGAAGACTCGCTGGCCGGGTATATCCTTACCTCGCCGGAAGCCCTGCCCTCCAGCGAGATCAAGCGGCTCGCAGCCTTGGCCGAGGAATACATCCTTTTCGGTTCATTTCCAAAATTGGTTCTCACTCCGGATGTGGGCGGCAAACGCGCGATCCTGCTGGATTTGGTCTCGTCCACCCTGATCAAGGATCTGAAGCATCTCTTCCGGATAGAAAAAATGGATAACCTGAACCATCTGATCCGCTATCTGGCCGTAAACATCGGCCGGGAGACCAGTTTTAATGCGCTGGCTGGTGAGGTGGGTCTGCATCGGGAAACCCTCAACAATTATCTGATGATCCTGGAGGAAAGTTACATCATCAAGATCCTGAAGCCGTTTTACTCAAACCTCAGCGCCGAACTAAGAAAAAGCCCCAAAGTGTATTTCGTGGACACCGGGATCCGAAATGTCCTGCTTCCCGACTTCAATAGCCTGGAGAGCAGGGTTGACCGGGGCGCGCTCTTTGAGAACTACGTCTATCTAAACCTCTTCCACAATGCGGATCTGTTCTCCGAGATCCGCTATTGGCGCACCAGAAACAAGCAGGAAGTCGACTTTGTGGTGAAGAGTGATAACTCGCTGCGAGCCTTCGAATGCAAGTTCAGCGGTGGGAAATCCGTCTCCTGGAGGGCGTTTCTCAATGCTTATCCGCAGGCGGAGTGCAGGACCGTGGTACTCAAGAACGCTGATCAATCTGCAGGTGAAATGTATGGCTGGCAGAAACTAATCTGATAATTGGCTGATAATAATTCTGGCTCAAGTTCTATTTTGGTGGGTAAGCCCGGAGGGCGAAAAAACTTAGCCCACAGTGGAGCGCAGCGGAACTGTGGGACTCGTGATACCAATATCCCCAGCGAAGCCCCTTGTGGGCGACACAATCAGACTTATCTTTGTGTCGCCCACAAGGGGCTAGATTCATTGTTTGCCCATATCCCACAGTTCCGCAGACCACCCCATCACCATGCTGCGCATGATGATGAGGACCCCGGTCGCTCCACTGTGGGCTAAGTTTTTTCGCCCCCGAGGGGCTTATCCAGGCAGAAGATCCGTATTGATCTGTTCCAATACTTAACCCACCATGATTGAACCCAATTAATGCAGTAGTCTCCCGACCCTAAAAGAAAAGTGTTGCATA
>CAYSAT010000001.1:68314-108531 GCA_964429035.1 uncultured Candidatus Cloacimonadota bacterium | reverse complement strand
TGGAAACGGGCTGCGACATTCTGGACGTGGGCAGCGTGGCCACTCCGGTGCTCTATTTCGCGATCTGGAAACTGCAAACAGACGGCGGAGCGATGGTCACCGCCAGCCACAATCCGGCGCAGTACAACGGCTGCAAACTCAATCTGGGCCTGGGTTCCGTGTTCGCCGACGAACTGCAGGGCGTGCTCAAGATCATCCAGAAAGGCGAATTCGCCAAGGGCGAAGGCAAATACAGCACCCACACCGAAGTGAACTCGCAATACATCGACTACATCGCCGCCAACATCAAGCTGGAGAGGCCGGTGAAGGTCATTGTGGACGGCGGCAATGGCATGGGCGGGCCTTACCTGCCGGAAATCCTCCGACGCCTGGATTGCGAAGTGATCGAGATGTATTGCGAGCCCGACGGCTCCTTTCCCAACCACCATCCCGATCCCACGATCGAAAAATACATGGCCGACCTTTCCCGGGGCGTAGTTGCCGCGGAGTATGAACTGGGCATCGGTCTGGACGGCGACGGCGACCGCATCGGAGTCGTGGACGAAAAGGGCAAGATGCTGGTGGGCGACCAGATCTTGAACATCCTGGCGCGGGACTACCTGGCCACGAATCCCGGCAAGACCATCATTGCCGACGTCAAATGCTCCAAGAACCTCTACGACGACATCCGCAAGCACGGCGGCGTACCCATGATGTATAAGACCGGCCACGCCAACATCAAAATGAAGATGAAGGAACTGGGCATCGAGTTCGCCGGGGAAATGAGCGGGCATATCTTCCTCGCCGACCGCTATCTGGGCTTCGACGACGCCATCTACGTGAGCTGCCGGATGATCGAGATCGTTTCCAAAACCGACGCTCCCGTCAGCAGCTACCTGGCCGACCAACCCAAGATGTATAACACTCCGGAGATCCACATCACCTGCCCGGATGACCGCAAATTCGCAGTCGTGGCCAAGGTTTGCGCCGAATTCCAAGCCGAGGGTTACGACGTGAACGACATCGACGGGGCGCGCATCACCTTCAAAGACGGCTGGGGATTGGTGCGCGCTTCCAATACCACACCGGTGCTGGTCACCCGCTTCGAAGCCGAATCAAAACAACGCATGAACGAGATCAAGGACCTGGTGGAAGGGAAAATACACAAGTATCTCTGAAACAGCCCTTTCCATACTAACCAGAGATCAGCAAAAGGAAATCGGACCCAACAGCCTGTTTAGCGGGTTGGGTCCGGTTTTCTTCGTTTAATGTCGTGAAATGACGCCGGGAACGGGGCCGCATCAGGCTTTGAGGAGTTGGATGATCCGGTCGGGAGGCTCGAGGGGCAGTGTCTGCTGCTCGCCGCTCTGCAGGTTTTTCAGCGTTGCCTGCTGCGCGGCGACTTCGTCTGCGCCCACGATCAAGGCGAATCGGGCCTGGCTGTGATCCGCGGCTTTCAGTTGGGCTTTGAAAGACGCTTTGTCGGGGTCGAATTCCGCGTAGATGCCGGCATTGCGCAAGGCGTTGAGATAAGGCAGGATGAGCTGTTGCGCCGCTTCGCCCAGCGTGATCACATAAACGTCCGGAACTGCAGGCGCGCCCAGATCGAGCTGTTCCTCATCCAAAGCCAGCAGCAGGCGTTCGAAGCCTCCAGCAAAACCGATGGCGGGAATGCTCTTGCCGCCGATCTGTTCGATCAGGCCGTTGTAACGGCCACCTCCTGCCAGGGAATTTTGCGCGCCGAGCCCTTCGTAAACGATCTCAAAGGCTGTGTTGGTATAGTAATCCAAGCCTCGGACGATGCGCGGATTGATGGTAAAGGGTGTTTGCATCAGGCCCAGATATTCTTGCACCGCGGAGAAATGCGCTTTGCAAGCTTCGTCCAGATACTCCAGTTGCGAGGGTGCTTGCGCGGCGATAGTTTTACAGCCTGGCACCTTGCAATCCAGCAGGCGCCGGGGTTTCTGCCCGTAGCGGAGCTGGCAGTCCGGGCACAATTCAGCCAAATGGGGTTGGAAATAGTTCCGCAGCGCTGCATCATAGGCTGCCGAACATTCCGGGCAGCCCACGCTGTTCAGTTCCAAACGCAAGCGTCGCAAACCCAGGCCAGTCAGATAATTCCACAAGATGGAGATGACTTCCGCGTCGAAATAGGGATTGTTACTGCCGATGAACTCGATCCCGTATTGGTAAAACTGGCGGTAGCGGCCTGCCTGGGGCCGGTCGTAGCGGAACATCGGGCCGATGTAGAAAAGCTTGGTGTTCGAGCCGCCGAGATCCAGCCGGTTCTCCACATAACTGCGCACCACAGGCGCGGTTCCTTCGGGGCGCAGCGCGAACTCGCGGCCTTTCTGGTCGGTGAAGCGGTACATCTCTTTCTTCACGACGTCCGAACTCTCTCCGGAACTGCGCTCAAACAGCGAAGCCTGTTCGAAGACCGGCGTGGTGAGCTCTTGATAGCCATACGCGCCAGCGATCTGGCGAAAGGCGTCGATAACCTTCTGCCACTTGTAGCTTTGCTGGGGCAGGATGTCGTAGGTTCCGCGCGGGATCTTGTAGTCCATAATTACCTCAAGGGAGCACTATCCTTCAGAGGGGGTGGTTTCGTCAAGGCGCAAATGCGGATAGGCGACGCCGGTGAGGTATAAACCTTGCGCCGGAGCAGTAAGGACCAGCCTTTGCCGGGGATCCTTTTCCGCCAGGATTTGCCGCAGGACGTCGGGTCCCAACTGCTGCTGCGCAAGGTTGGCCAGGGTGCCCACGATGCGGCGCACCATGTTGTGCAGAAAGCGGTCCGCGCTGCAGTGGAAACTGATCAAGCCGGCGTTTTCGTCGATATCCAATTGCGTAACTTCGCACACGTGCTTGGGCACCGCGGGATTATCCCGGCTCAAAGAGGAAAAGTCGTGGCTGCCCAACAGAACCTGCGCCAGAGCGCGCAGTTCTTGCAGGCGGATGTTCCCCATGGGCAAAAAACCCGTATGAAGCCTGTTCAGAGGGGTTTTTTCCCGCGCCAGCAGATAGACATAACTGCGGGCCATGGCTTGGTAGCGGGCATGGAAATCGTCCGGAACCCGCCAGATCCCGGTAACCAGAAGGTCGTCCGCCAGCTTGGTGTTCAGCCCCAAACGCAATTGCCGGGGCGTCATCTTGCCGGCGTAGTCGAAGTGGGCAAAGTGCGCCCGGGCATGCACTCCGGCATCGGTCCGCCCCGATCCTGTCACACCGGGATGGGCTATTCCCAATTGCCGGAACGCGGAGATCAGGTCGCCCTGGATGCTCCTGCCGGCACATTGGACCTGCCAGCCCCGGAAATTCATCCCGTCGTACATCACACGCAGCAGAAAGCGGGCCAGATCTTCCTCCTTAGAGCGAATGCACCAGCGCCAGCAGCGCCATCAAAGAAACGATGGCAAGGTTGGCGGCTATTGCCGGAGCGGGCGATCCCGGTTCCGCCAGAATGCCATCCAGGCGAGCTTCGATGGCTTCCGTTTGGGCGAAAACCTGCTTGCCGCCGGCGAAAAGGTTATCCAGCAGCGCGCCGATGTTGGTTCCGGAAGAGGGTTTGTGCCGGTAAAAGTAGCCGGCGTAAGCGCGGATGAAGAGCGCGGTCGCCAGCGCATAGCGCACCAGTTTCCTGCCTGGCTCGTACTTCCGGATTCCTTTGGTATCGCGCAAAACCTGCCGCGCGGTCAGATTGCCCAAAGCATAAACAGAAACGATGATGAAGTAGACCAGTTTGAGGCTAAACAGCGCCAGATCGGGAAACGGGACGCCAAACAGGGTGCCGAACACCCAGTAGGCGGCGAAAAAGGGCAGGCTGATGCGCAAGCCGCGCAGCAATTTGGCGTAGGCGGCAAGGTCCAGCAGCAGGAACGCCAGAAACAGGGCGCTGAGGGCGATGATCTGGCGCAGCGAGGCGTCCAGGGCGCCAATTACGGCCATGACGATCAGGATCAGGCGCAAGAAGAGGTTTTGTGCCTGCAGAAAAGAAACCCGGCGCGCTCTCAGAAAGGCCATCCGATGGTCATTGGGGCGGTTCCGGGACCAATCCTTCCAGCGGCGTTTCAGGTTCATTGGGAGCAGGCGCTTCTTCTTTGTCCTTCGGCGGTTCCAGCTCCGTAGCGCCCGGTTGCCCTTCCCCATCGAGCTGCGGGGTTCGTTCTTCCTCCGCAGGCTGCTCCTCTGTTTCAGGCGTGGCGAGGGAATCGGCCGCTGTCAGCGAATCCGCGAAGGCCGCCAGGCTGTCGGCTGTTGCCATTTGCGCCTCCAGCAGTTTCAAGGAATCAGCCGCTGCTTGCACGGCCAGGGAATCCACCAGGTTGGAAAAGGTGTCAAAATTGAACTTGCTGCCGTTGAAAAACCGGGCGGTCAAATCGGCGTAATCCCCGCTGCGCTGTAGTTTGAGGACTTCTTCCAGATAGGGTTTGGCCCGGGTCGTATCGGGCTGCTGGAACGTGTAGAACCAGCCCAGGCGGAAATTGGCTTTCAGGCTGATGTCGCCGTATTCGGAGGCGGAAAGTTCGTTCAGGACCACCAGCATGGAATCGGGATCCGTCTCATAGAGGCCGAACGCGTTATCCAGGCTGATTTCCTGGGCTTCTTCGGCGGGGTCGATCAGGCGGATCGGCGCTCCATTAAGCAAGGCAGTGAGGGCGTTGGCGTACTTGTTGCCCGGAAAGTCGCTCTGCATGCGGAGATTGATGCTGGCCAGGTCATCGCCGGCCAAGCCGGATTTGCTGAGGATGCTGGCTTGGGAGAAGAGGGCGAGGGGGATCAATTCCTTATCGTAGCGCCTGAACAGCTCCGCCAGATTGGTTCTGCGGGTTTCCGCAGCGCCGATGTCAGCCTCGAGGGTGCTGAGAGCCTGTTCCAAAGCCTGGCGGATCTGCGCAGGATCTGGCGGCGCTTCAGCTTGCTCCAGCGCCAGGCTGTCCGAAAGCGCTGGCTCGGTTTCTGCCATCTCGATCTCCGGGAATTCCAGACTGTCGGGAAGCTCTGGCAATGTTTCTTCCACCTCGATCTCTGGCATGGCCAGGCTGTCCGGAAATGATGGCTCGGATTGCTCACTTTCAGCCAAATCCAAAGTATCGGCAACCGCGCTGGAATCCGCAGGTGTTTCCACTTCGGTTTCCAGAATCTCAGGCTGTTCCACGGGTTCGCTGATTTCCGGCTCGGGCAGCGAATCGATCCGCGCGCTCAGCGAGTCCGCTGCGAACTGCCACGCCGCCAATTGTCCGCCCAGCGTATCGTAACGAACTTGCAAGGTGTCGCGGCTGTCGATGACGCGTTGATACATCGTGAGCGCGGAATCCGACAGGGCAAACACGCTCAGATAGTTCTCCGCCGCCGAGACATGGTAGTCCACGAACTCCTGCAGTTTGGTTTCGGGATCCAGGCCCGTGTTTGCTTTCAGTTGGGTGATGGCAGTGGTCTTTTTCTGAGCCTGCTCGGCCAGCTCGGAGCCGGGAAACTCAGAACGGACGCGGGTGTAGGCCGTGGAAGCCTGGTCCAGGTCGTGCGCCTGCCGGAAATAATACTCGCCCAAGTAGTATTGCGCTTCGGCGGAGCTTTGGGTGCGGGGATAGCTAGTGCTGATGTCCCCGATCTCGGCGATGCCGTCCTCAAACTCCCCTCTGGCGATCAGCAGCCTGCTTTGCAAGACCCGGATCTCGGAGATCCGTTCGGGCCGGACCTCGTCGTTGAGCAGCTTTTGCACGTTGCGCCAGCTGCGGTCGTAGGAGCCTAGGTGATACTGGTTCAAAGCCGCGTAGTACAGCGCTTCCAGCCTCAGGGGCTTGGGAATCAGGCGGCTTTGGGTGATCTTGTCGAATTCCCGCAGCGCCGATTCATAATCCTCTTGCACATAGTAGTTTTTACCGAAGAGCAGATAGGCGTCGCGGTACTCGCGGGCTTTGGGATAGCCTGTGATGATCTTTTCCAGCCAGAATTGCGCCTGCGTGTAGTCCTTGTCGGCAATGTCAAACTCCGCCAGAGTCAGCAAGGCTCGGGGATGCAGTTTGGCCTGGTCCCCTTTGAGCAGGAACTGCTCCAGCAGGTTCTGCGCCTCTTCCTTCTGGTTGATGTCACGGTAGACCTTGGCCAGATAGATATGCGCCTCGCCGTAGAAAGGGCTGTCCGGAAAACCTCTGATCAGCGCCTCGAACTGGTCCTTGGCCTGGAACGCGCTGTTGCCCTTGTAATAAAGCGCGCGCGCCATCAAAAACAGGGCGTCGTCGGTTTTGCGGGTGATCTTCTTGTTGCTCAGGATAATCCCGCATTTCTGGATCGCTTTCGTGTAGTCCTGCACGGCCTGGCTGCTGGGACGGCCATTGGCGTTCAGAGCGCGTTCCTGCCCTGCCTTAAAATACTTGCGGGCATTGTACATGGTGTTGTTGATCCCGCAGGAACTGGCCAACAACGGCAGCAACAGCAGGAGCAGGCGGTATTTTTTCATTTTATCAGGTTGGCGGAAAGTCCCAAATCTGTCAATACAAATCTATGCCCGCGGCCATCACGGCATCAAGCAAAGATCCCGAGCGGAGCAATTCCACGCTGGCGTCGACGTCCGGATACGCCGTGCGGTCTTCCTGAAGCATGGGCACTTTTTGCCGGAAAAGTTCCTTGACCCGTTCCAGAGGCGGCGACGAAGGAATGCCCCGCAGATCCAGCGCCTGCATGCCCGTCAGCAGTTCGATGGCCAGCACCGCGCGCACGTTTTCCAGCACCTGGAGCAGCTTGTTGGCGGAAACGGAGCCCATGCTCACGTGGTCTTCCTGGTTGGCGGAAGTGGGGATGGAATCCACACTGGCAGGATGCGCCAACACTTTATTTTCCGAGACCAGCGAAGCAGCTGTGAGTTGCACGATCATATAGCCGGAATCGATGCCCGGACGCTTGGCCAGAAAAGGATTGAGCCCGCGGTTCAAAGCCGGATTGAGCAGCTGCTCCATGCGCCGTTCGGATATCGACGCCAGCTCGGAAAGCGCGATGGCCAGCGTATCCAGTGCAATGGCGAGCGGTTCGCCGTGGAAGTTGCCGCCCGATATGACCTGTTCCGCATCCGGGAAGATCAGCGGATTGTCCGTGGCGGAATTGAGCTCAATGGCCAGAACGGAGCGGACGTAGGCTAGGGCGTCGCGCACGGCTCCATGCACTTGCGGTGTGCAGCGCAAACTGTAGGCGTCCTGAACGTTGCCGCAACCCCGGTGCGATTCCCGCAGTTGGCTGCCTTCCAGCAAATTGCGGAGATTGGCCGCCGAGGCAAGCTGCCCGGGATGCGGACGCAACGCGTGCACCAGTTCCGCGAAGGCCGCAGGCGTTCCCTGCAGAGCGTCGATGGAGGCCGCGGCATTGATGTCCGCTTGCTGGCACAAGCGTTCCGCTTCCAGCAAGCTCAAAACTCCCAGCGCGGTCATGACCTGCGTGCCGTTGTTCAGCGCCAGGCCTTCCTTGGCCTGCAGTTGCGCAGGCTGGATCCCCGCCCTGCGCATAGCTTCGGCCCCGGAATAGATCCCGCCCTGAAATTCGGCCTCGCCCTCTCCGATCAGAGGCAGAGCTAGGTGCGAAAGCGGGGAAAGATCGCCGCTGGCGCCCACCGAACCGCGCATCGGGACAACCGGATGGACGCCTTTGTTGAGCATGTCCACCAGGGTCTGCAAGGTTGCCAGCCGGATCCCGGAAAAGCCCTTGGCCAGCACATTGGCGCGCAGCAGCATGATCGCCCGCGTCTGGTCCACGCTATAAGCGGGGCCGATGCTGGTGGCGTGGCTGCGGATCAGGTTCAGCTGCAGTTCGCTGATGTTTTCGGGCGGAATGGTCACCGTGCTGAATTTGCCAAAACCTGTGGTCAGCCCGTAAACGACATCGCCGCGGGCAATTACCTTGTCCACGTAAACGCGGCATTTCTGGACTTTGGCCTGAGTTTCCTCGCTCAGCGCCACCGGCGTGTTTAGCCGGGCGACCCGCTCCACACCCTCCAAAGTGAGGGTGTTGCCGTCTATGCAGATGGTGTTCATGTGCGTCCTTTGGGGGTTCCGATGCCAGTTCCGGCGGATCGGACCCTGGATAGTTGGGAGCAAACTATTTGCCGGGCGTGATTTTGTCAAATGCCTTGTGGGAACCGTTAATGATCCACTCTATCCAGATCCGGATCATACGAAATTCGGGCTGATTTATGACTCCGTCCCCGCAGGTTAGCGTCAATCACTTCTCTATCACTAGTCAATCAAGCGTCAATAATTGAGAAGTGATTGACTAGTGATTGAGAAGTGATTGACGCTAACCCGCCAGAGCGAATTGATAAACGACATAATTCCCAATATAATGCGGGAGTCCATCCATTTTGAAAGGTGGAAAGAACTCCGGAACACTGCGTTTCGAGGCTGTGAGAAAACTAACACCTTTGGAGTTCAAGCCGGGTTCGAAGACTTACACCTCACACCCGGGCCACAAACCGGCTTGGACTTCAAACAGCGTTATTATACAAGCATTTACAATCCTGCTTGAAGTCCAAATCGGTGTCCAGATTGAGAGAATGCACTGAAATCATGAGAACCGATTTGAACTCCAAGCGGGACTTTTCTCAAAGCCTCTGAAAGCGGTCGGTCCACAGCGTTTACGCGGTTTTTTCGGCACAGTGTCCCTATGCAGCATCGGAATGCTAACTACATACAAAACCCCCGGGCGGAAACACCCGGGGGTTGTGTTATTGAGGCTGGCGCAGACTTACTGCATCAGGATCATCTTTTTGGTTTTGTGGTAGTTGCCGGCGTTCATGCGGTACATATACACACCGCTGGAGACCGGCCTGCCGTTGTCGTCCCTGCCATTCCAAACCGCGCTGTACCAACCGCTGGCCTGGATTTCGTTGACCAGGGTGCGGACGTGCTGGCCCTTGCTGTTGAAGATCTCAATGCGCACGGGCGCCGCGTCCTTCACGCTGTAACTGATGGTGGTTTCTGGGTTGAAGGGGTTCGGATAGTTGCCCAGAAGGGCGGTTTCGGTCACGGGGATGACGTCGTCGTCGTTGGCGACGCCGATCATAACGAAGTTCAGGGTCGTGGTCTGATTGACGCTTACGGGCACATCCTCGATAATTTGCGAGATGAATCCGGCAGCGGAACAAGTGACGTCATGATTGCCCACTGGCAGCACCAGGGTGTAGGCTCCGGCGGTGTTGGTGGTGGCGGTGACGCCGTTGGCGGTAACCGTGGCTCCCTGAATGGGCGCGTTGGTGGTTCTGCGCACCACGCCGGCGATCATTCCGGTTTCCTGAACCTTTACCAGGATGTTCGAGAAGGAGGGCACGGAGAACACGTCGTTGGTGTAGACGCCTTTCACAGCCCAGCGATAGGAACCGTTGGGCAGGGTTTGCCAAGCGGTGTCGGTGATGTTTAGCGCTGTGATTATTCCTGGATGGAGTGAGGTCCAGGCGGCTTCGTTGGTTTCCTGTCCTTCGCCCAAACGCCACACTTTATAGCCCACGAGGGCACGTCCGGGATCTGTGGTTTCCCGGGTCTGGTTGCCCAAGGGCAGGCTCGGTTCGGCTTTGACGCTGCCGTTTTGCAGGGCCCGCGAAGGATTGGAAGCGTTAAGGGGTACAGGCGCGAAGCCCTTTCCGGAGGACGATCTGACCTCCAGGTCGGAGAAGCTGAAGCGGATCGTTTCGGCAGGATTGGCGCTGGCGGTGAGGGCGTTGCCGATGTAGATGTCGTCGATGAACCACACATACCAGAGTCCGTCATTGGTGGGGCCGTCAGTGGCGTGGAAAGCCAGTTTGATCTGCTGTCCGCCATAGAGGCCCAGATCAACGTTGATGGGCGAGGCATAGTAGTTCCAGCCGCCGGTCTGCGCCGAAGCGTCCCACAGCGAGGTCCAGGTGCTGCCGTTGTCCGCCGAGACTTTCACGTAGTAGTGGTCGGCGTTGGTGGAGCCCAGGAAGACGTAGGAATCGAAGTTCAGGTAGCCGGAGGGCGGGCAATTGAAGTTGGGGGTGATCAGCCATTCGTCCTGATGGGCGTAATCCCACCAGAGGCCTGCCTGGTAACTCCCTTCCGTTGGCGCAACTTGCTGACCGCTGATCGTGATCGAGCCAAAACGGCACCAGGTGGGAAACACTCCGCTGGTTCCGGCCGGGCCTGTGTTGGTGATCGTTTGGGTCCAGTTCTGGGGCGGGAATGATCCGCCTTCGAAGCCTTCGGTGATCTCGATCGCGTTGGGGTCGGGCGCTTGCCAGGTGAGATTGACGGCTGTGCCGGGATTGTCCACGGCCGCCATA
Organism: uncultured Candidatus Cloacimonadota bacterium; assembly: GCA_964429035.1. GTDB lineage: Bacteria > Cloacimonadota > Cloacimonadia > Cloacimonadales > Cloacimonadaceae > Syntrophosphaera. The sequence continues at coordinate 98,273 of CAYSAT010000001.1, read as the reverse complement.
ACTGAATGCGGGGCGTAGGCGATCTCGCTGAGCGTGATGTTGCCCATGCTGTAGTTGGTGGAGCCGACGTTGATTGTGCCGTTCGCCGCGATGTAGCCGGGGGCCATGATCACATAGGCGTAGGACTGGTTGGCATAGACGTTCGGGATCGTGAAAGCGCCGGTGGCGATGGTGTTCACATCATAGTTGGCATAGCCGACCAGATGGACCTGGGCTCCGGATATGCCGGCCGTCGTGTCGCTGGCCAGAACGGTTCCGGTGACGTTGACGGTAGCCATGGGGGTCATGGCAACGTTCAGGGTGGTGGTCTGGTCTTCCTGGATGATGGCTTGCTGCGAGGCGTTCACATAGCCGTAAACACTGAAGTTCACGGTGTAGGTACCGGGCAGGATGTTGTTGATTGTATACTGCCCCTGGGCATTGGTGGTGGTTCCATATCCGCCTGTGGCGAATTGGACGACCACTCCTTCCAGAGGCGCTCCACCTGCTCCGGTGACCGTTCCGGTCAGATGTCCCACTCCACCAGGTATGATGTAGAAGGTGGTTTGCGGGAATTGTCCGGTGTTCGTGCCGCCAGTAGCTGGAGGCGCGGCGGGATCGTAGGTGGTGGAATCCGAATAGATGTTGCGGGCACGCGTAGTCTGGGTGCCGGTCTGGGCTTTGAAGTAATCCGTACTGTCGTAGTATTGGGTGTCCATCGGCCGGTTGAAGAACAGCACCAGGTTTTCCCCGTTCAAGTAGAGATAGGGGTTGTTGAAGGGGATGACGATGGTGTTGCTGCCCGTGGGGAAGTTGAGGGTGCCGTTGTAGACCTGGGTCAACTGGGTCGAGGGGATCCAGCCGCCGGACAAATCAGCCGCCGTCGTGGTTCCGATCCATACGTTGATGGGCATGTTCAGCAGGTCTTCGGTGAACTGGTTGTAGATGGCCAGTCCGGTGATGGTGCCGATGGTGTTGCTCAGTTCGGCCGGATAGATCAGGTACTGGTGCATGGAGTTGCGATAGTACATGTCGATGGGAATGCGGGCGGTCTGGTTCCCTTCACCCACTGTGAATCCGAACACACCGGCAGGCTGCACGATGACGTTCATCGGCGCCGTCTGGTCGTTGGCGGGAACAGAATCCCCCGTCAACACAACTTTTCCGAAGATGGACATGGCACCAGCCGCAGCTGGCGTCCAGGCAATCGAGAAGTCGTGGGTGGCGTTTGGAGCCAGCAACACGCCGGGCACTGAAGAGAGTTCGGTGGTACCGCTCATCAGTTTCACGGTGTAGGCGGTTCCCTGCTGCGGATCGGTGCCCATGTTCTTCACCTGGACAATGTAGGTGGAGGCGGCTCCGGTTGTGGGAGTCACGTTTCCGTTGAGGGAGAGCGCGGCGAGGTCGTTGCGCAGGATCGGCAGCATGTTGGAAAGGGCGGGTACACTGAGGACGTTGTTCGTGTAAACGCCTTTCACCGCCCACTTGTAGTTGCCGTCGGGAAGAGTCGCCCAAGCCGAATCCACGAACGTGGTGTCGACGATGTTGGCAGGGGTCAGCGAGGTCCACAGGGCTTCGTTGGTTTCTTGGCCCTGGAGCAAGCGCCAGACCCGGTAGCCAAAGAGGGTCCTGGTATCCGGAGTGACAGCGGGAACGGCGGGCTGCAGCTGCAAGGAGGCGGCGCGGCCATACGATCCTGGACCGGCTTTGAGTGCCGCCAGTTCGGCCAGTTCGGCAGCGTCCCGTTGCTTCGCGTTACGCAGCACAGGGGCGGAAACGACAGCCTGGCCAATGCTGCGGTTCATGGCGGCTCCCACGTAAAGATCGTCGATATACCAGCCGGCATAAGAGACCACCGAGGTGGCGTACCACTCGAAACTGATCTCCACTGTGGGATTATTGGCGTAGGCGGTGAGGTCGACGACGAGCTCCTGCCAGGGCATGAATTCCGCGAGGGCGCTGCTACCCCAGACAGTGGTGCCGTTCACCTTGATCAAACCGTAGTCCCAGGTGTTGTAGCCGTCCATGTAGTGCCAGAATCTCAGCTCGGGATCGGTGACACCGCTTAAATTGAAGGTTTTCCTCAGGTAGGACCATCCGCCGCAATTGCTGTAACCGCCTTGCAAGACGGTTCCCCACATGCCGGTTCCGCTGTGGGCTGTCGCCGGAGGGGCGTCCACATAGGTGTCGATATCAGTGTAATTGGCCACATTGTAGTTGTTGCCCCACTGCCAGTCGCCGAGCGGATTGGTCCAGTTCGAGGTCGGCACCCAGCCGCCGTCGCTGGTCTCAAAGTCCTCCACTCCGCCAGCGCCGCCAGAACCAGGCGGACGCCAGGTCAGGTTGACCTGGATGGGGTTGGTGTTCACGGTGGCGGTCACACTGCGCGGCGGCATGGCCACTTCCAGCATGGTCAGGGAGCCCATGTCGTAGTTCGTAGCGCCCACCACGATGGATCCGGTCAGGGTCTGGTACCCGCCTTTCTCGAGGGTGTAGTTGTAGGAGTTGCCGGAAAGGACTCCGGTGATGGTGAATTGGCCAGTGGCGTTGGAAGTGCCAGTGTAATCCAGAGGGCCGTCCAGAGTTACCGTAACGTCAGCCAGTCCGACCGTAGGAGCGTCGCTGCCGTACACCATACCGCTGACGCTGACCGTTGAAGAGGCCACCAGGTTGATGTTCAGAGTGGTGGTCTGGTCCGCCGTCAAAGTAACGGGCAGGGTTTGGGTGTCGTAGCCGAGTCTAGTGGCTGTGACGGTGTAGGTGCCCGGAAGCACGAAGGGGAAGTTGTAGGTTCCGTCTGCGGCTGTGATTTGATGCATCACGGTGGGAGTGCTGAGGGCGATATCCACGCCTGCGACAGGATTTCCGCCGGAAGTGACGGTGCCGTTCAGGGTGGCAAAACCCGCGGTCACGAAAGTGAAGGATGTTTTGGCGAAGTTTCCGGAAAGCGTTCCCGCCGCGGAAGGAGCCAGCGGATCGTAGGTGACGCTGTCGGAAGTGAGTTTACGACCGCGGTTCGTGCCTATGGTCTGGGTCTTGAAGTTATCGTTGCTGTTGTAATAGGTGGTATCGTAAGGCCGGTTGGCATAGAGGACAAGGTTGCCCGCAGTATATGTGAATGGCGTTTGCAGCGGGATGGTGATGGTGTTTTCGCCGCTGGGGAAGTCGATGGTGCCGTCGTAAACCAGGGTCAGGTTGCCAGTGGGCAGGATCCAGCCGCCGGAAAGGTCGTTCAGGGTGGTCTGGCCCAGCCAGAATTTTACGGGCATGGCGGGCAGGTTGGTCACGAAGTTGTTGTAGAAGGTCAGGGCGGTGATGTTGCCATAGACGTTCAGTTCGTTCTGGAAATAGAGGGCCTGGTGCAGGCTGTTCCTGTAATAGAAGTCCAGAGGCAGGCCTTCCACCAGGTTTCCATCGCCCACAGTAACCATGATGGCTCCAGCTGGTTGGACGCTGATGTTCAGGTTCGGGCTCTGGTCGTTGACGGCATTGACGTCGCCGGCCAGGATAACCTTGGCATACAGCACTGCAGGGCCTTCCACGGTGGGAGTCCAGTTCAGGGCGATCTGGACCGTGGCGTCTGGATCGACGGTGATTCCGGGTGCGGTGGCCAGTTCCACGTCGTTGCCGTTGAAGAGCTTCACTGTATAGGTGTTTTGCGTGGCCGTGCCCCAGTTCCGGATCGCCGCGCTGTAGGTGGTGGCATTGCCCACGGAAGGAGTAGTATTCCCCGTCAGGGCAACGCAGGCCAGGTCGTTGGGCGCGATCAATTCGAAACTCACGTCGTCGATGTACATGGTTTGGCCGGCTGCTGTGGAAGCGTGCTTGAACGCGATGTAGCGGCCCGTGCCGGCATATCCGGTGAGGGAAACGATGTATTCGTTCCAGTTGGCGATCACGTTCAGATCCTGCACCTGGACGAAGGTGGAGGCATCCAGCGGATCGGTCATCACGCCCACCAGCATGTGATAGGCGGCAGAGCCCTTGCCCCAGAATTTCACCCGCACCGTATTCGTGGCGATGTTGTTGGCCAATGGCGGCGCGATCAGCATGGCGATGGTGGCGGCGTCCGTAGGGTTGTACATCGCCACGCAATTCGGAGCGCTGTGCGGCGAGGTGGTAACAGTCTTTACGTAACCTGTGGTCACTGACGCCTGATAGATGTAGCTCCAATCCACAGGCAGGGCTGGAATGGCGACCGCGTCGAAGTTCTGCGCGTAGGGCAGGGTGTAGATGGTGGCGTCGATGCAGGTACCGGTGAGGGAAACCGTATGGGTCAGGCGGTTGCCGCGATTGTCCGTGATGGTGATCGTGGCGGTGTGCGTGCCAGCTGCGGTGGGAAGGTATCTGCCCACGAAGGTGGCGTTCAGGCCGGTGGTAAGGCTTACTGGCAGGGTAGGCAGGCTTTCCAGGGTGAAGAAGGGGCTGCCGGCGATGCTGATGCTGTTGATGGTGAGCGTGCCTCCGCCAGCATTCAGAATCGTGAAGGTCTGGTTCTGGGTGGTGTTCATCAACACCGTGCCGAAGTCCTTGCTGGAGGGATTCACCACGAAGATGGGATCCGGACTCAGGGGAGTCATGTGGAAGGTCGTTTTGGCGAAGGTCCCGGAAAGCGTTCCAGCCGCGGAAGGATTCAGCGGATCGTAGGTCACCGAGTCGGAATAGAGTTTCCGAGCCCGGTTGGTGCCCACGGTCTGCGCCTGGAAGTTGTCGCTGCTGCTGTAATAAACCGTGTCCATGGGACGGTTGGCGTAGAGCACCAGGTTGCCGGAAGTGTAGGGGAACGCGGTCTGCAGCGGGATGGTGACGGTGTTTTCCCCGCTGGGGAAATCGATGGTGCCGTCGTAAACCAGCATCAAACCGTCCCCGGGCAAAATCCAGCCGGCGGAAAGGTCGGCCTGATTGGTCTGTCCCAGCCAGAATTTACAGGGCATGGCAGGCAGGTTGGTCACGAAGTTGTTGTAAAAACTCAAGGCCGTGATGTTGCCATACATGTTCAATTCCGTGGGATAGTAGAGCGCCTGGTGGAGGCTATTCTTATAGAAGAATTCCAACGGCACGCCTTCCTGCAGAGTGCCTTCGCCCACCGTGACCACCATCACACCGGGGGGCATCACGTTGATGTTCAAGATCGGGCTCTGGTCGTTGGTCGAGTTCTGGTCGCCGGTGAGGAAGACCTTGGCATACAGCACTTCGGGGCCTTGGATCGTGGGAGTCCAAACCAGCGGGACCTGGACCGTGGCACCGGGAGCGCAAGCCACGCCGGGAACTGTGGCCAGTTCCACGTTGTCGTCGTTGAACAGCTTCACGGTGTAGGCGCTCTGGGCGACGGTGCCCCAGTTGAGAACGCTGGCGGTGTAGGTGGTGGCGTTGTTCATGCTGGGCGTGGTGTTTCCGCTCAGAGCGGTGCAAGCCAGATCGTTCTGGGCGATCAGCTCGATCTGCACGTCGTCGAAGTAAAAGGTTCTGCCCGTTCCGCCCAAGCCATGCTTCATGGCCAGGTAGCGTCCGGTTCCGGTGTAGGAATTGAAGGGCACGGTGTATTCCAGCCAGGTGGTGGTGGGCGTAATGGTGCTGACCTCGGTGAAGGTGGCAAGGTCGGCGGGATCACTCATCACGCCGAAGGAGAGGGTATAGTTCGAGCCGCCGCCTTTCACCCAAAGCCGCATGCGCACTGTGTTGGCCGGAATGGTGGTGGCAAGTTGCGGCGCGATCAGCGCCAATTCCGTGGTGGCTACCGAGCCGTTGTACATGCGCACGCAGTTTGGCGTGCTGTGCGGCGAGGAGGTATAGGTGACCAATACGGCGCCAGCAGCGTCAGGCGGTTGGATCAGGCCCAGCCAGTCGAAGGGCAAGGCCGGCGCGGTTACGCTATCGAAGGCCTGGATGTAGGGTAGCTGCGTGATGCTGGCGTCGCCATGCGTGGTAAAACTCCACACCGGGCAGTTCGGCGCGTCTCCGAATGTGTTATAAGGCACTACCTTCCAATAGTAGGTGGTGCTGATCTGCAGGTCGGGATCCGGGTTGTACGTGGTCACATTGCCCAGGTCCTGGTTGTTCACGACATTGGTGGGCGGATTGTCGGTGCCTAAAGAGAGGCGGTAACCCGCTGGGAAGATGTTGCCCGGAGCCCAGTTCAGGGTCGTGGTGGGTGAAATCTGGATTCCCAAATCGGGGGGAAACACTGCCACGGCGGCATCTGGCGCCGTAGTGGTTGGCGTAACCAGGCGGATGTTTGCCCGGCTGTAGGTGCGGGTGCCGGTAAGATCGCTGGGGAAGGCAGCGTCCTGCCCTTTGTACACGGTGCGGTAGTCCGAAGAGGTGCTGGTATAGCGGAAGGTGGGATACCCGGTCGGGTTGTCCGTATCCCAGTTTTCAAAGAGAAATTCGATGTTTTCAGTACCGTTCCAGGCAAAGGGGGTCGCGAAGGTGATATACATCCACCCACCGCCATTGTAGGTCAGTTCGCCCTGGAAATGCAGCGTAAAGTTCGTGCTGCCCGGGTAGGTATTGTCCGTTGTTTCATAGACGGACTGCGTGGTGTGGCGAGCGTAAACCCTCTGATCCGTCATCAAATACGCGGCTGGGGTGTTGCCGATGTAAAAACCGATGCTGATTACGTTCACTGGGCCGGTCATCCCGGCGGTATTCAGCTCCGCCGCTGTATAGATGATCTTGCTCCAGCTGTAGTTATACAGCCCATAGTACGGGTCGACGCTCGTGGCGGAAGTGCCGGTACCGATCGTGAAAGTATCGGCAAAAGCGAGTACCGCCAGGAGCAAGAACAGGGTGAAAACAATGAGTTTTTTCATCTCATCTCCTATTGTTTGATTGATTTGCAAGCTTGGGCCGTGGGGAGTTTCTGCCTGACCAGCGAAACGCCGCAGCGGATTGGGGATGGAAAAATGGAGGCAGGGGGTTGAAGGTTGGCGGCGGGATCGGCTGCGAAGATGCCCGGTTTCCCTTTTTCTGGGGCGCGCGGAGCATGGCTCCGGACTCCGGAAAAGTGCCGCGAAACAAGCATCGCTATTCCCCTTGTTTTCATTTTTTGCCGGCATCTTTTTGCACCGCAAAGACTTGACGCTCTTCTTCCTTGGTGCCGGATGCAGGCTGGACTCTATTTCTTAGGTCTCCGCCCATTTTCTTCGAAGCCAATTTCTTGTAAAGATATTTTTCAAAGATCCGCCAGGCTCCCGTTATCATTGCGCGGTAATTGCGCGCTCAATGCGGGCAAAGCGCGCAATAAGCCCGCAGTGACCCCGCAATGATAGCGGCAGAGCAGTAGAAAAGCGTTGACAAAAAGCTCCGTTTCCCGCCAGGATGTGCCTCGGCCAATTCGCTTGGCCATTTGCTGCCAAATCCATGATAATGACAAGGAGATTATATGCCTGAGTTCATTTCCAACCTGCTTTCCGCCTATTTAAGCTGGGTCAAGGCCTCTCCCCTGCTTTCCGCCATGATCCAATTCGCCATTCTGGGCACGCTGGGCGAGATCATCTCCAAATGGGTGATCCAGCGCAGTTTCCGCTATCCCTTCACCGCGTTGCAAACCCTCTGGAAGATGCTGGTGTGGGCGCTGCTGGGTTTGGCGATAAAATACGCCTTCAAGGGTTTCACGGGCTACGTGGAGTATCTGGAGGCGCACGGGATGCTGCCCACTTTGGGCAAAGCCGGAAAAGCCTTTGCCATCTCGGCGTGCATGAACCTGCAGTTCGGACTCTTTCTCGTGCTGGCGCACCGCCTGCTGGACAACATCGGCGCGGGCAAGATGAACTGGAAAGGCCTGGACAAGAGCTTCCTCTCCCTGCTCTGGTTCTGGATCCCCGCCCACACCGTCACTTTTCTGCAGGCCGAGGATCTGCGCATCGGATTGGCGGCGCTGTGGTCCCTGGTTTTGGGCTTGATCCTGGGCCTCTTCAACCGGCGCTGATTCCCATTATTTCGTTGTAGAATGACGCAGCAGAGGCAGCTGCCCTCGCCGCTTGTGTTTCCGGTGCTGCTGTGGTGCCTGGGGATCGGCATGGCCCGATACGCAGCGCTGCCGTTCTGGCTGGCGCTGTTACTGGCTGGAGCGGGCATCGCCGGCGCCATATTGGGTAGGAATCTGCGCGGATACTTCCTGCTGCTGTTTTGCTTTTCCCTGGGCGCTCTCCGTTACGACGCGGAGCAGAAACCTTCCCGGCTGGACCTCGTTTTCTCACGGCAAGACCACATTCAGCAGCCAGCGGAGTTTCTGGCCACAAAACTGCTTTCCCCCGGCGCCAATCTTTACGAGATCCGCCTGCAAAAACTGGCCGGGATGCAGCTGCGCGAAACCTTGCTGCTCTTCAGCGAAAGCGAACTGAAGCCCGGACAGGCCTATTCCGCGCTGCTGGAAATACTGCCGGGGAAACAGGATCCGGTGCTGGATACCTTTCCAGCGCGGCATCGCGCCTACATCCGGCAAAGCCTCAAGCCACTGGATTCCGCGCCTCGCTTCTTCCCCATAGCCCAATGGCGGGCCAGTTTGCTGGCGAACCTGGACGCCAAGCTGGGAGGGCTTTCGGGCTTCGCCAAAGCCCTGCTGTTTTCGGATGTGGAAGGCAAGGGCGATTACAGCGCGGAACTCAGGCGCAGCGGGATGACGCACCTGATCGTGGTGAGCGGGCTGCACATCTGGTTCATCTACGGAATGTGCATGATAGTCCTGAATGCCTTGCTGCCGCGCCGTGCTTCGGAAATCGCCTTTTTGGTGCTGATCACCTTCTACGCGGCCCTCAATCATTGGTCGCCTTCGGTGCTGCGCTCGATCCTGATGATCGGGCTGTTCATCGTGGCGCGCTGGCGCAGCCTTCCGCTGTCTGGAGCGCAATTGCTGGCGCTGAGCCTGCTGCTCATCACGCTGGCCAGCCCGTCCCAGTTGTTCCACGTCGGGCTGCAGCTTTCCTACCTGAGCGTCGGAGTGATCCTGCTCGCCCTGCCCCATATCGTGTGGATTCGGGAAAAACACCTGCCCCGGGAACTGCTTCGGCTAAGGCTGTGCAAGCTGCTGGACCTCCTGTTGCTGAACCTGGCGGTCGGCCTGGCCATCATGCCCCTAACGCTATACTATTTCGGCTCCGCCTCCCTGAATGGGATTGTGGGCAACCTCCTGGGCATTCCCTTGACCGGAGTGCTGCTGGCTCTGAGCTTCATAATCCTCTTGTTGCCGGGCGGAAAACTGCTCTCCGCCTCCTTTGCGGGCTCCTACGCCTTGGTGCTGGAGCTGTTTGAAACGTGGATGGCAGCGGTGGCAAAATTGCCTTTCTATGTGGGCAATACCTGGCTTTCCGGGCTGCAGTTGCTGGGTTGCGCCATTCTTGTTTTACTGGGCCTGTCCATGTTGAGACGCTTGAAAGTCAGCTGGCGGAACCTGCCCGCGGCAATGCTGGGCCTGGCGCTGCTGTTCCTGCCTATAGCCCTGCGCGAACAAAAGGGCGGGATCTATGTCTTCGATTGCGGGACGGCGGATTGCATCCTGGTTAACCTTGCCGGAGGCACCAGACTGCTGGTGGATAGCGGCCCGCTGCAGCATGGCGCGCAGCAAAGCTGGGCCGCGCGGAAACTGCTGCCCTGGCTGAAACGCAAACAGCCGGGCACACTGGACTGGATGGTGCTCACGCATCTGGACGCCGACCACTCCGGCGGTTTTCCCGATGTCGCAGCTGCCTGGAAACCCCGGCACTTGATTGTTTCCGACGAAATCCTGCGCGATCCGAAGTGGCTGGAATGGCGTCAGGACGGCCTTCTGGAAGGCATCACCATCCACGCGGTGCGCGATACAGCAACGTTCCAACTGGCGGAAGCCCGGCTCAAATTCCTGCATCCGGACCGGGATTTCGTGCCGGAGAATTCCAACGCGGGCTCGCTGCTCTTTCGCCTGGACCATCTGGGAAAGCGCTATCTCTTCACCGGCGACGTGGACATAGCCGCGGAGCAATACCTCCTGGACAAGTATCCCGCGGAATTGAAAGCCGATTTCCTCAAGGCCGGCCATCATGGCAGCAGCAGTTCCAGCAGCCGGGAATTCGTGCGCGCGGTCCAGCCCCGCGAAGTGTGGATCACGGCTTCGGAGCGCAACCGTTGGGGCTTTCCGCATCCCGAAGCTTTGGCGGCGTTCCGGCTCTACGCCAGCTCCATTCGCAGCACTGCTGGTGGCACGATCCACATCCCCCTCGCACAAAAAGATTGACAGTTGGGGCAGTTCGCTGCGGTGATGCTTGAAAGATACATTTTGAGGAGAGAACAAGATGACCGCGCAGATCAGCAAAGCCCTGGGCCTGCTCGCGATCTTTGATTTGATCGAGGCTCCGGGCGAGTTCCTGCCCGGCGTGAAGAAGCAGGAACTCCGCCGGCAAGGGCTCAAATTCACGGAAGTGAAAGGCCGCTACGCGAGCTTGGAGGCTTGGCTGGAGCTGCTGCGCGGGAATCCGGAACAGCGGCGCGCTTTGCGCGAACTGCTGGCGGAACTGCCCGCTCCAGTCCTGCCAACCTCAGCAAGCCACCAAAGCCTGGCCCAGCATGAACTTTTCCTGCTCAAGGAATTCCTCTACCACTACGGCAAGCTGCTGAGTTTTGTGCGGCGGCAGGGCTGGATGGACCAATTCCTGCTGCCCGACCTCGGGCAGATCTTTGCCCTGCTGGATCCGGAGGGTTCCGGCCTGCCCGCTTTCCGCATTTCCGCGGCCTATTCAAGTAAACTGGGCCAGATCCTGAGCCAGCGCCTGGAACTGGGCCACAAACTGCAGCAAGCGAGGGCGCAACTTTTGCAGGAAGCGCGCGGCGAACTGCAGATCCCGGAACTGATGGAAGAATTCACCATGTCGCGCACCAAGGTCGAGCTGGCGGAGCGGATCATGCACTCGCCCTTCTTCACGTTGAGGTCGGAAAGCGTTGCCAACTACAGTTTCCTGCTCGCCGACGACGAACCCTGCCTGGAACTGAAGAAGAACTTGAGTTTGCTGGCGCAGCAGCAGGAAAAGGAAGAAGAACGCGTCCTGAAAGACCTCTCGCGCCAGATCCTGGCTGCCGTGCCCGCTCTGCGTTCCGCGCTCCACACCCTGGAACAGGGAGCCTGGCTGTTTCTGCTGGCGGATTTCGCCCTCAACCACGCTTGCTGCGTGCCCACTCTCACGCGCAAAAAGGCCATTCGGATCGAAGCGGCGGTAAACCTGCCGCTCAAGCTGCATCTGGAAGGGCTGGGAAGGCGTTACCAAAGCGTGGACTACTTTTTCGACCAAGCCGTGTCGCTGCTCACCGGTCCGAACATGGGCGGCAAATCCACGATCCTGCAAACCCTGGGCCAACTATGCTGGCTGGCGCGTTTAGGCATTCCGCTGCCTTGCCGCAAAGCCGAATTGCCCCTCTTTGACGATGTCTGGACCAATCAGGCGGAAACGCCATCCAGCCCCGATCTGAGCAGTTTCGGACGCGAAGTGGTTTCCTTCACGGAAGCAATTCAGCAAGAGGGAAACACGCTCTTCCTGCTGGATGAATTTGCCAGGGGGACCAATCCCGCGGAAGGCGAACTGCTGGCCTCGGCTGTTTTGCGCCACCTGGCTGCCACTGGCAGGGTCTGCGTCGCCGCCACCCATTTCACAGCCCCAGCCTTGCTCGATGGCCTGGCGCACTACAGCATCAAAGGGCTGGATACCTTATCCCCCACGCTGAATTCCCGGCTGCCGCTAAGCCCCACGCAGCGCCTCAAAGCGCTCAGCGAGGCCATGGACTACAGCCTCCAACGCCTGGACCACAACCAGGCGCCGCCGCAAAGCGCGATCCGCGTGGCGCGCATTCTGGGCCTTCCGGAAGAAATCCTCAAACTTGTGGAAAACCAGGAACAATGAACACGATCACGATACAGGAAGCCACCGAGATCAGCCTGGAAATTGGGCGCATCCTCTTGCAGAGCGGTTCCACGGCAAACAGGGTGGAACTCATGATGCGCAAGGTCTGCACCGTCTTCGGGTTCCTGCACACGGAGTCTTACGTAACCCCAACCGGCCTCTTCCTCTCGGTGCAAGACACCCAGCACAACATCACCACCAGCATCAAGCGCATCGACAACCGGCGCATCGACCTGGGCAAGATTACCCGGATCAGCCACCTGGTCCACGATTTGGAAGAGCAATTCTGCCGGGATGGAGTCTGCAGGATGAGCGCCGCCGAATTCAAACGCCATCTGAAACGCATCGAGGCCGCCAAGCCGTATCCCAACTGGCTGAACATCTTCATGGGCGGCATGACCAGCGGCTGTTTTTGCCTGCTGTTTGGCGGATCCTGGGCGGAATTCGGGGTGGCTTACGCGGTTGGAGTGCTGGTCAGCTGGTCTCTGAGGCTGCTGGGAACGCTGCAGATCAACAACTTCCTGCTCAATATCCTGGGCGCCGCGCTCGTAGTTTCCTTCGCCAAACTTCTGGACATGGCAGTCCCCGGCATCAAACTGGACAACATCATCATCGGCGGCATCATGCTGCTGGTGCCGGGATTGTCTTTCGTGAACGCCATCCGCGACACCATGAGCGGCGACCTCGTTTCTGGAACGGCGCGCGGCATGGAAGCCCTGTTCATCGCGATCGCCATCGCCACAGGCAGCGGTGTGATGCTCAAATTGTGGGAATTGTGGGGGTTTTAGGATGCAGCCTTTCGATCGCTTCACCCTGATGCAGTTTATGTGGGCCGCCCTGTCCATTTTGGGTTTCTCCATCCGCGTCAACCTCCAGGGCTTCAAGATCCTGCTGTTGGCAGTGGGCGGCGGGCTAAGCTGGGCTTTTTACCTGATCTTCCTCCACTTCTCAAATTCCCTGCTCTACTCGATCTTCGCGGCGTCCATCCTGGTCTGCGCTTATTCGGAGGTTGTGGCCCGCGCGGTCAAGGTGCCCGTATCGGTGTTTGTAACCTGCGTGATCATTCCGCTTGTTCCGGGCAGCAGCCTCTACTACGCGATGCAGGCCTACATCGCCGGAAACAACGCAGCCGCTTCCACCCACGCCTACAAAGCGCTGCTGATCTCCCTCACCATTGCCATGGCCATCGCCGTGGTCAGCAGCGTCACCAACCTCGTTTACCGCCTCATCAACCGTTTCTAGGAGTTACCCCCATGAATAAATCAGCCAAGCAAAGCAGCCTTGAACAGCGCATCCTCAAGCAGTTGGAAGGGAAGCCCCTGCAAGCCGCGCAACTGCTTTTTTCCGATCCCCAACTGCAGGCCATGCAGGAATACGCCAACATCGTCTCCATCAAGCGCCTCGGCTTCAACGACCACGGGCCCGTGCACATGCGCAAGGCCACCCTCAACGCCATCAAGATGTTCAAGCTGCTGCACGATGCCGGCATCCAGATGAACCTGGAGAAAGAGGAGGCCGGCACCGCCGAAGATTCGCTCACCGCCGTGATCTTCGCCTCGCTGCTGCACGATCTGGGCATGTCCGTGGCCCGGCATTCCCACGAGATCATCTCCATCCAGCTCGCCACGCCCTACATCGACCGCATCCTGGACGCCATCCACGCTCCGGACGCCTATATGACCAAAACCGCCATCCGCTCGCTGGCCATCGAAGGCATTTTCGGGCACATGGCCACCAACCGCATCCACTCTCTGGAAGCCGGTTTGGTGCTCATCGGCGACGGCTCGGACATGGAAAAAGGCCGCGCGCGCATACCCAGCATGCTTTCCAATGAACCACGCATCGGCGATATCCATCGCACTTCAGCCGGCGCCATCCACAAGGTCCGCATCCAGAAAGGCGCGGAAAAGCCCATCTCCATCACCGTGGAGATGAGCGCGTCAGTCGGCTTTTTCCAAGTGGAAGAGGTCTTCTTCCCCAAGATCAACATCAGCCCGGTGAAGCCCTACGTCGAGCTCTATGCCGGCGTGACGGACCGCGATCTGCTGCGCTATCTGTGACATTATGCGTTCCGCCAGGAAGCAAGCAGCCAAAACCCCGGTTCCGATAGCTTCATCGAGAAAGGACCCGGCACTTCTGAAAGCCAGGATCAATCAGGAACTGAGCCCCCTCTTCATCCAGAAGGGCATCGCCGTGGAAGTGGAAAGCCGCCTGCTGCAAAGCTGGCAATCAGCCCCAGAACAGGATAGCGGAGTAGAGGAATTCCTCCAGCATTATTTACCCAAAACCATCGAGGAATACTTCGCCGAACTGCGCCAGCACTGCCTGGCTTACACCCGCAGCCTGCTCAGAAATTCGGAACGGGCTGAGGACCTGGTCCAGGAAGCCTTGCTGCGCCTGATCCGCGAAGAAAGCCAACTGCGCCATATCCAGGCCTGGCTGCGCAAGGTCATCTACAACCTGGTGGTGGAACAATACCGCCAGGACAAAGCCCAAAACGAGTTCCTGCGCCAATTGCAGGCTGAAACTGACGAATTGAACAAGTTGGCCAGGCTGCAAGAACTTATCCCAGATGGAGAGATCGGCGTCCTGCTGCCGGATCTGCTGGCCCATCCGGATTTCCTGCCCTTGCAGAGGATGGCGCGCCAGCCCAATCTGCGCGCCTACGCCCAATCTAAGGGGATCACCTACGAGCAAGCCAAACAGCGCAGCAAGCAGCACAAACGCAACTTACGGGCGGCCTGCCTGAGAAAACTCGGCTGGGTAAATACACCCGGCATCCTGGATTATCAGGACTACAAAACAGTCCAACGTTACGTCCGCGAACTGGTCCGGGCTGGCCAGCAAGCAGCGCGGGGCCAGGTTCCCCAGGGCCGGTTCCAGCAGTTTCAACCGGAATTGGAAAACTGCTTTCAAGGCTTTGAAAAACTGCACAATTGGGACATCCGGGATCTGGGCGCTTCCCGCTACAAACTATATGTGGTGGGCATCACAAGCGCCAACATCCCGCATCTGCTCAATATCGTGCTCCGCTTTCCAGAGAGCCGCAGGATCGCCACGGAGAAGATAGGCAGGAATGAAATGCTGGGCCGACTGGAACTTCCCCCCGGATTTCGTGTTCCCATGGACAAGGGAAAATGCCTACTGACGCGACAGCAGATGGAAGATTTGATCCGGCCGATCGCAAAAACTTAGTCAATTCGCTCCCCCATTCCCCCCAAAAAACGTCTCTATCAGAAAAGGCTGACTTTCAGCCGGAAAGAAAAGTGGAGACACTATGCTAAGATCAAAGACTCTTCTGCTCTGCGCGCTGCTGCTGGCAATAAGCGCCGCGGTTCACGCCTCGATAACCATGCAAAGGATCTATCCGTCCTCCTTTTTCGACAATGGCAACTTGCTGGTGGAAAACAGCCTGATGGTCACCCTGCAAGAGATAGACGACAACAACGGCTGGATGAAGGTTTACGATGCGGAAAACCCCGCTTTGCCTCTCTTGCAAGGATCGTTGAATGTGCCCTATCGAAACCCCCGCAAAGCTTTCCTACACGACGCGCATGTCTATATCCCGGATAACTCTGAACACAGGCTGCGCCGTTACAGCCTGTTTGACCCCGCCAATCCCGTCCTGAATTACGAATACGCGGTCAACATGGTGGGCTACCGGGACCTGGCTTTCAGCGGCAATTACCTGCTGATGTCCACCCAATCCCTCGGCTTGAGGATCATCAACATCAGCGCCGAAAACAGCGCCACGGAAGTGGGCAGCTTCACCGACAACCATCCCCTCTTCCGGGTTTGGGCCCACGAAAACAGAGCGGCCGTCCTCAGCTACAACCTCACTAGCGAGACCGCCGTGCTCAAAATACTGGACATCTCCAATCCCGCCAGTCCCGTCTATACCGGTGCGATCAGCCTGCCCGATTACGATTACGAGGACCCCATCGAAGTGGTCTTTTACCAGAATTTCCTGTTTCTGGAGCAGTCTGGCTGTTACACCAAGGTTTATGACCTGGCAATCCCAAATGTACCAGAGTGGTTGGGCTACCTGGAATTTGGAATGGGGCACAGCGTGATTCTGGACAACATCCGCTACAGCCACAGAGACAACGTCTTCCGCGTCCAGCAACTTACGGAACCGCTCAACCAGGAGGAACTCGCGGCCTTCGACCTCTTCAGCATCGATGACGAGCGCTGCCTGATCGATCTGCCCTACGCCTACATTATCCGGGAAGGCTATTCCTATTGCCTCGACCTGAGCGAACTGGTACCGCCGGAACCGCTGGTCTATACCTTTGAAACCGCCGTGGTGTATGGAGAAGGCCTGGCAGCCAGGGATGACTGGCTCTACTACACCGGCAACATCGCGCAATTGAACACCCAGGATGAGATCGTGGGAGCGCAGCCCTGCGCAGCTTTGGCAGACGCCAGAGACCTCAAGGTGCAGCACAATTCTCTGCACACGACCAGTTGGAGCGGTCTGGCCTCCTATATCTTCAACCTTGCCGATCCAGCCGATCCCCAACTGCTGTCCACCATATCCGGAAGTTCCGGAGAGACCTGGAGGTATGGTAATATATTCATAATCCGCGGTACAAACGGGCTTCGGTACTACGATGTCTCTGACCCCACCAATCCGGTCTATTGGTGGACCCTGAACCGCAACGCCAAATCCTTGGCCATGGAAGGCGACCTGCTCTGGATAGTGTGGCAGGGCGTGCTGGAAACCTACCGGGTGTCCGCTGAGCAACCGCTCTTGATCTGTTCCCAGCCCATCATCCCCAGCACCAACCCCCCACAGCTGTTTACCCCCACTCTAGCCAAACACGGTTCCTACATCTATATCTCTGGCTACTCCGACCAAACCCTGATCTATGATGTCTCGAATCCTTACGCCAGCACTTACGCAGGAAGTGCCCTTGTACTGATGCCTGGCGACGCCTCCGACCGGCCACCCTTCTTCACTCCGGACGGCCAAATGCTGATCGTCACCGGCTTCGCCAACCAGGTGATCCTCTACAACCTCGACGACCCCGAGGCACCTGAATACATCGCGCACCATAGGCTGCCCTACAAACCCAGCCGGATAGTGTTTCGCGGAGAACGCTTCCTGTTCAAGCGGGAAAATATCATCTACTGCCTGCAAATGCCCGGAACCGTGTCCAGTTCCGATCCCGCTTTGAATCCGCCCGTCGTCCAGGTCCGCTGCCAGCCCAATCCCTTTTCCAGCCAAAGCTTGATTCGCATCAACAACAAGCTCGCTACATCCGGCGAGGTCGCCGTTTACAACCTGAAAGGCCAGAAGATCAGAATCCTGCACACGGGAATCCTGCCCGCCGGAAATTCTGAATTCGTGTGGGACGGCCGGGATGAACGCGGCGGAGCCTGCTCTTCAGGCATTTACCTGGTGAGATTGCAAGATGGAGGCCGCCTGGCTGGCACTGCGAAAGTCACGCTGCTGAAATGATGGTCTCGTTCCTATCAGATGGGACAGGTGTCCCATTTCGCTTAAAAATCAGCCTTATTGGCATGCTCAGGATAGTGCGCGGCGTGTTGTCAAACCCGCTTGAAGCGGGCTTGTCAACAGCCTGCGCCCTTCGGGCTGCCCACATAGTTTGAAGGAGAGATTTGAATGAGAACCGAAAGTATCCGTCATTCCAGTGAAGAATGGAACTCTCACTTTATCAACTACTTGCGATTAGTTTCTGTTTTTCTGGCGTCCAGTCCGCCCTGGCCTGTAAGCGTCAATCACTTCTTAATCAAGCCTTAATCAAGCGTTAATAATTAACGCTTGATTAAGGCTTGATTAAGACTTGATTAAGGCTTATCCCCCAGTGCGCACAAAAAAAGGCTCAAGTTCAATTCTGGTGGGTAGGCACGTGGGTAAGCCCGGAGGGCGAAAAAACTTAGCCCACAGTGGAGCGTAGCGGAACTGTGGGCTAAGTTGTTTCGCCCCCGAGGGGCTTATCCAGGCATAAGCTCCGTATCGATCTGTGCCTAAACTTAACCCACCTCAATTGAACTTGAGCCACAAAAAAGATTGACGGAAGTCCGTGCCGGGTTTGTATAGTTTTTATACATCTTTGAGACAAAGGGAGACACCATGACAGCACTCAGAATAGCGCTCTTACTGCTCCTCATCCTGGGCCTCAGTTGCGGCTGTTCCTGCAACAAGGGCAAGGACAAGGATCCAGCCAGCGATCCCGGCAACGCCGCCATCCAAGCCGGCAAGCCCGGAGATTTCGCCTTCCAGATCTTCAACCTGATGGACAAACCCGGCAAGAACATCTTCTACTCCCCCTACAGCATTTCCTCCGCAATGGCGATGGTTTGGGGCGGCGCGAAAGGCGCCACGGCCGAGCAGATCGCCACTGCCCTGGGTTTCGACCTGCCGCCCAAGGAACAGCACGCGGCGTTCCGCAAGCTGCAGACCGCCCTCAATGAGATCGGCGAACGGGGCAAGGCGGAACTGAACGTCGCCAACGCCCTTTTCGGCGCTGACAAATACAAGCACCTATTGCTGCAGGACTATCTGGACCTGCTGCGGGACATGTATGCCAGCGACCTCTATTCGCTGAATTTCGGAGATCCCCAGGGCACGGCGAAATTCATCAACGACTGGGTGGAGAAAAAGACCAAGGAACGCATCAAAAACCTGATCAGCGCGGACGCCATCCAGGACAGCAACGACGGCATCGTATTGGTGAACGCCATCTACTTCAAGGGTAACTGGCTCAAGCAGTTTGATCCCAAGGCCACCTTCCCGGACACCTTCTACGCCTCTTCCCAAAAACGCGAAGCGGAGTTTGCCCGCCCGGTGGACATGATGTATCTGGAAGGGGATTTCGCCTATGCCGAAGTGCCGGGTTACCAGCTGCTGGAAATGCCTTACGCGGAGAAGGACCTGGCGATGCTCTTCGTGCTGCCCGACGAAATCGACAGCCAGAAGAAAGTGCTGTCCCAAGCCGTGTACAGCAAATGGCGCGACGCTTTGCAGGTGCAGGAAGTGAAGGCCTACATCCCCAAGTTCAAGGTCGAACACACTCTGGAAGGCCTGTCTAGAACCCTCAGCGACCTGGGGATCAAGGACGCCTTCGACGCTGGATTGGCCGACTTTACGGGCATCCGTGAACCCGGAACCGCCGACCTTTACATCATGGATGTGGTGCACAAGGCCTTCGTGGAAGTCAATGAAGAAGGCACCGAAGCGGCAGCCGCCACCGGTGTGATCATGGCCACCAAAGCCGCTCCAGTAAAGCCCATCCCGGTTTTTCGCGCCGACCGGCCTTTCCTCTATCTGATCGTGCACCGTCCCACCGGTACTGTGCTCTTTTTGGGCAAACTGCAGGAACCGCCAAAAGCGTAAGCTGGGTTGGAAAAGATATTGAGACCGCGGCGAATTGCATCATTTGCCGGAACACTGCGTTAAGGAGCAATTGAAAAAGTGTGAAAGTGCCCAGAAAATGCTCCGCAGGAGCAAAACAAACTAGCCCAGGGTGGAGCGCAGCGGAACCCTGGGTAAATGGATTATGTAGAATGACAAAGCCCAGTAGGGGCGACACTCTTACCAAGGCATCTGTGTCGCCCCTCAGGGGCTTGCCGCACTTCCATATCAGCACCCCAGGGTTACGCTGCGCTCCACCCTGGGCTAGGTTGTTACGCCCATATGGGCTTTTCATCACAGCATTGCTTCGCGCTTTACCTGTCTGCAATTTGCGCCGCAGTGTTATTTGTTCCGCCTGCTTGCTGGCATTGCTGGCCGGATTCGGCTTTCTAAACGCGCAGGTCCATGATCTGCAGGTGCAGGAAGTATCCCGTTTCGCCTTCACGTCGCACGATATGGGCTATGCCAGGGCTCCGGCGATCCAGTATCCCTACGTTTATATCCCCAACAGCTATGGCTTTCAGGTTTGCGTGTGGGACAGCACGGCGAATACCTTCACCGAGATCGCCAATTACGGCGTTCCGGGTTGGACGCAGGAACTGCTGCTGTGGCAGAATTACCTCTTTGTGGCTGTGAGTTACAACTCAAACACACTGTTTGGGCCGGACTCAGGAACGCTCTTCCGGGTGGATGTGACGGATCCCTGGCATCCCCAATCTGCAGGAATGATCGGCAGCGGCGCGGATTATCTCCTTTACTACAATCTGCGCGTTGCCAATGGAGTCCTTCTGGCAAGCAAGGAGACCTCTGCGGGCATGCAAAGCCTGGTTTGCCTCGATCCGGCCACCTTGGAGATCACGCACCAGTATCCCGGGCATTACCGTTTTGAGGTAATCGCGGACGATGTGGTGATCAGCCGGCCCATGAACGCTTCTCCCTTCAGCCTGTTCAGCGCGGATCCCGTTACTGGGCTTAGCTCTTTGGGCACCGTGACCTTGCCGCACTATGAGGTCAATTCCTTTCCCCGCTTTGCCACTCTCGGCCCCAACCTCGTCGGCTCGCAATGCGGCGCGGGCATGTATCTGTGGCAGGTAAACGACGCCCTGAACTGGAACCAGCTGTCCTTCATCGAGCACGAGTTCGACACCAACGGCGTGGTCGTTAGCGGCAATCTGGTCTTCGGCAACTATGAGGGCGACACGTCCCGCTTCTATGTGTATGATATCGCCAATCCAGCCCAGCCGGTGCTGCTGCATAATGACCCATATCCGCCGGGGTTGGAAGACGCGCCAGCCATGGACAAACTGGTGGCGCAGGGTGATTTCCTGTTCCACTGTTGCTTTGTCTATGGCTGCCTGTGTCTGGAAATGGAGGACGATGGAACTCTGAGTTTCGCCTCCGAGTGCTATGAGTATCCCGAGCCGAATGGACATGGGGCCAAGTATGGGAACTACATCCTGCAACCCTTTTACTACCGGGGAGTTACGTGTTTCGACGTTTCTGCTCCACAAGATCCGGAATACGCGTTCACGCTGTTTCCCGGCCGCTCCGTTTACGCGTGGGTTTATGGCCATTACCTGTGGACCCGGATGACTCCGCTGGGGGTTTTTGATGTGCTGGAAACGGAAGCGCTCTACGACATCAGCGACCTGCAGAACCCGCAGCTGGTGTTTTCCCAGCCACATTCCTGGCAGACCAGCCTGGTGTTTAACACTGAAGAGCCGGAGTGCTTCTACCTGTGGGATGGCAACGCGGCTACGATTGCCAAGTACGCCATCGCGGGCAACCAGGCCAATCTGCTCTTCACGTATCCGTATGGCGCGGCGCTGCAGAATCCGTCCTTCGTGAATGGAATCCTCTACATGGCAAGCCTGGCCTCAGTGTCCGGCATGTATGACCTCTATGCCTTTGCCGGTTTTCCGGAAAACGCTCCGCAGCCACCAAATGTGCTGAGCGGTTTTATCCCAGGTCCTGGCTGGGTCTATCCCTGCGGAAACTATCTCTACATCAGGGATATCGGGAATGACAGCCCCACCTGCATGTTCCACAACGAGGTGTCCACTTTCTCCGTCGCCAACGACATCTTCGGCTTTCCCTTCCAGGATTTCGTCTGCATCGGCAGAGGCAACGGAGTGAGTTTCTACGATACCAGCGGCTTTCCGAGCGGCTTTCTGGCTGAGGACTATTTCCTGCCGCAGTACTCCTATTCCTCCAAACTCGAGTGGGACGCCAACTATTTCTACCTCTTCTCCCAGGACAATATCTCGATCTATTCCTACCAGGTGACAGCGGCTGACGATCCGGTGAGCCCGGCGCTGTCAGGGTTTTACTGCTATCCGAATCCCTTCCAGGAGTCCACGACACTCAGATTCCCTCTGCCAGAATCAGAACCCGTCGAGCTGGCCATCTACAATGTGAAGGGGCAGAAGATCAGAACGTTGTGCTCAGGCCGCGCTGCTGCAGGCGAAAACAGCTGGCAGTGGGATGGCAGGGATGGCGCGGGCAAGTTGGCTGGTGCGGGTATGTATGTGGCCAGATTGGTCACTGCACGGGGCAGCAGCGCCAAAAAACTGATCCTGCTTAAGTAAGGCTGGCCAGCGTTTGCTGGTACACTGCGCTGTTTACGGCGATGATGGTGGCCAGATCCGGATGGGGTATGTTGGTGTGGTTCCGCACCGCTTCAGCGCAGAGTTTGGGGATGTCCGTGAAAGCGATCCTGCCTTCCTGAAACAGCCGCAAAGCCGCTTCATTGGCGCTGTTCAGCACCGTGGGCAGGATTCCGCCCTCTTTAGCCACATCCAGGCCCAGAAAGTAGAGCGGATAGCGCTCTTTCTCCAGGGGCGCGAAAGTGAGCGGAGGAAGGTCCAGAAGGCTGGTCCGCACTGCCTTGGAGGGCAATCGGCGCGGATGGGAAAGGGCGTAGAGGATGGGCAGTTTCATGTCCGGAATGCTGAGTTGCGCCAGGATGGAGCCATCCTCGAATTCCACCAGGGAATGGATCACGGACTGCGGATGCAGCACCGCTGCGATCTTCTCGTAGGGCAGGCCGAACAGCCAGCGCGCCTCCATCACTTCCAGGGCTTTGTTGAACATGGTGGCGCTGTCCAGAGTGACCTTCGCGCCCATGTTCCAATTGGGATGCTTTAGAGCCTGTGCCACGGTGATTCTGCCAAAATCGGCCAGGGGCAAATCCCGGAAAGAGCCTCCGGAAGCAGTCAGATGCACTTTTTTGATCTCCGCTTCGGGACGCTCGCCGATGCACTGGAACAGGGCGCTGTGTTCGCTGTCCACGGGGATGAGTTCCGCGCCTTTTTCCTTGATCAAGGGCAGCAGCAAATGGCCTGCCAGCACCAGGGATTCCTTGTTGGCAAGGGCGAGCCTTTTACCTCTCTGGGCGATCGCGAAACTGCTGCGCAAGCCCGCGGAACCGCTGATGGCGTTGAGGCCGATGTCGTAATCCTCGTTGCGCAAGGCGGCCAGCAACTCCTCTTCGCCGAAGAAGACGTTCTGATGCGGCGCGTGGATGCGGACCGCGTTTTGTTGGGCGCGCTCGGTGATTCCGGTAAAAACAAGGGTTGGAATCTTGTATTCGACCGCGATCTGGATGAGTTTCCGGTAGTCGGAATGCGCGGAGGCGATCTGGATGGAGAAGCGCTGCGCCTGCTCCTTCACGACCTCCAGGGTGGATGTGCCGATGGAGCCCGTAGC
Organism: uncultured Candidatus Cloacimonadota bacterium; assembly: GCA_964429035.1. Taxonomy (GTDB): domain Bacteria; phylum Cloacimonadota; class Cloacimonadia; order Cloacimonadales; family Cloacimonadaceae; genus Syntrophosphaera. The sequence goes on along the minus strand of CAYSAT010000001.1, from coordinate 75,341 downwards.
CCCCAAAAGGGCAAGTTTCACCATCGGTAGTTCAACGACAGGCGCTGCGAGTAGCCCAAATCACCGGCCACGCCATTGCGCCAGGCGTAATCCAGGCCCAAGCTGCGCCAGCGGACTCCCAAGCCGGCAGTGAAACTGTCCGTGTCCCAGCCCGCCATCACATTCAGCGCGGGGATGGGCTGCACCAACACCCCGGCGTGCAGATCGGCGCTGAAGATGCCGGCAGCCACATTGGAAGCCTCGCCGCGGTCTTCGGCGTAGACCTGAGTCCGCGCAGCCAGATGCACGGGAATGCCTTTCTGGAAGAGCTTCGCGGCGTAGCCCAGCTCGAGGTCGAGGTTGGGCATGGCGGTCTCATGGGTGCCGTTTTCCCAGATGATCTGGGTGGAAAAGAAATCGCGCAGATTGGCGGCGGCTTGAAATCCCCGGCCAGCATTCCACAGCACGCCCAGATCGGCTCCGAAGCCATAGCCGGAATGCTGCGCCAGATTGCGGTAAGCCAGTTTCGGCGTTATGCCCAGATGCAGTCTGGAACCCAGGGATCTGGCCAGGCTGCCGCTGAGGATCACGTCGTTGTTGCCCACCGTTTTCCAAACCACGGGGCGGTTGGAATTGCTGAGCGTGTCGGCAGGATCTTCCAGCTGGGTCAGTTTGATCTTGCTGATGCCCAGATGGTTGATCTGGATCGAGCTGCGGGTGAGCGAACCGAACACCACGGAGAGCTGGTTTTGCCGCATCAGCCCTTCGAAATGCTCGCTGCGCATCAGTTCCACGCCGCTGTCTTCCGCCACGGCCAACAAAGCCGGATTCCACCATCCCGCTGCCAGCGAACCGGTCCACGTCAGGCCGGTATTGCCCATGGCCTGGTTGGAAACTCCGGGCGCGATCTGGAAGATCTCGCCGGCGTATTTCGTGGCGTTCAGCGCGGTATTGAGCAGCAGCAACGCCAGTAATATATGTAGTTTTCTCATCAATTCATACCTGTAGTTACAATATATCCCAAGGTGGCTGGGAAGTAAAGAAAATAATCGGCAGGGCCATCATGCAAGCGGTGGGGTGAAGACAAGAACTATCGGTGCGCAGGGCTGGAATTCCAGCGGACGCTGCTAATCGAACAACTGGGGATTGTCCTCGATGAACTGGTCCTTGAGTTTCCAGAATGAGGCGGCTTTGGCGCTGTCCTTTTTCAAATAGTGGTAGCCGATCATGGAAACCAGCAGAGCGCCGAAGGCGTCGACCACCAGGTCCTGCATGGTGTCCATCAAGCCCAGCCGGGTATCGAAAAACCCGTATACGAGTTCCAGATCGCGGGCTTTCTGCATGTTCACGCCCAGGGACACATCCACGCCAAATTCAAAGATCTCCCAGGCGACGCCCACCACCATGGAGAAACTAAAGGCAAAGAGAGCCAGGAAAAAGGGGCTGAAACGGTGGTGGATCTGCTGGTCCTTGTTGATGATATAGACCATCAGAAACCCGGCGTAGCCTATGAAAGGCGCGGAGGTCAGATGCGCGATGTCGTCCCACCAACTGAAATGGTAATAGAAAGACAGCACCTCGCCAAAGTACATGGACGCCAGGATGTAAACCAGCACCACGATCTGGAACAGCGAGGGGATCAGGATCAACTTGCGCTTGATCATCCAGATCGGCAAACTGAGCAGGACGATGGTCAAGAGGCCGTTGACGGTGATATCCCAATCCCGCAGCACGCAGCTGTAGGCGATCCCTGCGGCTGTGAGCAATATGAAGAAATAGCGGAACAGGGGCGGAACGCGCTTTCTGGTCAGGCGGGAAAACAGGGACACGAACAGGAACATCGCCAGGGTCAGAATGGCCATCATGGTGAGCCCCCAATCTTGCTGGAGCGCTTTGTAGAAAACAGAAACGACGCTGAGCAGCACCAACAGGTACCACAGGTAGAGCTCCACCTGGTCCAGATTGATCCTGCCTTTCACGCGCCCCTCCTTGATTCGCTCCAGGGAAGAAGCGCCGGCCTCGTTCGAGTCTCCGCCAATACCATTCTTGATCCTCATATTATTCTCACGATTTCCATCCTCCACAGGCAGCTCCAGTGTCAAGCATTTTCCTCGCCTGTCCTTCCCGATGTTCATTCTGCCTGTAGGCAAGCCGCGGTATCCGGTGTACCCGGCGCCGAATTATCAGCCCTACCAAAAAAACTCCAACACTTTCCCCAACTCCCACGTTAGATATGTAGAAATACACCCAACCAGGAGACACCATGAAGAACGTCAAACTTACTCCGCACGAAGCCCTGAGCGCTGCCACCGTTGACACCGGCGAGGCAGCCCAGCCACAAACCGGAATCGGCTCAAACACCGCGCATGTTGCCGATTTGCATATCCTGAGCGTCTGGAACGACCGCCGCCAAAGACTGGTCAAGCCTACCCTGCACCTGCTCTAAACACATGCTTGGAAGGGCGCTCGCGCAAGGTTAAGAAAAAGGCCGGTCCGGATCACTCGCCGATGATGAAGATCTCCTCGACCGTGCTGTGAAAAACCCGCGCGATGCGCAGCGCCAACAGCAACGAGGGCAGATACTTTCCGGCTTCCAGGGCAATGATGGTCTGGCGCGTGACCCCCACTTTTACTGCCAACTCTTCCTGGGTCATTTCAGCGTTGTCGAAGCGGCATTTACGGATGGTATTGGTGATCTGAGGCGCGGCCTTAAACATTTAAAGCCCCCTTGCGGTATAAGACCAGGATCGACCCCGACCAAAACACATATAGCGAAATCCAGCCGTAATAAGCCAGGTTCAGCACCTGACGCAGCGGAACATTCTGAACGTCCCTATGGATCAGGTACAGAACGCAGGCGTAGATCATCACCACCGCCCCAAATCCATGCACGGCGATCAATGCGGCCTGATAGCGGATCGTCTTGTCCATTTCGTCGAGAAGCTTGAACTTCGCTCCGATGATGATGCGGCCAGCCCAGATACTGACGATGAAGAGGGCGAGCAGAACGAGGGTCAGTTCGCAACTGAACGAGCCCAGATCAGGAACGACCAGGGCTTTCAGAATCAAGAATGCGGCGCTGCTGGCAAGGGTAATGGCGGCTTCCTTCTGTTGGGTAAGCATGTTGGCTCCTTGGGTTTTTTTTGTCTTCCGGCCTATGTCAGCCAGACACGACACAAAGAATGTTACACCTTACATTATGTCAAGTTTTTTTTACTCCAGCCGTCTGCTTGCTACACTGGGTACGCTGTTGCCCGGTACCTTAAAACCAGTTACTATATCTAAAAAATAGAACTGGAGGCCCGCTATGCCCACAGATCTCGAGATTGCCAGCCAGGTGAAACTGGAACCCATCGACGCCATTGCCGCCAAAATAGGCCTCGCGCCCCAGGATATCGACCACTACGGCGAATACAAGGCCAAGCTTCGCTTTTCCACCCTGGAGAGGATCAAGGACAACCCCATCGGCAAGCTGATCCTGGTCTCCGCGATTACGCCAACTCCGGCTGGAGAAGGCAAAACCACCGTCTCCATCGGAGTTTCCCAGGCCCTGAACCAATTGGGCAAGAAATCCATCGTCGCGCTGCGCGAACCCTCATTGGGCCCGGTTTTCGGCCTGAAGGGCGGAGCGGCAGGCGGAGGCTGGAGCCAGGTGCTGCCCATGGAAGACATCAACCTCCATTTCACCGGCGATTTCCACGCCGTCACCGCCGCCAACAACACACTCGCCGGCTTGGTGGACAACAGCATTTATTACGACAATCCCCTGCGCCTCGATCCGCGCCGCATCACCTGGAAACGGGTTTTGGACGTCAACGACCGCATGCTGCGCAAGATCGTGATCGGCCTGGGAGGCAGCAAACAGGGCTTCCCCCGCGAAGACGGATTCGATATCACACCCGCCAGCGAAATCATGGCCATCCTGTGCCTTTCCAACAACCTGGAAGAACTTAAAGAGCGCATCGGCAACATCACCGTGGGCTTCACTTACGAGGGCGAACCGGTGCAAGTGCGCCAGCTGGGCTACGAAGGCGCCATCACCGCCCTGCTCAAGGACGCGCTGCAGCCCAATATCGTCCAAACCACCGAAAACACCGTCGCCTTCGTGCATGGCGGCCCCTTTGCCAACATCGCCCAGGGCGCCAACAGCATCATCGCCACCAAAGCCGCGCTGCGCCTTTCCGATTACGTGGTCACCGAAGCGGGATTCGGCTTCGACCTCGGCGCGGAGAAGTTTTTCGACCTCGTTTGCAAATACGGCCAGTTCTGCACCGACGCCGTGGTGCTCGTCGCCACGGTCCGCGCCCTCAAAGTGCATGGCGGCGCCAAGCTGAAAGACATCTCCAATCCTGATCCCAAGGCCGTGGAAGCCGGAATGCCCAACCTGGCCAAGCATCTGGAAAACATCAACAAATTCGGCATGAAATCCATCGTGGCGATCAACCGCTTCCCCACCGACACCGATGAAGAACTGGCGCTGGTAAAGGATTTCGCCACTTCCATGGGCTTCGATTCCTCGGTGGTGGAATACCACAGCCAGGGCGGCAAAGGCGGACTGCAACTGGCTGAGCAGGTGGTGAGCATGGTGGATAAGGAGTATTGCCAGTATCGCGGACTCTACGACTGGAACAGCCCGGTGGAAGACAAGATCTACACCGTGGCCAGCGAGATCTACGGCGCCCAAAAGGTGGACTATACACCCGACGCCAAGGCCGACCTGAAAAAGATCAACAAATACGGCTTCGACAAACTGCCCATCTGCATCGCCAAAACCCAGAAATCGCTTTCCGACAACCCTGATCTGATCGGCCGTCCCAAGGATTTCCTGGTAACCGTGCGCGAGATCCTCATTGCCAGCGGCGCGGGCTTCCTGATCCCCATCACTGGCGAGATCATGCGCATGCCTGGCCTGCCCAAACACCCCTCCGCCGAATCCATCGACGTGGAAGGCGACGGAAATATCAGCGGATTATTCTAGCGCAGTAAAGATCAGTCCAGTTTGACGGCGCGGCGCCAGCTGGAAGTTCCGCCTTGCTCGACCTTTAGCAGATAGATGCCCGGCGCCACTGGTTTGCCTTTGCGATCCCGGGTATTCCAAGTCAGTTCATCGCGCCCTTGCAGAACCGCGACCCGCTGCCCCCTCTGATTGTAGACAGTCACTTTCATTTCCCTAGTTTCCGCGCTTTTCAGATGCAGATCCTGCCCAAAGGGATTGGGGTAAACGCTTATCAAATCAGGTGGCTGGATATCATCCTCCGCGGTGGAATAGAACCAGGAATTCTCGATCACCATGGGAACGCTATACACGCCGTTGGCATGGATGACCTCGATCCAGCCACTGATCAATGTCCGCGGCTGCTCTACAGGCCAGGTCCATTGCAAGGTCAGGATCAAACTCTGGCCGGAAGGAATTGTGACAGGATACACCCAGCCTTCCGTACCCAAACTCAGCACAGCTTCACCAAGGTATTGGGGAAAGGCGTTGATCGCCTCGATGGATAAGGGCGCGTCGCTGATGTTGATCAGTTCTAGGGTTTGGGGTTGCCAGATGGAATCCTGGGTAAGGAAAAACAGCGTGTCCGGCAGCGAAAACAAATACTCCCGGGGCTGGATGTCCACGATCGCGCCTTCGATCACGGTCAGGTTGTAGGGAATTTGCGCGGGTAAGAGGTACCAGCCGCTGTAGGAGCCGCCCCAGCCGAAATTCAAATGGAAAAAGTTGTCGGTGTTGTAGCCGTCCACCACCACGTTGTGTCCGGAATCCCAAGCCGGCGTGACCACCGCCAGATGCACCGGCTGGGCGTCCATCATGTTCTGCGCCATGCGGTTATAAAGATCGGGAGCGGTGTCAGTGAGCAGATCCAGGCCCTGGAAACCGAAACGCTGATAGGCGGCAAAGGCTTGCGCCACACCAAAGGTTCCGCTGCCGCTTGACGTGTAAACCTGCTCCGCGGCCGCTCCGCAAGCCCAGGTCAGGGCGGCTTTATCGGTATTTGTCTGTTCCTGCGAGTATTTATAGTGTTGCATCAGAGCGGCCAGATAGGTATTCAACTGAGGCCAGGAGGGAAACCCATGCGCGGCGAAATCGTCGTCGATCCAGAAGTTCCGCCCGGCGTAGTTGTGGTGGTAATCGTCGGTGTCGTCAAACACGGTGCCGTTGATGGTTTGATAGTAATTCACGATCTGCGCCATGGCGACGGCCGGGCAACCAGCGTAACTGCGCACTTGGGTGACCGGGTCGATGGGGCAAAGATCGTTATAGGGCGAGCTCTGGGTCCACTGCGTTTTGATCCAGCCACCGGTAACCGTGCTTCCTTCTGGCGGCCATTGCTGGAAAGGGTCCCGTGGCGCGTCAAGGTTCTGCCATAGAGAGCGGTTGTGCGCGCGGTTTTCCTCTGAAAGACAGACCAGTCGTTGGGAGAGGTCTTCCGTGAGCAACTCCGCCAGGAGATCCGCATCCGGAGCTGAGAAGGAAGAGATGAAGGAATAGGCAAGCACCGGAGGGAGTTCGTCGTCCGCGCCAACCACCACATAGCCATTTACGTCAAGGGCATAAACCCGCGCCAGTTCTATGCCTGAGTTTTGCAGCGCGCGTTCGCAATGCACGGCGGAATCGATGTTGTGCCGTGCCAACAAGGCCCTGGCGGCTGCCGCGCTTTGCTCCGCGGTCACCGGAACGGCAAACAGCGCAACCAGCGCCAGACTGAATAAAACCAGCGTGATCCAGGTTTTCATAAACATCTCCCTGAGTTGATCTTGAAGGTAATCAAAGCATTTATTGTTCCAGAAAGAGATTTAAAGCAAAGATGTCGCGCCCGCTGTTCTCTCGGGTGAATGTAGCGTAGCATTCCGCATGTAGCGTAGCATTCCAATGCTACGTAGAAACTGGTTCGGAGACAGCTATGGTTTGGGTAGGATCGGAATCCTACCCTACGTGTAGCGTAGCATTCCGCATGTAGCGTAGCATTCCAATGCTACGTAGAAACTGGTTCGGAGACAGCTATGGTTTGGGTAGGATCGGAATCCTACCCTACGTGTAGCGTAGCAT
>CAYSAT010000001.1:0-68214 GCA_964429035.1 uncultured Candidatus Cloacimonadota bacterium | reverse complement strand
GAGACAGCTATGGTTTGGGTAGGATCGGAATCCTACCCTACGTGTAGCGTAGCATGCCAATGCTACGTAGAAACTGGTTCGGAGACAGCTATGGTTTTGGTAGGATCGGAATCCTACCCTACGTGTAGCGTAGCATTCCAATGCTACGTAGAAACTGGTTCGGAGACAGCTATGGTTTGGGTAGGATCGGAATCCTACCCTACGCCAAACTCAGCACTTCCAATTGATGCGGGCTGGATGGGGTTCATCCGGAATTGAGATTCCGAGCAGCGCTTCCAGCATGAGGCCGCATTCCTCCGCGGCTCGCTGTTCCAGGTCATACCACGCCGCCTGGATTCCCAAGGTGTCGTAGGCAAGCGCCAGGGCTCCATAAAGGGGCAGCCCGATGCAATGCTGCGCGGAGTGGATGGTTGAGGCGCACTGGCCAATGGCACGTGCGGAAGCTTGCGCAACCGGGTTTCCGGAAGCATCCCTGGCGGCTGCATGGCAAGCCAGGATGTACTGCTTCGCGGCAGGCAGTTTGAGCGTGCCCGCCAACCATTCCCGAGCGGCGTGCAGAGCGGCCTGGGGACGTTCATCGGAGGGAAAGTGTTTGTTCCACAGCGGCACCAGGACGCGCTCCGCGTAGTCCACAGCCCAGCGAATGAGCGTCTCCTTGCTCTGGGTCTCGATCTGGCGCACCAAAGCCTGGATGTAGGGCGCTTGCCAATCGCTCAGCATTTTGCGGTAGGAGCCACTCATGGCTTAAGTCCTGATGTCGCTTTGGAAAGCGACACTACGTCGGATTTCGCCGGTTGCATAATGCTCAGCCGCGCTTGATCATGGTGATATAGCCTTCCAGGTCGGTAAATCCGCAGGAGGCATAGAGATGGCGGGCGGCCGCGTTGTCCCGGTGCACTTCCAGCTTGGCTTGCCAGCCTTTCTCTTTGGCGATTTCCAGCGCCGCGGCCAGCAACTGGCGTCCGATGCCCCGGTTCTGCAGCTGCGGACTCACCGCCATGTGATGGATGTAGAGGCGGCGGAAATCGTGGCTGAGCCAGGCGGTGCCGGCCAGCACGCCGTCCAGTTCGGCCAGCAGCATTATCCCCCCGTGTTCCAGATTGAATTGCACAGAAGCGAAATCGTCGGCGCGGGCAGGATTGCTGATCCCGGTTGCGAGCCAGATCCGGGTGATGTCCTCAAAAATCTGCGGATCGAGGCTGCGCACTGAACGGATGGCGAGGCTCATTGCGGCGGATAGCCTTCCCGGGAGCGAAACAGCATGGCGTGGCGGGTGAAACGGAATACGGTGTCGAAGAGGACGATGAAGTACTTGCCCGGATGCGAATCCACGGACATCAGGTAGTTTTCCCCGTAGGGGTAAAAGGTGATGCGGCGGGTTTGCCGGTCGGTCTGCAGGATGGTGACCGCGCAGGCGACGTTCTGCAAGGAATCCGCAGGCGGCGTCGCGTCTTCGCTCAGGATGGAATAGGAACCCAGGGCGGCCAGGATGTTCAGGAGTTTGCCCATGGTCGGATTGCCGGGCGGAACGTCAAAATCCTCGATCCGGTCCTTGAAATGCCACAGATTGCCCTTGCGGGTGAGTTCGTATTCGTTTTTGGGATGGCTGACCTTGATGGAGAGCATCTGGTCGCCGAACAGCCTGAGCACGTAGGGCGAACGCCAGGCATCGAACTCCGGAACGTAGACTGAGGCTACTTTCTGGCGGATCTGATAGACGTCGGAAGAGCCGGCGAAGCGGAAATAGTCAAAGGGATTGCCGGGATTGGAGAACCACACCTCGCGCAGCAGTTTGCCTTTGGCGTTAAGGGCTTTGACCTTCAGCACGCGGCCGGTCTCGAAGCCATAATCCTGGAGGGCCTGTTTGCCGGATGCGATGGGCGTGGTGGAATAGTTTTCCTGGATGACCTCTTTGAGGAACAGCTGCATGCGGCTGTCCTCAACGCTCCATTTGACCGGGCTGGTGATATTCCAATGGCCGCCGTCCTTGCTGAGTTTGAGGTGGTTTTCCGCCTGGCTGATCTCGATTCCCATCACGGCCAGCGAATCGGCGCTGAAGATGGGTTTCAGGGTCTCCCGCTGGGGTCGTGACAGCGCCAAATATCCAGCCAGGAGGAGCAGGACAAGGAGGGTGAGGAGCAGGAGCAGCTTGGCGCGGGGCATCTTTAGCTCCTTTCGCGCGCGTGTTTGCGCGCCAGGCTGATTATCCCCGCCAAAGCCAGCAGCAGCGAGGGCAGCAGGATGGCGGTGAGCTTGAAGGCCAGGGCCAGCTGGCTGGTTTCCCGTTCCGGATCGGAGGGTACCAGCTTGCGCTTTTGCATCAGCACATCCACGCCGAGGAAGCTGTTGTTTTCGCGCGGGGAACGTAAACGCTGCATCCCGGTCCGCCCCAATAGCTGGTCGACGGCGTTGAGCACGATAAAGGTGCCGGCGCCGAAATCGATGGGCAGTTCGCTGTCACCAAAGACGATGAAGCGCGCTTTATCGTTGGAGGCGCGGTAATTGCTGTCGCCGGGCGCCGCGTTGTAAAAGCTGGTTATCTTGCCGGAAAACTCAGCGGCGACGGTTTTGGGCGGCAAATTGAGGAATCCGGGATCGAGTCCCTGGTTGATCGCCAGTTCGAGGTCGTAGCGCGGTCCGTCCAGGGCATTGGAACGCGCCGAAGTTTGCAGCACCGGCTCATATTTCAGTTTTGATCCGGCCATGGCTGTCACTTCCGAAGCAAAATAGAGATAGATGCTTTCGAAGCCCATGGTGTAGGGATAGCGGGGGTTGGGACGGATCAGCGGAAAGAAGGGATAGGGGACCTGGCTGCCCAAACCGGAACCCTGGCGGATCTCGCATTCCCGGTCCAGCACGATGTTGGGCTTGATGTGGATGCCGTAGTGTTCCAAAAGCGGGTAGAGGGCGGATTTGATCTCGATCACGCCAGTCCCTTGCGGAGTGTTGAACACAGCCACGCGGTCCTGGCACATCACCACCATTCCTCCGCGCATCAGGTATTGGTCCAGATTGTAGAGTTGTTCGGTCTTCAGGGAGTCGATCACGCCCAGGCACAGCATCACCGGCGTGAATTCCGGCGGCTTGAGCAGATCGGTGCGCACGATGTTGTAGTTCTGCATCAGTTCCAGAAAGAAGGTGGCGGTTTCATCCGGATTGTTGCCATACTGGAACATCAGCCCCAGCGAGTCGGCAAAGACGCTCAGGGCGGGCAGATTGGCGGTGTTCAGTTGGTTCAGGTGCTTCAGGATCTGGTATTCCAGCATGGTCTCCATGCCGGGGCGCAGATAGGTGGCCGAGGTTTTGCCCCCGCTTTCGAAGCTGAGGCCGAGGACCACCAGTTTGCTCACCTGCTGGTCGTTTTCCATGGTTACCACGGTGTAAGGCTGGATGCTGTATTGCTTGGCCTGTTCGATCAGGTCTTCATTGCTTTTCGCACGCACATACTCGAACTGCAATTTGCCTCGGGAGAGGCGCGCGAACTCCGTGAGCATGTCGCGCAGGCTGCGGTTGAGGTTGCTGAGTTGGGGCGAAAGGTCCTGCGAGGCGAAGACCTTGACCACCACCCTGTCCTGCAGGGAACGCAGACTCTGCCTGGTTTGCGGAGTGAGCGAATAAGCGCGGTTGCGGCTGACATCCAGGCGCAGATAGAGGAATCCGCCCACAAACAGGATCAGCAGCGCGATGGCGAACTTGACGGAGTAGGTGCCGAGGATTTGCTGGCGCGCTTGCATTCTAGCGCTCCTGCAGCATGTTTTGCCCTTGCAGGCGCAATTGCGCCAACAGGACGAAGATGAAGGCGACCACTCCGAAATAGAGCAGGTCCCGGGTATCCAGCACTCCCCTGAAAAAGTTCTGCAGATGGTAGTCGAAGCCCAGAAACTCGATCACGCTGAACAGGCGCAGAGGGATCATTTCCCCGGCGCGTCCCAACAGATAGAAGAAGCCGCAGATCGCCAAAGCCAAAACGAAGGCCAGCACCTGGTTCGTGGAGACGCTGCTGGCAAATAGCCCGATGGCGATGAACGCGGCTCCGGCGCAAAGCAGGCCGAAATAGCCGGTCAGGATGGCGCCGTAATCCACGCCCGTGCCATAAATGGAGATCAGCGCCACGAAGACCAGCGTGAAAGCCAGCAGCGTGGCCAGTTGCAGCAGGGCACCCAGGAATTTGCCCCACACGATGTGCCCCAGTTTGAGGGGCAGGGTGGAAACCAGCTCCAAAGTCCCGCTGCTGCGCTCTTTGGCGATGCTGCCCATCGTGATGGCAGGGATGAGGAAGAGGAACAGGTTGTGCATGGTGCTGAAAGCGCCGCGCATTTCGGCGGCCCGGAAACGCAGCGCAGTGAGGGAAAAGATGAGCCCCACAGCCAGCAGGTAGATGGCAAAAACGATGTAGGTGCCCAGCTGGCGCAGGGAAAGGTCGTATTCCTTGCGGGCGATGGTCAGGGCGGGGTTCATGCTTGTTCCTCCCCGTCTTTTTCCTGTTCAGCCTCAGCGGCTGGTCCGGCTTCCGTTGCGCCGGCATCGGGCTCCGCGGCTTCGGGCATTGCCGCACCCGAGGTCAGTTCGTGGAAGATGTGTTCCAAACTCTGTTTCTCCTGATAGATGCTGACGAGTTGCCAGCCTTGCGCGATTACATAGGCGGAAAGGTCTTTGCGGATATCCGTATCGGGCGGAGCGAGGAATTCCAGCGCCGCCACGGAGCCTTTCTGCGTGCGGGAATCCAGCTGGACCTCGTCGAACTGCTGCAGCCAGGGCGTGAAATCCGCCTCAGCCGGCTCCACTTCCAGCACCACGCGGTTGTAGCCCGCGATGTAGGAGCCCAGGTTCTCCATCAGGTCGTCCACGATGATCCGCCCCGCGTTGATGATGATGACCCGGGAGCAGAGGGCCTGGACTTCCTGCATGATGTGGCTGGAAAGCAGGACTGTTTTGGCTTTGCCCAGTTCGCGGATCAGCTCGCGGATCTCCAGGATCTGGTTGGGGTCGAGGCCTCCGGTGGGTTCGTCCAGGATCAGGACCTCGGGATCGTGCAAGATCGCCTGCGCCAGGCCCGTCCTTTGCCGGAAACCTTTGGAAAGGGTCTTGATCCTTTGGCGCCAGACGCTGTCCAAGCCGCACTTTTCGCGCACGAACTCCAGCCGGTCGCTCAGCCCGGGATCCTTCATCCTGCGCAGATCGCCGATGTAGCGCAGGAACTCGTGCACGCTCATGTCGTCGTAAAGGGGGTTATGCTCTGGCAGATATCCGATGCGGGCGCTGGCTGACAGGGGGTCGTCAAACACGCTCCGCCCGTCCAGTTCGATTGCTCCGGATTCCGGCTGCAAATAGCCTACCATCATGCGCATCGTGGTGGTTTTCCCGGCGCCGTTGGGACCCAGGAAACCCACAATCTCGCCGGTGCCAACGGCAAAACTGACATCGTCAACAGCCTTGAGCGGTCCGAAACTGCGGGATAGATTCTTTATCTCTATCATCTAAACTTGCTACCTCATCATCATTTGCATGCTGGCACCCTGGCCCGCTGGCTCGTTGAGCGAGATCACGTCGCCCAATTTCAGGCCGGAAACCACCTCGACGTTCTGCAGGTCGTTGGCGCCCAAAACCACGGGTGTGGCGGTCGGTTGCACCGTTGGTGCGGCTTTGGCGTTCCTGGCTTTGGCAGGAGCGGTTTTGGCGGAGGACTTGGGCATCACGTAAACCACGTCCTGGTTCTTGTCGTCCGTAAACACTGCCCGGATGGGTATCACCAGCACATCCTGGCGCGATTCGCCCTGAATCTTCACCGCGGCGGTCATGCCCGGCTTGGCAGTCTCGCCGGTGGAATTGATGCTGATCTCCACGGGGAAGACTTTGGCGTTGTTTTCCAAGGTGGCAGAGGGGGCAATCTTGACGATCTGGCCCGAGTATTCCTCGTAGGGCAGGGCGTCCAGCTTGATCGTCGCTGCCTGGCCCAGGCTAAATTTGGCGATGTCCACCTCGTTGATGTTGCTCTTGACGATCATCCGGGAAAGGTCGGCGATCCGCATCACCACAGTGCCTTCACCGTAACTGCTGAGGCTGGATTGCACCATTTCGCCCTCGTTGACGGTGCGCGATATCACCATGCCGGAAGCGGTCGCGTAAACATGTGTGACCTTGCCGGGAACGTCCAGGTCGGCGATCATCTCGTACTGCTTGGTGGCCTGCTGAAAGTCGATCAGGGCGGAGGTGAGTTCATCCTCCGCGGCTTTGAAAACTTCGCGGGAAATGTAGTCTTTATCCAGCAGGACTGTCTTGTCCGCCAGGTCCTTGCGGGCATTGGCCAGGCGCAGTTCCGCCTTGCTGAGCTGGGCCTTGGTGTTGAACAGCGCGTTGGCCTGATTGTAGTCGGGTTCGATATCGGCGATGATCTGTCCGGATTTCACGTAGTCGTTTTCATCGGCGTAGAACTTCACGATCTTGCCGGAGACCTTGCTTTTGATGGCGACGATCGTTTGGGGCTGGACTTCGCCGGTGATCTCCACCTGCGAGGCGATCTCGCCCTTTTTAACGGTATAGGTCTCGCTGGTTGTGAACGCGGATAACTTCTTCAGGGCCGCCTGGCCGCACTGGCGCAAGGCCAGCACCAGCAGGGCCAACACCACCACCACGATGATGACGACTTTCCACTTTTTACGCATGAGTCCTCTTTCGGAGAGAAAAGTATTTCTTCTCGGGCATAGGATTTTGCTGCTGTTCTGATGTCAATAAAAAACAGCCTCGGCCTTGATTGGTTCCGGCAATCACTACGCGGTCATTGCGCGGTCATTGCGCGCATTGCCCGTAATGAGCGCGCAATGACGGCGTAATGATAACGGGAGCGGCTCGGGATTTTTGTGCTGAAAAAGAGCATTGCACATAGCCGGAACACTGCGTTTAGAGGCTGTGAGAAAAGTCCCGCTTGGAGTTCAAATCGGTTCCCAAGATGTCAGTGTATTCTCTCATTCTGAACACCGATTTGGACTTCAAGCAGGATTGTAAATGCTTATATAATAACGCTGTTTGAAGTCCAAGCCGGTTTGTGGCCCGGGTGTGAGGTATAAGTCTTCGAAACCGGCTTGAACTCCAAAGATGTTAGTTTTCTCACAGCCTCTTTACGCGGTCGGTCCACCGCCTTCAGGCGGTTTTTATCCATATAGGTATCATGCCTTTACAAACTGAGAGCCTGATTGGAGTGAGACCAGAAAAACCGCGTAAACGCGGTGGACCGACCGCCTGAAGGCAGTGTTACGCATTATTCAACGGTCTCTGAAATGACTGGGATTGGCAAGTAAACAGGGGAGTGTGGGAAAAAGAACCAAAGAAATGGCGGGATTAAAAAAAATGGCTCCGGAAGAGGGATTCGAACCCCCGACCTAGTGGTTAACAGCCACCCGCTCTACCGCTGAGCCATTCCGGAACACATTCGTGAGGCCAAGTTCTGGAGCGGCGGATTTCTGTCAATCAAAAAAAAACCGGAGCCGGCTCAGAGGGCACGCCAGGACTCTCATATCCGAGCAGCATCAGGACCGAATCTGAGAGAGAGCAATTGGGAACAGGACTCATGGCTCTGTTCGCCCTCATTCCAAATCATGAAGAGCGGCGGCAGATACTGGGGAGTCATGTTCAGCAATTCGCTATATATGTAGATCCCCTGCATCATGACCTCCTTGGTGATCTGATAGAACCGATAAGTCTTGCGGGGGCTGAGCAAATGCAGCCGGGTTCCCAGGGACGTTGATCCCACCTGGGTGTGCGCCGCATCGTTACGATAGTAGAAAGGTTCCCGTCCCGCATGGTAGTCATGCCATCTGCTCTTGTCATCAGCAATGCGGATGAAACCTTTCTGCAGATCCAGATCCGGCAGAGTGAAGGCGTAGAGCGGCATCTGGCAGTATTCCGCCTTTCCGTATGAAGAAACGATCTCGATCTGCACCACCAGCACTGGCAAACCAGGCCGGGTCAGGTAATACTGCCTGAATACCAGGCCCCGTAAAGGCTTGAACTGCTCGATGCTGGTCTTTATCGCTATCCCTTCCCAGGCGATGCCCCAGTTATCCCGCAGACTGGAAAAATCCGCCTGATGGGTTTCTTCGCGCAAATGAGTAAGCGAGATGCTATGTGGCCGAACCGATAGGCCGCCCACAAAGGGATTGTAGGTTCCCCTGGGGCCAAAATCGGGATAGCCGCTGTCCAGCCATTCATGGCCTTTGTGAAGCAGTGAAACAATGCCCGGCAGGCAGGTCTGTTGGGCCGCGGTGAATTTCAGGCAGCCGTTATCCAAGACCAACATCGGGCCGGATACCGGGGCGACGACATCGCTGCTCAAAGTGCCAGATGACCGCAATAACAGCTGTTCCCGCCTGACTTGATATACAGGCTTTTCCCACTCACAGGTGATAATCTCCAGCGGACTGCCTTCTTCAAGATCAATATCGATACTCAGGCTCCGCCTTTCTTCGCTTTGCATTATTTGCATTTCGTGTAACAAACCCCGCGAAGATGAAAACAACCTGGCTGTCCCCAGCAGATAGCTGTCCTGGCGCAGAATCAGCTCCAGGTTGAGGTTCTGGCCTACCGATGGGTTGCCATAATTGGCTATAAAATCCACAGTGGGACGGATCGGATCCGCTTCCAGGATTTGGTTGAGGGCGAGATTGCGCACCTGCAGAGCGTTTTTGAAAACGTCCAGATAGATCCGCAAGGGCGGGGATTCAGGCATTTCCTGCCCGCTCGGGCTTGCCAGGTCCACTTCCCAAGCCAGCCACCAACGGTCCAGAGTCACCCTGGCGCCAGGATCCCAGATCACAGCAGCGCTGGAGACCTCAGACCCCGAAAAAACCCAGTTGCTGTCTGGATCCAGCGGCAACATTTCATGCAGGGTGATGTCCGGCAGATCCTGCTCCAGGGCGATAATCTTTGCACCGCTTTGATAGGTGAAGCCAGTGCTGTCCAGGCCAATCATCAGCAAAGCCCGCAGAGCATCACCTTCGGGGACGCTGAGAGCACGAATGCCACACTCCAAAAGCCCTGAGGGATAGAGAGTGTAGATCAGCGCAAATTCGCAGCCTGCCCAAGCATGGCTGGCAAAGGTCAATTGCAGCCTGTTGGCATAACCAAGGTTACAAACCTCAGTCCGGACGGGATCCAGGATGTCGAACTCATCGCTGTAGGGCAAGCCGATCTTTGGAGGCTTGATGTTTATGTTCGAGCCATAGCGGTTGTTGACATAGCCCCAGTTTTTTTGCTGTTCTTGGTAATACACCAGCGAACAGAAGCCGCTGAGCAGATAAAAGCCCTCCGGCAGGATGGCCTGGGCTTGGGATCCCAGCATGGGGATACACAGACTGGGCTGGCGCTCAAACTCGATCTTCCGGTCTTGATCGTATGTGGCGACTATCTTCACTTGGGGAGAGTAAACCTTAGCGGCTGATGCAGTGAATGGCAGAAGAAAGTGCTGGCGGCCATAGGCCTCCAATGTGGCCTGGAAGCGCTTTTCCGACAGTGTTATCCCTTCAGTATCCGGGAAGAGAAGCTCACAAGAGCAGGCTTGGGGAAAGTGACTTTCCAAATTCAGATGCATCCTGCTTTCGCGGCCCGGAAGCAAGGAAGAGAATTCCGGGCAAAGTTCCAAACTTAGGGGAGCCTGGATCTTGATTCCGGTTTTGAGCGTGGTTTTCACGCCGTTTACAGTCAATTCCGCACAGATCCCCGGACGGCTCTCCCATTCGTTGATCCGGCGGTCTGAGGGTTCAATTAAGATGCGGGAAGGAATAACAAGAGTGTCCCTGATCTGCCCTGCGAAATCAAGAGCATGTTTCACGTCTCCGTCATCCGTCCCGGTCAGTTTTAGGAGAATCTGCTTTCCACTGAGGTTCTTCACTTGGTAGGAGACGAGATACTCGGCACCGAAAACAGGCTCCGGATCCTGCAGGAGCGTCTTGATCTCCAAATCCCCGGTTCGTAAGGAGCTGATGCCGCGGCCCAACCTTTCCACCGAGACCAGGAGCGACCTGCCGTCCTTTTGCCACAGGTGGTCGTAGAACTCGAATCCGTTTTCCAACCTGCCATCTGGTGTGAGAGTGAGTACCCGCCTGAAGTCCGCATACCAGTCGAAGTATTCGAATTCCCGCCTTAGCAATCCATTGTTCATCAGGCCAGGCAGGAAACACATCAAATGCGTGTAGCCGGAGTCCATCTTTTCCCAAAAGAAACCGCACTTTTTGTATAGGGGCATAGCCTTGAGGTTTCCCGCCCAGGTAAACAGGTCTATGCGTGCGAATCCCAAATCGGCAGCGCGCTGCACGCAACGTTTGACAAGGTCTCTGCCGATGCCCTGTCCGTGCCGGTCCGGAACCACGTTCAGCATTTCAATGTAGGCTACTCCGGGCTCATGCGCATAGTTGCACAACCGGGCAAACCCGATCACTTCATCCGCATCCATGGCCAGATAGAGATTCAGGTAGGGTGAATTCTGCTGTTCCAAGAGGACCTTGTTAGCACTGCTGTTCCAAAACCGGCCTTGCCAGCCTTCGCCGCTGTGGTTCCACATATCCGCGATCGCTTGGGCTAGGCGGGGTTCGTATTCTGTGTAGATGATACTGGACATTTGTTACTCCTTCTCTGTTGGATGGTTAGAAGATGGGGGTCAGCGGATCCATACCGCCCTGCTCAATGGTCCACGATCAACATCCCCGATTCGAGCAGCGGCTTGGCCTTGAGCAGTCTTCCTTCCGAAATGTGCCAGGCTCCGCCACAATAAACGCTGCGGTCTAATATCGCAGCGTCAAGGCAATTGACTGCCAAAACCGGAGCTGGGAGCTTGGCATACTGCTCCAGATAGAAGGGAAGCTCCTGCTCGTCCCAGTTTGATTGAATGTCTGGACTATAAGTAATCGCCCGGGCCATGGGATGCAAGCACAGGTCAGGCTTCCTGGCTGCGATTTTGTAAACGATCTCATCATCAAACAAATCGCCGCAAAGTAAGATCCCAATTCCGCCCCAAACAGTGTTCACAAAACCAATTTCAGAGCCGCAGCCATAAGCCGTTCGATCCACCCCAGAGGGCAACCAGCCCGGTGAAATCCTCCTGTAGCGAGCTTCGATTCCGCCCTGAGGATTTAGCAATACATAACTGTCATAGATCATTCCTGCGTCGCGCTCCAGGAAACCGAATCCGATGCCGATGCGCTTTACCAAAGCCTTGTCCTTCAGCTCATCAATTGTGATAGATGATAACTCGAGACTTCTATTGGCGTCGGATTCCCAATCATAGCCAAGTTCCAATCCGCCCAGGCTTGCCTCCGGAAAGACCGCCAAATCGCAATCCAATGAGGCTGCTTCATCAATCCAGGCAAGCATATACTGGACAGCAAGGTCGATATTGTCGATGTTTGGAAATGTGCACAACGCTGTTTTCATGGACGTCACCCGTTTCTGGATAATGTGATTTCCTGTATGAACTCTTGATACATCCGTCGAAGAAATTGAACTAATCTGTCAAGCAGAATATGCGCCTTTCCAAATCTTAGTGCTGGTGTGCCATTGTTTCCGGGGTTCCGCTACGCGCTACCCCAAGCTATCTCCTGTCGACCTTCCAGCGCTATTCATGACTAGGATGGGAGAAACCGCAACTCCGATGCCATATCCAACCAGTTTTACAAGTAGTCAACAGGATTAAGCTTGATGCCCTTTCGGTGTGACGAGTGCCGTGTGGCAGCCTGGGACTCGCGCACCAATCATGAAATCTGGATGTTTCTAAGCAGATACTGATCCATCCAGAAGTCCACCGCTGTTTTGAACAGCCGCTTCAGTTTATCCAAAGCTAGCACATCCACAACTCCCGTCCACTCATCCATCCAGGTCTTTTTAAATTCGATGGCCAGGCAGATCAGACGGTCGGAATAATGGTGGTTCAGCCAGCGGGACAGGTTACCCCCGGTGAATTTAACGTCCAGCCGGCAGTCCAGGGCTTTGCCCAGGCAAGGCTGGCCATCGAGCTGGCGGTGCAGGGATTCAGCCGCGGGATAATGCCGCTGGGCCAGATTGCTGCGCCCGATGATGATATCGGGATTCTGGATTTGGGGGTCGGGCGGGGCGTCGGGACCGCCGCGGCGATGGTTGTAGCTGTGCAGGTCCAGCACCACAAGGAAGGGATGGATGCCCAGCAGGCGGTCAACCTGGTACTTGAGCAAGGCATACCAGGCAGAATAATCCTCTTGCAGCCGCAGCAGCAAATCGTCCTGGATCGGAGCAGTGCGCGCGGGCAGGCCCCAACAGTCTTCCGGCTTCAGGTACACCGCCTTTTCCGGCGACCTGTTGAGGTCGATGGCAAAGCGGGAGGTATGCACTATCAGGCGGTTGGGAAAGAGCGCGGCCACTTCACCGGTGTGGGGATCTTCCTCGCGCAGCCGGTCCGCCTCGCTGATTCCGCAAATGTCCAGAAGTTCAGAGGGCAGGCCATGGCCGTTGTGGATCGCCAAAGCCAGCAGAGGCAGGCGTTCATCCAGGATTGTGACGGCCGATTCCAGCACGGACCGGCTCAGTGGGCGGATCCCGCAGCGCCTCGGGGAACACCGGCATCGGCGCCGAAAGGCTCTTCCGAAGTGTGGTTGACAGGTTTGGCCTCGGCCTCGTAGCTTGTCTCGCCGCTGGCGCTTTTCTTAAAGGTGTTCAGCAGCGTGATGGCCTGGTTTTCAGACCAGGGAAAGTGGAAATGCTGGCCTTGCTGCCAGTAGGTGTAGTCGGAGGGCATGTCCAGCCAGTTGGACTGAACTCTGGTGGCGGCGTAAGCGTAGTAGTATCCGGTGTTGTAGAGCAGGCCGTTGCCCGGAATGGTGATGTCGTCCTCGGTTTGGGCTTGCAAGCCGTAATTCACGTAGAGGGGATTCAGGTCGTGATTGCCGGTATTGCGCATCCTGAGGAAGAACAAGTCTTCAAGGGTGATCAGGTAGGTGAGGTAGGAATCGCCGCTGATTTCGCGGGTACGGTTCCAGTCCACATACAATCCGATGGGAGCGCCAGAAGCGCTCTCGCCGTGGGTTTCGGCTTCGTAATGGTAGCTCTGGTCGGAGCGGTTGATGCGGAAAGTGACGGTTTCGCCGGGGGCGATGGTTTTGGAGCCGTAGCCGCTCACCGTGATCTGGATATCAGTATAGAGCATGTTTTGAAACTTGGCCAGAAAAGGCGCGTCGTATTCATGGATATGGCACGAGGCCAGAAACAGCGCCGTGAGGCACAGAGCACATAGTGTAAGTTTACGCATGGCGTACTCCCTGGAGGCTGGAATGATATGGCCCGGTAAGTTTTCCGGACGGCTGCTTCCAGATAATCCAGAAGTTATACCCTCCAGACCTGCGAATCCTCTATCCGTTTTTTTGATCCGGGGGTGCGTCGAATTTGGCGAGGTAGGCCAGGGCCGCTTCCTTGGCCAGATTCCTGATCCGGCCGATGTAGGCGGCGCGTTCGGTGACGCTGATCGCGCCGCGCGCATCCAGTAAATTGAAGGTGTGGGAACAGCGCAGCAGGTTGTCGTAGGCGGGGTAGACCAGTTTTTGGGAGAGCAGTTCCTGGCATTCCTTTTCGTAGTCGCGGAAAAGGTCGAAGAGCAGGGCGGTGTCCGCGGCGTGGAAATTGTATTCCGAATACTCCACTTCCCTGGCGAAAAACAGGTCTCCGTAGAGCGTGGAGTCGTTCCAGCGCAGCTGGCGATAGTCGTCGATGTCCTGAATGTACATGGCCAGGCGTTCCAGGCCATAGGTGAGTTCCACGCTCACCGGAAAGGTATCGAAGCCGGCGACCTGCTGGAAATAGGTGAACTGGCTGATCTCCATGCCGTCCAGCCAGACCTCCCAGCCGAGGCCCCAAGCACCCAAAGTAGGCGATTCCCAGTCATCTTCCACAAAGCGGATGTCGTGCCGGGCGATCTCGACTCCGATGGCCTCCAGGCTCTTCAGATATAGGTTTTGGATGTCGTCCGGACTGGGTTTGATGATCACCTGGAATTGGTAGTAATGCTGCAGGCGGTTGGGGTTTTCGCCGTAACGGCCGTCTTTGGGCCGGCGGCAAGGTTGCGCGTAGGCGATGGAACTGGGCTGTGAACCCAGCGCGCCAAAAAAGGTGGCGGGATGGAAGGTGCCGGCCCCCATCTCGATGTCGTAGGGCTGCAGCAGATTACAGCCATGGGCCGCCCAGTAGTTCTGCAGGGTGAGAATGATATCCTGGAAGTTCATCCGACCTTGCCTTGCAGGCGTTTGCATTTCTGGCACAAAGCCGACAGCTGCTCGCGCACTTCCTTGAGCGTTTCGATCGCCGCGGGGGTTTCGATGACAGGCGCGGCCTCGTTCTCGGCAGGCTTACGGTTTCGGGCGCTGCGTTCGGCCTTGAGTTTTTGCCGTGCTCCCTCGATGGTGAACCGCTGGTTGTGCAGCATGTCCTGGATCTGCCTGAGCAGCTCGATGTTTTCCTCGGAGTACTTGCGGATCCGGCCCTCATCCTTGCGGGGCTTGAGAAAACTGAATTCGCTCTCCCAATACCTGATCACATAAGGCTTTACTCCCAGGAGCTCGCTCACTTCGCCAATGGTATAGAAATACTTTTTCATAGCCGTCTCCCGATCTTTCTGGTCAGTGATAGCAGTACGAGAATCAGCGCCAAAGCCACGAACAGCCACGGATAGCGGTAGATCTTGCTGATCAGGGTCACCTTGGGGGTCGTGTACAGAGGCGCGGTGATGTTCTTAACTTCGAAGAGTTTGGTGCGGGCGAGGATCCGGCCCTTGGGATCCACAGCCATCGAGATGCCGGTGTTGGCGCTGCGATAGATCTGGACGCGGTTTTCCACGGCGCGGAAGCGCACCATCGCGGCGTGCAGCCAGGGTCCGTAGGAAGTGCCGAACCAGGCGTCGTTGGTGATGTTCACCAGATAATCGCTCTTGCGCTCCGTCTGCGCTAGCGGATCCCTCCTGAAGGCCATGCGGTGGAAGATCTCCGGGAACGCCAGTTCATAACAGATGGAGGGCGAAAAAGTGAAGCCGCCGCTGCCGTAATAACGCAGTTCGGTCCCGAACTCCCAATTGGCCTGGCCCAATTGAAGTTTCCACAGGAAGGGCAGCGCGTCCAGCCAGAGCATGCGTTCGCCCACGGGAACCAGGATGTTTTTGTAGTAAATGGCATTAAAAAAGCGGTCTGGCTGAAACAGCGAGGCGGAGTTGTAAAAGAGGTCGTCCCGGGGATGGCTTTCCGGAGCCGGAGTCATATCCGGAAAACCAGTGAAAACATCGATGCCGGCGGCATCCACGATGTCCTTCAGATCAGCCTGCACAGAAGGAATACGCATCAAGTAGTTGGTCACGGCGCCTTCCGGCCAGATTATGATCCGGGCGGAATCTGCAGCTGCCCGCAAAGTCAAACTGCGAAAGAGTTCCATGGACTTGGGGTACTGGTCCTTGTCCCATTTCACATCCTGCTCGATGGAGGGCTGCATCACATATATCCGGGCGTCGTGCTGCTCCAGGGGCAAGCGATAGAGGCAATGCACGCCGTAACCCAGCCAGACCGCCAATAGTACCGCCAAAGCCAGTCCGGAAGCCAGCTGCCGCCCCCTAAAGGGATGCAGCACGTTTCCCGGGAGGTTCTTGCGGCGCAACAGCCATTTATGGCTGAAGGGCAGGATCTGGTAGAGCAGAACGTTCACCAGGATAATGAGGACGGAGAGGCCGACCACTCCGCCCAGATCGGCAAACTGGACCAGAATGTTGTACTCCGCCAGGGAATAAGCGTTGTTGAACCAGGGGAAGCGCGTTTCACCAAAGTTCTGCACATACTCGAAGGTTACCAGCAGGGCGATGAAGCCCACGTAGCGCCAATGGCTCAGGTTCCGGTAGATGCGGTTGATCCCCGCGAAAAGCAGGTAATAGACCAGTGTGTAGAGCCCGATCATGCCGATCAGGCCAGCCTTGGTAACCAGGGCGAACCAGTAGAAAACGATCAACAGGTACACAACCGAGGTGATGAATCCCATCAACAGCAGCTGCCTTTTACTGGCCACGCCGCGCTCGAAGATATGCAGATAGGGGATCCAGGCGAAAAACGCCAGCCAACCCAAATGCAGAGGCAGACGCGACAACGCCAGCATCAACACGCCCAGCAAGGTCAACAGCAGGTCATTGCGACGCATCGGAACCTCTCGCGTAAATCAGCCGCAGCAGGCGGATTTCGTTAGATTGGAGCAGGACCAGCAAATCGTCGCTGATCTGCATCAGTTTGGGCGGCTCTGAAGCATAAGCCGGCACCAGGTCAGCCACTCGGATGGGATTGTTGAAATTGTCAAAGACTACCTGCCCGGGCAGCGTTTCCTTGTATTGGCCCAGCAGGAAAAACACATAGGTGCAGTCCTTCACAGCGCTGTAGGCATAGAGGTAATCGCGGTTGCAGGCAATGCTGGCAGGCTGTTCCAGTTCAAAGCGGCCAAAGCGGTAAAGTTCGCTGTTGTCCAGCTGGGAGTAGCAGACCAGTTCAGAGCTGGCGGCATCGTAGATAAACAGCGTTCCGTCCCCGCTCTGGCAAAAGAGTTCCGGCTGGCGCAGAGCTGTGAACTGCACATCCGCGATCACGCCACCTTCCGGGGAAAACTTGCGCAGGATCTTTTGCACGGAATCCAAGGCCAGCAAACCGCCGTCGGTATCCACGCCGATATCGCTCAGGCGCTGGAAATTGGTGCGTTCAAAGCCCAAACCGCCCACGCTGTTGACCAGGGATCCGCCCCGGTAGATATGGATCTCCTGGCTGGCTTTGCGCAGGGCGAAGACCGTTTGCGCCCTGGTGTCGCTGACGGCCTTGTCGTACGCGGCATCCACCCGGAAGTTTTCCAGATCGCCGAAACCCTCCAACTTCCTATAAGCGCTGATGCGGCTGTTGGAACAGGCCGTAACTAGCAACAACAGAAGCGGCAAAAACAAAACAACATATTGACGTCTCATTCACGCTCCTCAGCTGTGTATGTGCAGATCCCGCAGTTTGCCCTGGATGCTGAGTTTGTTGCCGAAGCGGTTGTATTCCAGGGTGTAAGCGATGTCCAAAACGGTGTTCTTCTTCAGCAATGGCAGGTAGTCGCCCAAGTTGTAGCCGATCAGGTCGAGCACGACGCCATCCTTAACCACCTTGACCTTGAGGTGGTTGCGGCCGACGGTGTAGGGATAATTGGCGACGCTGACCCTGCGGGTGACCAGCACCGGCCGGTTGTTTTCCGGGCCGAAAGGCGCAAAGTGCTCCAGCCAGTCCAGCAGGAAGCCGTTGATGTCGTAGAGTTCGATCTCGTGGTCGATCTCCAGGGGCGGCATGTACTGCTCGAGCTTGAGGTTTTCAGAAACGAAGCGGGTGAGTTCGTTCTCAAAGCGGTCTATGTATTCCTGGTAGATCGTGAATCCGACGGCATATTTGTGGCCGCCATAACTGTGCAGATTGTGGCCGGTGTGTTTGAGCGCGGCGAAGAGGTCGAAATCGCCCATGCTGCGTCCGGAGCCGCTTCCGAAGCCTTCTTTGAATGAGATCATGATCACCGGGCGGTAATACTTCTCCACCAGTTTGGAGGCCACGATGCCGATCACGCCGGGATGCCAATCGTCCGACGAGACCACCATGCAGGGAGTGGAAGCGATGTCCTTGTATTTCTTTTCGATGATGTCGCAGGCCTCGAAAAAGGTCTTCTGGTCTTCCTGCTGGCGCAGCGAGTTTTGGTGCTCGATCAGTTCCGCCAGTTCGTGGCTGCGCTCGTCATCAGTGGAAATCAGCAATTCCACGGCCTGGGAAGCGGAGCCCATCCTGCCGGCAGCATTGATGCGCGGCGCGATGCCAAACACGATGTCGGAGGCGTCCAGGGTCTTGGAATTCAGCCCGGAAATCTGCACCAGAGCGTTCAGGCCCTTGTTCTTTTTAGCGATCAGATGCTGCAGGCCGATGGAAGCGAAGATGCGGTTCTCGCCGGTCAGCGGAACGATGTCGGCGATGGTGCCAACAGCCACCAGGTCCATGTATTTGAGCGTGTTCTCGGTAGTCGCGATGCCCTTGCGCTGATAGATCGCCATCAGGAGTTTGTAGGCCACGCCGACTCCTGCCAGATGGGGAAAGGGATAGGGGCAGTTGGGCAGTTTGGGATTGACCGTGGCGTAGGCTTTGGGTAATTCTTCCTTGGGATTGTGGTGATCCGTGATGATGATCTCGATGCCCATGGCGTTGATCGCCTCGATCTCCTCCAGCGCGTTCACTCCGCAGTCCACGCTGATGATCAGGGCTGTGCCGTTGTCCCTGATTGGGCCAAGGCTGCCCAAGGAAAGCCCGTAGCCGTCGATCATCCGGTGGGGGATGTAAAAACCAATATCCGCGCCCAAGCGCTTCAAACCCAGGTAGAGCAGGGTCGTGGCGGTGGTTCCGTCCACGTCGTAGTCGCCGTAAATGGTGATCTTCTCTTGGTTTGCGATGGCGCGCAGGATGCGTTCGACCGCTTTATCCATATCCTGGAACAGAAAGGGGTCGTTTTGCTGTTCCAATTGTGGGTGGAAGAAGCCTTCGATCGCCTCGGGACTGCGCAGGTCTTTTCGGAACAGCAGTTCGGCAACCATCCGCGGACACTTCAATGATTCGGCCAGACCTTGGATGCTTTGCTTGTCCTGCGGTTTCAACTCTGCCGGTAAAAGCCATTCCTTCTGCATAGTCCAGGTACCTTTCATACAAAAGTCATAAATTACAATTGGATAACGTCTTCAATCTCAAGCATTGGATTCCAAATTGGCACTCAGATAGTCGATTATCCGTCAATTCTAACGTTGGGGAGCCAGTTTTTACGCTTATGAAAACATGTCCAGAGAAATTTTTCCACATGTTCATTTTGGCTCTTTTTCCAACTGACCGATTCCGGTCGAGAAAGTGTGCCGGAAGATAGACGAGGGCAGATTTTTGAACCCTAAACCCCAACCAGGTCCCTGGGCCTGGCTTCTAAGCCAGTTTATCGCCTCCTTAAGACCTCCCTATGCTTGATAAGGAGGCCTTAGGGAGGTCATAGCGAAACCCGGAGGCCAGCCCCAAGGTTGTTGTCGCCGCAAGGCCTGCCGCCCTGTTAGAATGTCTGAGCTGTTTACTTCAGAAGTAAGCTTTGATACCGGGGTCTGCTCGATCCAGTTAAATGTTCTGGTTGCAAAAACTTATCAGACGCCGAAGCGTCTCCTGCTTTTCCATTCCGGCCAGATTCCGCGGTAACCTTGAAGAACGCGTAGGGCGCGTCGCCCAAAGCGCCCAAAGCCAGGCCAGTAGTGGTGTCAAACAGGCTCCAGGGCAGTTCCAGATAAGGATCGGATGAGGCGTACACGTTGTAGTGGTCTGCCCCGGAAACTTCGCTCCAATGCAGTTCCGGGCCGTTGTCTCCGTTGATGATGGTCAGGATTGGCGCGTCCAGATTCCCGCTGGACTGCACTTCCACCCGGAGCATCCACACGCCGTTGAAGCCCAGATTGCCCAGATCCTGCGCCACGCCGTCCACAATCATGAAACAACGTCCGGGATAATATCTTTGGTTGTCCGCAGCGAAACCGTTGTCGGAGTCTATATCCGCGTAAACAACGTAGAAATAGGGTGCGTCCACAACGACGTCGGTTAGCATAACCTCAATCCAGGTATCGCCTGAGACGCTTACTAGCACAGGATCAAGCAACGGGACAAGGTTGTTCGGGCTGGCATCTGCGGCGGCATAAAGCTTCAGGTTGACAGTGTCGTCTAGCCTGAAAGCCGCGCTGACCCGGTCAACCTGCAGAGGATCGGCAGTTCCCCACAAGGGATTGGCAAACAGCACGCCCAATTCCCAAGTGCCCAGGTTCCAGCCAGCCCAGGTGTTTTGCGACTGGCTGTCGTAGTAGAGCCAAGTAGGCTCGTCACAAGAGAAACCAAAGCCGCCTGCGTAGATCAGGTTGTCGACGTAATCGGCAGCCACCAGCACGTAGTTGATCTGGGTGCCATGTGGCTGCGCGGGAATTTCTCCATACCAGCCGTCGCCCTGCATAGCCATGGGCTCCCAGATCCAGTCTCCGCCATTGATCTGATAGTATATGCCCACATAAGCCACTCCGCTGGGGTCCTCCGCTTCAGCGTAAACCGGATAGGGAATGTCGTCGCGCAGGGTGTTCAGCAGCGGCAGATGCGAGATTTCCGGGCCTGTGAAGTCGCCGGTCTGCGCCTCCACACACACGTCGTCCAGATACCAGTCATGCGCGTCGTGGCCCTGATAGCGGAAAGCGATGAACACGTTCTGGCCTGCCCAAACGGATAGGTCGATGGTGTCCAGAGTCCACTCCTCGGTTACGCTGGCCGCACTCCAGATCTGCGTGAAATCGCCGTCATTGGGATCCAGGGAACCAGAGGACAGCCAGACGCTGTTGTTGCCATACCAGGCTGGATTGACGTTCTTGGACCAGAACGACAGAGTCCAACCCAATCCAGATGAAAGACGCAGCAAGGGCGATACCAGCCAGCCGTCTTCAGCTGGCTCCACGCTGTCCCAAATGTGCATCGCGGAGCAGTTGCCGTCGTCCGAGTGATTGAAGGCCTCGTTCCAGGACCAGAAAGTACCGCTTCCATCCTGCTCGAAAGATGTCCAGTAATAGGGCGGAAACACTCCGCTTTCGAAGTCCTCGCAGAAGGGGAACTCCTGAATGCCGATGTATTCCTGGATCCGGATGTCGTCCAAATACCAATCGTGGCTGCCTTGTCCCTGATAACGGAACGCTATCCACACAGGCAGTCCAGACCAGGATGAAAGGTCCAGCAGGTTGTGGGTCCATTGGTCATTCACGCGAACCGGCGTCCAAATGCTCCAGTAGTCGCCAAAGTCCGGATCAGGCGATCCCGTGGAAATCAGGACGCTGTTGCTGCCGTTCACGTAGAGGCCGGGGTTGGCGTTGTAGGACCAGAAGGAAAGCGAGCAGGCGTATCCAGCGGGCAGCTGCACCTGGGGCAGGATCAGCCAGCCGTCTTCTGCAGGATCGCTGTTGTCAGCCAGATGCATCGCCGAGCAGATGCCATTCTCAGAGATGTTCATGGCCTGGTTCCAGGACCAGCTTGTCCCCGATCCATCCGCGTCGTTCTGCCACCAGTAGTAAGGCGGAAAAATCCCGCTTTCGAAGTTCTCCAGCCAGGGAAAATCGTGGATGCCGGCATGTTCTTCGATGCGGACGTCGTCCAGATACCAATCGTGCGCGGACAAGCCCAGGTAACGGAAGGCGATGTAGACCGTTTGGCCTTGCCAGGGACTGAGGTCCACCATGTTGAAATGCCAATCGTCCATAACGGTAACCGGCGACCAAATGCCGGCGTAGTTACCAGTGGCGGGATCGGAAGTAGTGGTGGAAACCAGCACGGTGTTGCAGTCGATGCCGTTCAAATAATCTTGGGGATCGGCGTTGTAGGTCCAGAAGGAGAGGGTCCAACCCCCAGCCGGCAACACCACTGCGGGCGTCACCAGCCATCCTTCCTGCGGCGAATCTCCTCCGGAAAGGTGCATCAGCGAACGTGATCCGCCGGGACTGTGGTTATAAGTGGTATTGGCGCTCCAACCTGGATCCTGGCCATCAACATCATAGACCAACCAGTCTGCTGGCGGAAAAGCCAGATCCTCGAAACCTTCATTGTAGGGGAAGGCGGTGATGTTGCGCGTGTTGGCGGAGTTGGCTGGAATCGATGTGATGTCGGCAGGCGCAGCCGAATATAGGAATGAAGTGAACAACAGGACGAGGCCAATGGCGATCGCAGTCCGCATGATTCCTCCCTTGCTGGCAGATCATCATCTGACCGGCACTCAAGAAGTGTAGGCTCAATTTGTTTACAATATCCCACCTTAATTAGGGCACGATTGGCCGACCCTTCCAATCCTGTCAAGCAATATCGGCGGACTGGAACCCGCGCCTGCCCACAGAGCCCGGATCACCGTTCCAGCCAGCGTTGCAGCGTTTCCAGGAAGGCGGCGTTGTCTTCAGCGCAGCTCACCGTCACCCTCAAGTGCTTGTGCAAGCGGCGATGCGCCCCCACGTCACGCACCGCGATGCCTTCGTCTTGCAGGAAGGCAAAGAGCTGCGGCGTTTTCTCCCCCACCGAAAAGGTGAGGAAATTCGTGCTCGAGGGATGTACCTTCACTCCGGGCAAAACCTGCATCTGCCCGAAAAGAGCGGCCCGGGCGGATCTGATCTCCTGTACTTGCGCCTGGAACAGCGCCATGTTTTCCAGGATGGTGAGTGCGAATGCCTGGTTCAGGATGCTGGTGTGGAAGGTCGTGAGCACCTTTCTGAGGGAGTAAATGTTACCGGGCGTAGAGATCGCGTAGCCGAAGCGCAAACCCGCTCCGGAAAAGGCTTTGGAAAAGGAGCGCACGAGCAGCAGGTTGGGATGCCGGGCCAGTTCCGCGGCCAGGGTCGCCCCGGAAAACTCGAAATAGGTCTCGTCCACCAGCACCAGTTTATTCGGCAGGGCGTCCACGATCTGGCGCAATTGCTCCGCGTCATACAGGTTGCCCGTGGGATTGTTGGGATTGCACAGGATCGCCAGCCGGCAATCCGGAGCTTGCGCCAAATCCAGATACGCCTGAGTGTCGAAACTGAAGTCCTCATGTAATTCACAGAACTTTATCCCCAAACCCACGGCCTGGCAAAAGGTCTTGTAGTCGAAGTAAGAGGG
Organism: uncultured Candidatus Cloacimonadota bacterium; assembly: GCA_964429035.1. GTDB lineage: Bacteria > Cloacimonadota > Cloacimonadia > Cloacimonadales > Cloacimonadaceae > Syntrophosphaera. The sequence goes on along the minus strand of CAYSAT010000001.1, from coordinate 45,505 downwards.
CGCCAAACTCACGGCGAAGGAGGCGGGATTTTCGCGCACGGCCAGGAAGATGTGGTAGAGGATATCGTCGGCGCCGTTGCCCCAGACCACATTTTCCGGCTGCAATCCGCATCCGGCGTAATCAGCCAGCCGGGCATGCAGTTCATCCGTTACCGGGGAAAGATAGCGGTTCAAGCGGATCTTTTCCATCCTGGCCAAAAACTGGTCCTTTACCGCCTGATAGGGATCGAGGCAGCTTTCGTTCAGGCACATCATGCGGGGCCTTACCGGTACGTTGATCACGGAAGGCTCTTGATCAGCCAGATCGGAGCGGAAATAATCGTGCATGGGTGTTCCTCCTGCGTTGATATGGAGATTATAGCCGGTTTCGGCGGCAGCGGCAAGCTCCCGTAATCATTGCGGGGTCATTGCGCGCTCATTACGGGCAATGCGCGCAATAAGCGCGCAATGACCCCGCGATGATAACGGGAGCCACACGAAAAAACCGTCGCCCCGGAGGACGACGGTTCGTTCAAACAGAACTGCTGCCAGGTTTAGTAGGAGCGGTGCTGGAAACGGTTGCGGTTGAATTGCGCCTTTTTGGCCTTGCGGCATTCCGGGCAGCGTTGGGGCTCGTTGACCAAACCCTTTTCCTTGTAAAATTCCTGTTCGCCTTCGGTGAACACGAATTCCTGTGAGCAGTCTTTGCAAACCAATGTCTTATCTGGCATGGCTTTCTCCTTTGTGTTTGGGACTTGTGACATTCGGGTTAGAGGAACTCCCATAACAAAGGAATTGGCTCATGGAATGTTGGATCCCTGTATTTGAAGCGCAGTAAAATGCGCGGACGGAATTTGTCAACATATTTTTCAGAAACTGGTTTTATCCACGAAGTTGAAACCGTCGATGAGCATGGTGGGCAGGCTGGCGACCAGCGAGGACAGTTGCGTTTCGCCGAGGGCCAGGATGCGCCGCGTGGCCAGATGCGGGATCTCGTTGAAGCGCAGGTTGTTCACCGCGTGCTGCACCTTTCCGTTTTCGAAGTAGAGCACACCGTCGCGCGTCATCCCCGTGAGTTCGCCGGCTTTGGCGTCCACGGTGCGGATGTACCAGAAGCGGTTGATGATCAGTCCGCGTGGGACCAACTGCATCATTTCCTCTTCGGTGGCGGTTCCGCCGGCGATCCAGACGTTGTAAGCGCTCATCGGCTGCGCGCCGACCTTCTTGGCCCAGAAACGGTTGGTGGGCATGTTCTTGAGCACGCCGTTTTCCACCCAGGCGATCTCTTTGGAGGCGATCCCTTCGTGGTTGAAGGGCGCGGAAACCAGTTCCGGACGCTGCAAGGTGGATTTCCAGGTGAATTTCTCGCCGAAGAAGGGCTTGCCGAGTTGGTCCGTAAAGGGCGTGAAACCTTCGTCGCTTTGGCGCCGGTTCATCATCCAGCCCATGAACCACATCAGCTCTTCCAGGGCGCCGGGACGCAAGATCACGGCGATCTGGCAGGGATCGAAGTCGCGCATGGTTTTCAGGCTTTCCGCCTGAGACTGCAATTGGGCGAATTCGCGCTCCAGCGAGAATCCGGCAAAGTCCTTGGCGGAGTAGGAAACCTTGGTTTCCACATTGTCCTTCTTCAGGGTCATGGAATGGCCGAATTCGGTGGAAGCATCGCTGCCCACAAAGCCGTTCTTCGTGGCCAGGAACTTCTCCCAGGCGTGCTTCTCGGTCATGCCGGAAACCGTGGCGCCATAGGCTTGGGCTTTGTCGATGGCGCTCTGGACGATCTCCACCATCTTCGCCGGAGGCAGGTCACGCGTGGCCGGATCGGCGTTTTGGACCGCGGGCAGATCCTGCGAACCCACGCTGGGCATGAATTCCGGGTCGGAACGGTTGACCCGGGCGACGTCCTGCGCGGTCTTGATCAGGTAATCCAGAGTGGCGGGATCGCTTTGGTTGACTTCGCAGCCTCCGGTTTTATCGCCGAAAGCTGTTTCCAGCCCGATTTCCAGATTGGGTCCGGCGATGTGCTGGGTGACGCGGTTTTGGGCGAAGCGGGTCTCATGGCTGTCGGAAATATGGACGCTGAGGGTGTAGTCGTCGGCGCTGCAGTGTTTCTGCACGTATTGGGCGATTTGTTCGAAGAGCGGGTTCATTGGGAACCTCCCACGCGGATATTGCGGAATCTGGCCGGGGCGGATCCATGGGTCATGCGGGCCGACTGGCTGGGTTGGCCCTTGCCGCAGTTTACCACACCGAAGGGCCGCCACCAACGCTCGTCGCAAATGGCGTCGCAGCTGTTCCAGAATTCCGGGTTGCAGGATTTATAGATGACCTTTTTGAGGGGCCGGGCGAGTTTGCCGTTCTTGATCTCCCAGAAAAAGTCGCCGCCAAACTGGAAATTGAGGCGGTGCTGGTCGATGGAGAACGAGCCGCGGCCCTGGATGTAAACGCCGTCCTCGGTGTCGGCGATCAATTCCCCGGGGGTGAGTTCCTTGGTTCCGGGCAACAGGTAGAGGTTGGGGATGCGGTTGATCGGCTGGTCGAAGTAATAGGTGGCGCGATTGCAGCCGCGAGAATAATCCAGGCCGATCTCCATGGCAGTGTCGCGGGTGCTGCCGTATTCGTTGAGGATGCCGTCTTTCACGATGTGCCATTTCTGGCCGGGCACGCCATCATCGTCGAAACCAAGCGTGGCAAGGCCTTCGTGCAGGGTGTTGTCGCCCACGAAATTCACGATCTCGGCGCCGTAACGGTAGTTCTTCAGTTTTTCCGGCGTGGCGAAGGAAATCCCGGCGTAGTCGGCTTCCCAGCCCAACACGCGGTCCAATTCGGTGGGATGGCCCACGCTTTCATGCATGGTCAGGCCCAGGTGGTTGGGGTCCAAAATCAGGCTGCGCCGTTCTTCCGGACCCAGGGTGTCCGCTTTGACCTTGATCAGCGCTTCCTCGGCGATCTGCTTCGCCTTTTCGGTCAGGTTCAGGCTTTCCACCCATTCCCAACCTACCGCCCGGCCTCCTTCGTCGAAGGTGCGGCTTTGGCTGTCGCCGGCATGCAACGCTGTGGCGATGATCATGGGGTCGATCCACTGGGTGTTCAGTTCCAGCCTGGTGCCCAGAGTGCTGCCAAAGAACTTTTCGTCCTTGTGCTGCACCAGGTAAAACACGGCCTGGCGGATGCCTTCGTAGGCCAGCATGGTCCTGTTCACTTCCAGCATCAGTTCCACCTTATCCTTCACGGGCACGTCAAAGGGGTCGATGCAAACGGGGGTCTGGTATTTGGCGATGTAGCTGCGTTCCGGAGCCAGCCGCAGTTTTCTGGCTTTGTTTACCGAGGCCGAAAGCGCCGCGATCTCGGAAGCGCGCTGCACCGCAGCCAGCACGGCTTCGTCGGTAAAGACGTTGGAATGCGCGAAACCCCAGGCGCCGTCCTTGAAGACGCGGATTCCGTAGCCGTAGAGCACGCTGTTGCTGGTGTTCTTGAGGCTGAGGTTGTGCAGGTAGATCACCTGGTCGGTGGTTCGCTGAACGCGGATATCGGCATATTCGGCGCCGAGGCTTTGGGCCGCGTTCATGGCAAGGTCGAGGTATTTCATATCTCCTCCCGGGGGAATATTTATCAGGGCGTGGGAACCGTAGCCCGCTTCATGGCAGGCTTTCGCTTCCGGATTCCAGCTATCGGAACAGCCCGGTTTCGTCAAGATGGATTTTTCGGTTGACAAGCAGGACGCCCGGAGTGAAAAGTGGATCGCGTTTCCCAGAGGGAGCGCGCCGAATTTCAATCCAGCAGGAGTCAGCATGAACTGTCCTTTTTGCCGGATCCAGTCCGAACAGCATCTGGCGGAGAACGAGCACTTCTTCGCCATCCGGGATATCCATCCCGTCACGCGCGGACATTGCCTCGTAGTGGCCAAGCGCCACGCGCAGGATTTCTTTGAACTGCAGCCTTCCGAGATGGCTTCCCTGCACGAGATTTGCTTGCAACTGCGGGAAATCCTGGATGCCGAGGTCCAGCCCGAAGCCTATAATCTGGGCATGAATTGCGGAGCTGCGGCCGGGCAAAGCGTGTTTCACTTCCATCTGCACTTCATTCCCCGGACCCGTCGCGACAGAAGGCCGCTGCAGGGTTTGCGGGAATACGTAAAGGAGATCTTATGATCCCGGGAGATGCCATGAAAAGTTTCCTTGCCTGCTTGATCCTGTTCTTCATTGCCGCCGTCAGCAACGCCGGAACCCTGGAGCCGCAATATGAATCCGGCTGCGCGGTGCTCTGCATCAAAGACGCCTATAAGGGCCAGATCCGCCTGGGAGCAGCATCCACGGGCATCGCCGACGTGGACGGTCTGCTGCGCCGTCTGGAAATCCGGAGCGTGCAGCCGCGCTTTAAAACCAATCCGAAGCTGCGCTCCAGCGTGGATCTTTCACCCATTCTGGAACTCCGGTTTTCGCCCGATCAGGAACCACGCGGCATCTGCAACGCCCTCTCCAGATTGAATAGCGTCGCCTACGCCGAACCGATCTACATCGACGAACCGCTGGACGTCCCCAACGACTACTATTTCCCTTACGCCTGCTATTTCGACTCGCTCTACGCCGAGCAAGCCTGGAGCATCCACAAGGGCGAGAACGGGCCGGAAGTGGTGATCGCCATCGTGGATACCGGCGTGAATTGGAAGCATCCGGACCTCGCACCCAACATCTGGAACAACCTGGGCGAAGACGCCAACGCCAACGGCTACACGATCTACTATGACGGCAGCGCCTGGGTTTACGACGCTGCCGACCTCAATGGGTTCGACGACGACGGCAATGGCAAGACCGACGACCTCATCGGCTGGAACCTGATGTACGACATCAACGGCACCGAACACTACGATCCCTACGTGAGCAGCGGCCACGGCACCAACGTTTCCGGCATCGCCAACTCCCGCACGAACAACGGCACGGGAGTCTGCAGCATCCCCTGGAACGTAAAGACCATGCCCATCCGCTGTACTCCGCCTGGCTATGGCAGCATCTACCGCGGCTACGATGGCATAGTTTACGCTGCGGAAAACGGCGCGGACGTAATCAATTGTTCCTGGGGCGGCATCTATCCCTCGCAAGCCAACCAGGCAGCGGTGAATTACGCCTGGTCGCTCGGCTCGATCATCGTGGCAGCCTCGGGCAACTCCAACAACCTGATCCCGCTTTTCCCCTCCAGCTACGAGAAGATATTTTCCGTGGGCACGGTGCGCAACAGCGGGGTGCAGACCATGTGCAGCTACGGACCCTTTCTGGACGTCTGCGCGCCCATGGACTCAATCTACTCAACGGTTGTGAACTCCTATGCCTACGTGGGCATCGCCACTTCCTACGCCAGCCCCATCGGATCTGGAATGGCCGCGCTGATCAAATCCTTCCATCCCGAATGGTCCAATAGCCGGGTGGTAGAGCAACTGGTGGCCAGCTGCGACGACCTCAATCCCTATAATCCCGCCAAAACCAACCTCCTGGGTTATGGCCGCATGAATGCCTGGCAGGCTTTGGGCGACACGCTGCAGGTGCCCACTCCGGGACTGAAACTGGCGATCCAATACTTTCGGACGCCAACGGAGACAAACGGCAACCTGGCCATCGAACCCGGCGAGCAATTTTCCCTGAACTTCCGCCTGCGCAATTACGCCTGGATGAGCGCCACCGGCAACCTGAACCTGAGCCTTTCCTGCAGCGATCCGGACGTGTCCATACTGAACGGATCCTATTCCTGCGCCATCGGAGCCGATTCCGGATTGGAAGTCGCCAACGCCTTCCTGGTGCAGGTTTCTCCCACAGCCACCGCGCAATATGTGACCTTCAGCATAGCCTGTACCAGCGATCTGCCGATCCTTACCGGAGCCACCTTGCGCTACGACGTGCTGATCAACGGCCCCGGGATCTATATCTGGGAAGGCTTTCCCAACGTGCTCACCACCAGCGGCACTTACATCAAAAACACGCTGAGCGCCGCAGGCTACACTTGCGCTCTGGGCAACAACTACAACGTCAATGGCACGCTGTTTCCCCCTTCCCTGCTGGGTTTCGACGCTGTGTTTCTTTCCTACGGCGCTGTGGGTTCCTACTATTACTGCTACGGTTTTGAGGATCCACAGATGTTTTCCGCTATTCGGACATATCTGGAAGCTGGCGGCAAACTCTATCTGGAAGGCGGCGACGCGCTGGGTTACGATCTGGCCAACTACTTTCCGGAGATCGAGCCCGGACTGGATGGCGACGACATCCTGTATCCGCTGCTGGGTCTGGAATCGGCATCTGACGGGGGTTCCAACGTCATCTCACTGCTTTCCGGAGAGCATGGCTGGCATACCTTGGGCCTCGGTTTCACCGGTTCCACCCAGACTTCCACGTATTGCGCCAGCCAGGACCTCTTTGTTCCCAGCGCGAACGGCGTGGCGGCCTTCGAAGAGGACAACTACGGAACCGTAGCTGTTCAAGGTATGGGCAGTTACGGACAGCGGACCTTCGTGATGTCCTATACCCTGAAAGCCCTCACCGACGCCACGTTTCCCAGCACCAAGGCCGAATTGCTCAATCGCATCCTGGATTTCTTTTTCTCGGAAGATTTGCGTCTGCCGGACATCCAAAACCTCACCATCGAACGCGCCGGCAACGACTCGCTGCGCCTGAGCTGGGATTATCCCTTCGCGGTGGACTGGTTCTCTATTTCAGGTGGCGATACAGCGGACGTGCTTGATCAAGTGGACTTGCAAACCCCGTTGCAGGAAGCGTTCCTGCCAGCATCTCCGCGGCGATTCTTCCGGGTGCTTGCACATAAGGGGTTTGGGCGCTGATGCGGTGATAAGCGACAGATAGGATCCGGAACCCAAAGATAGCCTAGCATTCCGATGCTACAGCACAGACAGGTAGGATCGGAATCCTACCCTACACCGCCCCATTCCAATGCTTCATTCACAAAGGATCCTGGCCGCTCAACACCCGGGCGTGAAACCTTTCACGGAGAGCAGTTCGTAGATCTTGACCGAAATGTCCTTGCCTTTCACCTGCACTTCGTCCAGGTAGCGGACTTCCACCTTGTCCTGCACTTTGGCGTAGGTGGTCTCGTTGATGATGATATTGTGGGCGGTATCGTAGTTGCGCGTGATGGTTTCCAAACGGGCGCCCAGATTGATGGTATCGCCTATTGCGGTGTAGTCGAAGATCTGTTCGGAGCCGAGGTTGCCCACGACCGCCACTCCGGTATTGATGCCAACGCCGAAATCGAAGGGATCCACCCCTTCGGCCTTCCATTTCTCCAGCAGGCGGTCCAGGCAGGCGCGCATGTCCAGTGCGGTTTTGCAGGCCTGAAGGGCGTGCTCTTCGGTGTAGAGGGGCACTGCGTAAAGCGCCACGATCTCGTCGCCCACGAACTTATCCACGATGCCGCCGTTCTTGATGATGGTCTTCACCATTTCGGTGAGGTATTCCTTGAGGATCTGCACCGTTTCCTCTGGTTTGTGCCGTTCCGTGTAGGTGGTGAACGACACGATATCCGTGAACAGCACTGTCACTTCCTGCGCCACTCCGCCATACTTCAGGGATTCCGGGTGCCTGATGATCTGGTTAACCAGTTCCGGCGCCAGATATTGCTGGAAGGCGTTCTTGATGAACTTCTTTTCCTTGTGCGTGCGCAGATAATGGCTGACCAGGGCGGCAACGTAGAGCAGGATGAACAGGAGTGCCACTTCCACGATAGGCATCACTACACGCAATTTGGCAAAGAGGAAGAAACTGCCGGCCAGAAAAGCAGCGATCAGCAGGACGGTGATGACAGCGGAGAGAGGCGGCTTGAGCCGGGAAAACAACCAGAATACCCCCACAGCCAGCACCAGTTCCAGCAACAGAAACAGCCAGCCGTTGACAGGATGCAGATAGTCGCCGCGGAGTGCCATCTCCAGGAAGTTGGCATGTATTTCCACGCCGGAAGTGAGCTGGCTGCTGAAGGGAGTGGGAAACTTATCGTGCAGTTCGTCGATGGTGGCGCCCACCAGCACGGTTTTGTCCCGGAATACTCCGCTGGCCAGAAGGTCGTAAAATTCGTCGATCTCCACGCCCTGATAGCCCGGCATCGCAGTCAGACTGTCGTCCAGAACAGTGTTGTAGGAGTAGTGTTCGAAAGTGTGCGCCCCGCCGTAATAGTTGAGTCTGGCCTTGTTTTTCTGCACGATGGGAATGCGGTATGGCCCCACGGCGATCTTGCCGTCCTGGCTGGCAACGGCGCCCTCCCAGTCCGGATCGTAGTTCTGCCAGTTGGCCAGAGCCACCATGCCCAGGGAGTAAACCGGTTTCCCGTCGAACTCCTCAAAGAGGATGTAGTCGCGGATGAAGCCGTCCCGGTCCATCGCCATGTTGACGATGCCCCAGTTCTTGTTTTGGGAAAGCAGGGGGGTGATGGGCTTCTGGACCTGCACGTGCAAGGGGTTTTCAGGATCGCGGAGATGCTTGCCGCAGAACGTGACATTATTCACAACGGCGCATTGGGCCGCCAGCATGGAATCGCTCGCCGGGTTGCTGTCCTCGATGAACTCCACGTCGAAGATGATTTGGCGGGCTCCGGCCAGATTGAGGTTCTCCACGAGCTTGGCGTGCATTTCGCGGGGAAAGGGCCAGGGCCGGTTCAAGGCTTGGAAGGTGACGTCATCGATGGCCACGATGACGATGTCTCCACTCACAGGCCTGGCGCCCCGCAAACGGAAAAACGCGTCCTGGGCCCGGTGTTCCTGGCTGTTGAAAAAAGCAAACCAAAACAGGAGCTTGACCGCGAGCAGGATCAGGACGGGGATCAGCAGTTTCCTCAGCTGTTGCATTAACACCTCTTGTGTGCGGAGGAGCGAGGCCTCCGGTTACTTTTTCACAATATCGGACTATCCGAAACACTGCCTCTGTTTACCTGTTCATCTGTTCCCTGGGCCAAAACCGCCTGAAGGCAGTGGAACGACCGCGTGAACGCAGTGTTACGGAGCTTGTATATCCGGATCAGAAGCTCTGGCTGAGCGTCAAGCGCCAGGTCAGGACGTTGTAGCTCACTTCATCCTGGTCGGCATTGTGGTAAAATCTCCAGCCCAAGCTGGTGTCGATTGCGGTATCGGACCAAGGCTGCGCTTGCAATCCCAAAGTGAAGTTGTTGTAACTCTGGCTGTCCTGGTCTCCACCCAAAGCGGTGGTGCGGAATTCCAGCCAGGGCAGCAAGCGGTCTTCCCACAAGCGGTACTCGCCTTTCAGCATCAAACTCAGGTTCGATTTTTCCTCATCGGTGACCAGCAATTCCTGCACGCTGCGCGAGAACGAGATCTGGGTCTTGAGGGGAAGGATGGCGAACCTGCTGAGCAGGCTGACCGATAGGGTTGTGCCGTCGTTGTCGTAGATATCGGTCAGGCGTCCGGCAACCAATGGATCCTGCCGTTCTTCCCGGTAATTCTCCGTGCGGAAGCCGACATCCACTGTTGTGGGCGCCACGGTCAGCTGTTGGAAGGTGTATCCGGCGCCCAGAGCGATCTGATGCGAGGACCGCTGGTAGGGATTGTACATGCCCAAGCCCAGGGAATCGATTTTGGCGTTCCTGGCATTCTCGCCCAAGTTGCCCGTTAGGGCTATGGAGAAGTAGGGGTAGCGGGGGACGCTGACCAGCATCTGGCCAAAGAAAGAGATATAGAGGTTGGTTTCCAGTTGGTGCCTGGCCAGGTTGTCCCTTGTATGGGTAAATCCCGCGTTGATAAAGAAGAACTGCTTGAAGTTGAATTGGTCGGAAAGCGACAGGATGCTGGCGTCGTTTTGCAGATAGTTGGCGCTGAGGGCTTTGTAGTAGGAGCCCACGCGCGAATAACTCAAGTTCAGCAGGTTGTTGCGCCACAGGGAACGGCCATAAGCGGTCCAGGCCGAGAATGGCACGGGATTGGTGAGGAAACCGGAAAGAGGCAGCGGCTGCATGTTGGTGTTGATGATGAAGATGTCCTGAAAGTCCGATGGATCAACGCTGGCGTCTTCGCCCAGGTAGTCGCTGAGTTCGCTCTGGCTAAGAGCTCCGGGCAGGGTGTTTTTGTTAAAGAGGCTGAATGCCGCTTCCACGCCCAGAACCGCGTTTTGGGCGGGCAGGTTTAGCCTGGCGTCGGTTCCCAGCACCAGGTTGTCGGCGGGAAATGCTATCTGGGTGCCGCCGTCCTGAACATACTTGCTATCCAGGGAACTGATGATATCCCTGTTGCGCGTAGTGTTCACCGCCACCGAAAAGCCGCGTTCCCTGCCAAAGCGCAGACGCAGGGCCAGGGCTTCCTGTTTGAAGGTGCCGGGGTAGTACTGCGTGGCGCCGTCAGACTCGTACGCGACGCCATCCACAGCCCGCAGCATTTCTCCGTGCGCCAGCGCTATGCCAAAGCCGGAGCCGTTGTAGCTGGAATAGATACCGCGCAGGTTGCGGTTGGACATCGTCAACCGGCTGATATCCGGGGAATAATCGCCCAGATAAGTTTCCCAGTTGGGCAGCAGCATGCCGAAGCGGAAGCGGTTGATCGCCTGGGCTGTTTTCTTATCCTGGGTGGTGGCGAAAGCGTAGGCGTTCAGCGCCAGTTTACGGTAATCGGCATACAAATCCACGCTTGCCCAGGCATCATCCCGGTCCGAACCATACACGCTTGCCGCGTCTTCTTCATTGGAGGCATAGACGTTGACCCCGGCGTTGGCTCCGCCCCGCAAATTCAGAGGCAGGCTGGTGACGTTTCCGGAGGCTTTGACGGTGGTGGTCCAGGTGGGGGAATACAGGCTTTTGCCGTCCCTGGTTTGGGCTGTAACATAGGCGGAAACCTTGCCGGGCCGGGGATTTTCCTCGCGATAGACCAGCACGTTGGAATCGATGATGGCCCGGCTGCTGACGTTTTTGCCGCCTACAAACACCTGGAGCGTGGATGTGTCCAGATTGTCTTCCAAGGCGTACCACGACACCGCGAGCACGTAGCCCTCCCTGGCCAGGACGCTGGGATCGTCGCTGAGGAGGATGAAATCCGCCGATTCTTCGCCGAGGCTGGCTTTGGGGTCCCACCAGAAGGGGCGTTCGGCAGCTTCGGCAACGGGCAAGGTCTCCACGCCGCCATTTACCAGGGTAAACTGGAAATAGTACTCCAGGCCTTGGTCCAGGGTTGCGCTTGCGGGCAGCACCGCCTGGAGCCAGGGTCCTGACGGAGCCTCCTTTTCCAGGCGGGTTTGTGCGTAGAATTGGGCGCCCTGGTTGCGGAAAAACAGCGTGGCTTCAGTCAGGTCATTCCAGCCTTGCAGCACTTCCAGCCGGATCTCCAGACGCTGGCCAGCTTCCCAATTCTGAGGCGGAACATGGCTGGCAACGATCCCCGCCAAACTTGCCCAACTGGATGCCAACAGGATCAGCAGCACGTATCTCATCGCGATCTCACGGCAGCGACTGGCGCTAGTAGGTGATTTCAATGTATTTAAGGTTTCCGTTCTCATCGGTGACCTGGATCTTCATGGTTTTTTGTTCCAACTGCCCGGTGGTGTTGATCTCCGTGCTTTCTACTTCGGAGAGGTCGGTTTCCACGGTGGGACGCGTCTCAATTTCGCCAAGTTCGGAGACGATGGTGGTGGAGCCGGCACGAGTGACGGAAGTTCTGCCGCTTTCCTTGTGCTGCACTTCCACCTCGCCTTCCAGCACGACAATGATGGTTTGCCGGTCCGCGGTGAATTTCACCAAAAAGCCGGTGCCTTTTACGGAAGCCACCGTGGTGGGCGTTTCCACCTGGTAGTTGCCCTTGATTTTGTTGTTGACCTTGGAATAAATGGAACCCTGGTTGAGCGAGGTGTTCTTATTCAGGGCCTTGCCTTTTTTGGAGGCGGCCAGTTTGATGATGGAGTTCGCGAACACCTTCACCGTGGCCCCGCCATCCGCGTATTTGATGGCGGCGAAAGCCTCGCTGCCGGTTTTCACTTCGTCGTTGTTGTACAGCAGTTCCCCGTTTTTGTATTTGATGGCCTTGCTGGACCGCAAGATAGCCAGGTTGCCCTTGCTCTGCACCAGGTAAGCCACGGACTCCGCCGCTCCCAACGCCGATATCAGCAATCCCAACGCGATGACCAGGAAAAATGTCTTGCTCATAGCGCCCTCACTGCTCCGTGATTTCCACGCTAATGGGCTTGCCCAGCAGCGAATTGATCAGATCGAGGGCTGGCTGCCCGGTAAACACCTGGCCGTCCTGGATGACCACGCCGGTGGGCATGAATCCTGCGCTGAGCAGAGCCAGGATCGCCGGATCGTTCAGCATGTTCAGCAGCGCGGTGAACTCCTGGTTGCTGGTGTCGTTCCCGCTGTGGCTGTCGTCGTATTGAAAGATGAACCATTGGCTGCTGAGGAAGTTGCGCGAGCGGGATACATCCGCGTAGTTGCTTTCGTTCACCAGAGTCGTCTGAACCCGCCAGGCATAGTAGTGCAGGGTTTGGAAGGGCAGATACTCGGAGAAGATGTTTTTGCCGGCTTCCCCGTCGTACACGATCCTGCCGCCCGATTCCACCATGTTGGCGCTGGGTGGAGCGCCGGGCACGAATTCCTTGATCGTGAGGCGGAAATTGTTGAAACTGGTGATCAGGGAATTCCACAAAAAGGTGACCGGCTTGAGGTTGATCTTGGGGGGCAATTGACCCGGCAGCGTGCCTGGATAAGCGGGAAAGATGGATTTGATGTTGGAGATCGACACGGTAAAGGTCGCCGTCATCGAACGCAGCATCCTGTTGCGCGGAGTCACGGTGGCAATGAAAGTCAGCTTGCCGTCCGGGAAAACGCCTGCTTCCAACGCGCTTTTGAGGACGGGATCGACGTTCATGATCTGGTCGATGTCGATTTCGCCCACCGGCTCGCCAAAACGCGGACTCTGCTGGTCGGTGATCAGGTCCCGGTTGCTCAGGTTCCATTGCTCGCCGGGTTGGATGGGCAGCAGAGCAGGGAAACTGAGGCTCAGCAGCTGCTGCGGCAGATTGTTCCAGGTGACGGCCAGGCCGAGGTCGAAATCCACCGAAGCCGCGCTGACGTTACTGATCGCGAGATTGGTGTAAACTGGCTGCCCGGCAGCATTAGCCGGGTCGAAAACCGAGGCGTTGAGCACGTTTACCGAGATCCCCGGAGGTGAAAAAGAAACGGTGAGAGGCTCCGTTTGAGCTACTAGATTCCCGCTCAAACAGAACATTATGAACATAACTGTGGTCAAGCGTCGCATATTCCCTCTTTTCTAAACTGGATCAGAATATGGATAAAAACAGCCGCGCGCTGGCGTCAAGCGAGCAGTCGGGAACCGTGCCCTGCGGGTCCGGAACGCCGCTTTGCGTTGCCGCGGCATCTCCGGTTCAGGTTCAGTTCCCTTTTGCACACGATTTAGACTTCACATCCCTGTCAAGATTTTCTTTCAAGCCTTGTATACGCCTTTGCCCCTTTTGCCCTTTTGCCCTTTTGCCCCTCAACTCTCAACTCTCAACTCTCAACTCTCAACTCTTAACTCTCAACCCGCTACCATTGCGGGCTCATTGCGCGCTAATTGCGCGCTTTGCCAGTAATGAGCGCGCAATTACCCCGCAATGATAACGGGAGCGCCACCGCAATTGAGGCTGCCAAATCCAGTGGCTAAGCCCCGGAGGGTATTACAGGGCATAGCCCAGGATGTAGCGCGGCGGAACCCTGGCTTAGGGAAAATCAATTGGCTCCCTTGCAAACAGAGTGGGTAACCCAGTGCACCCAGCCCATTGGCTTACCCGCTTCAGCGGGTGCAGGACGGTAGGCGGGTGATTTATCGCCCGTGTGGTATGAACCAAACTCCACCCCATTATGTAGTCAACTCGTTTCAATGAGTGCAGGACTTCAGGGGGTATTCATCCAGCAACTCACACGTTCGCAAGGTACTTTTCCGTGAAGTCCTGCACCGGTTGAAACCGGTTGATTGCATGATGGCCTCTCGTTTGGCACGGGCGATAAATCACCCGCCTACCATCCTACGCCCTCCGGGCTTATCCACCCGGTTTGGACGTGACCCTGATCAATAAGCGATTGACAAAAACAACCGCGGCCTGAGCATGCGATACATCTTTAATCCACAACAAGGAGTAACCATGAAAGCGTTTTACTTGATCCTCTCAGCCATGTTGCTCTGCGCCGCCCTGTTGGCATCGGACACAGAACAAGAGATCCTCTTCCCCGATCATCATTTGTGCCTGGAAGCCTCCGGCAAAGTGATCCTGAAAGCGGACAAGGCGGTGTTTTCCTTCGAAACCAAAGGCGAAGGACCCACTCTGCGCGCCGCGGTCACCAAAGCCAAGTCCAACGTGGAAGAATTGGTCCAAAGCCTCACGGATTTGGGCATCGACCGCAGTAGTTTTTCCACGGGCAGCTTCACTTCCGGTAAAAGCAACAAGTCCTATTTCCTGACGGACAAAAAGGACTACGTAGCCGTTCTCTATACCCAAGTGGCCTTGCGCGACCTGTCCAAAATCGACGAAGCGATGCTGATCCTCACGGATAGAAAGGCGGAAAACCTCAGCGGGATCCAGTATTCCCTGGATGATCCATCCGCGGCGAGGCAATCCGCCCGGGAAATCGCCCTGAACCGGATCGTGAAACAAGCGGAGACCATCAGCCGCATCCTGAACGTCCAGATCACCGACGTGCAGTTGATCGATGAAGCGCCCTTCGAGGCATTGCCCTGGAATAGCGGGATGAACTACTATGGCGATAAATATCCGAATCCCATGAACACCGTGATCCAGACCGCCATCAGGGATGAAACCAACATCGCTTGGGAGCCGGCGGATAACTCGGGCGGATTCTATTCACCCGATGTGACCGTGGAAACGCAGGTGCGGGTGATTTACAGGATAGGACTGGCTGCGGGGAATTGAGATGAACAGATGAACAGATGAACAGATGAAAAGGGGGCTGGCGCTATGAGGCAATATGGTGTGGGTTGGTGTGAGATGCGGGCATCTGGGAGATCTGCTTGTTCAGCAGCGAAATCCGCGGGAAATGAAAAGCGAAAAGAGAACGCAGATGGAGAGGAAAAAGATGATTGGAAAGATTTTTAAAACAGAGGGATGGAGGCAAGATGAAAAGAGAGAAACAGATTAACAGATGAACAGATGAAAAGGGCAAAAGGGGGGGGGGTGGGCTCAGCTGTTCAGAAACCAGTCCAGATAGTTAATGATCTTACAGGTTAGGGTAACCGGAAGGTTCAGAAGCCGGTAGCTAAGACCGCCAGCCAAGGACACTTCCTCGATGTTTAAAGCGCCCTCATATATCCTGACAGCGTAGTTATGGCCTGACTCGGACATGAACAGGTGCAGCGATCTCAACGACCCAGTCTGGCCTGATTTCACTTCCACGGGAATCAGCTTGCCCTTATAGGGCAGTACAAAATCCACTTCGGCCGAGGATTGGCGCTTTTCTCTGACCCAAAATGTGATCTCGCCGCGGAATCGATGTTCCTGGCAGCTAAGTTCCTGACCAACCAGATGCTGGATGATCAGACCCTTATAAATAGAGTGGATATCAGGCTGGGCATAGAACTCTTCTTGCAAGCCCAGCCGGAAGTTGATCAGCCCAGTATCCAGCATCTGCAAACGGGGACTGCGGCGATAATTGGGTGCAACCGGCAGTACAGCTGAGGTGACCGGATATTGTAACTTCAGAAGTTGAGCTCTTTCCAGCAGAGTGAAAGCTTGTTTCATGGTAGCGGATTTGTAATTGGAGTTGCCGAATCCTTCCAGGGTGATTCTTTTACCCGCCGAGGCAAAACCGGTGTTCAGGATGTGCAGCATGGCCAGGGAAATGGAGGTTCGGGGAGCGTATTTTTCGATATCCTCGCTATACGCATGTAGCAGGCTTTGGTAGAGCGGATTGAGGCTAATCAAATCCGGTTCCTGGATATAACGCATCACGATTTCAGGCATTCCGCCCAATAAGGCAAATGTAGTGAAGCGCTTGCGCAGTTCAATAAGAGCCACTTGGGAAACTGGGATCTCCCGCATTGCAGCCAATAGACCATGAGCCTGGTAACCGGCCAGGAATTCTTCAAAATCAAGGGGATAAAGCCACATGTAGTCCACTCTGCCCACTGGAAAACTAGTATGCACATCCGATATCAACGCCTCCAGAAGAGAGCCTGCGGCTATCACATGCAGTTCTGGCAACTCCTCATAGAAGTAGCGCAGCATCTTAATCGCCTGGGCGGAATTCTGGATCTCATCCATGAAGAGGAGGGTGTCTGCCAAAGCCAGGGGCTTGTTCTTGCGCAGGCAGATCAACTGGTATAGATCGCGGACTCCCATCTCATCACGGAACAAGTTGAGATCCTCACTTCGTTCCAAATTCAGGTAGATATAGTGCAGGAAATTGCCGCTGAATTGATTGACTAGAGTTGTTTTGCCGACCTGCCGAGCACCCCTGAGAATCAAGGGCTTGCGATGGGCAGAGTCTTTCCATTTCAGCAATTCTGCTTCTGCTTTACGCTGGATCATAGCTTATCCTTGCTTAAAAAGTTCTTCATGTGGTCATCCAATCCACTGGTAGGATTAATGTCAAGGCAAATCTCTTGATTTTTATGCACAATGTAAGGGCAATATTCCGTGATCTGCGTCACGATGTAAGGGTAGGTGCTGATCTGGGAGAGGGGGATACTTTAATTCTTTTGGTTTGGGATTAGGAGTGAGAGGGTTATGGGGTAAGAGGGCAAGGGGGGAAAAGGGGCTGGCGCTATGAACTAGCCTGGTGTTTGTTGGTGTGAGATTTGTATGCTCTGCGTGCTCTGTTTGTTCATCCGCGAAATCTGCGGGAAATGGAAAGAAAAAAGAGAACGCAGATTCAGAGGAAAAAGAGGATTGGAAAGATTTTTCTAAAACAAGGGACGGAGTGACGGGGCAAGATGAAAAGAGAGAAACAGATTAACAGATGAACAGATGAAAAGGGGGAAAAAAAGGGGGGGGAGGAAAGGGGCAAATGAGTAGCTGGGGCTGGCGCCGTAATACTGCGTTCACCGGGGTCCTCGCCGCACAACTTGTTGGGCGGTAGGGTGGTTGAGCGGTCGTTCCACTGCCTACAGGCGGTTTTTGAACACGGATGAACCGCTGAAAAGGGCAAAAGGGGCTGGCGCAGGATTTGCAACATTGTGAAGAAAATTCAGGGAATGGAATAGGGAAAATGCGGCTAGGTCCTTGGATGAACGGGATGGCAGGATACAAGACCCTGGGAACAAAGTGGTTGGAGATAAGGCCAGATTTTCTATTTTTGAGGCAAGGGTGCCAATTGATGAGGGTTTGGGGGTGATGGGTCTGTCAAATCTAGAAATCGGGAAACTGCATAACCCCATATGTAGTAGAGGGTGGTTTGCGTGTGAGATTGTGCCCTTATTTACTCGAGGAATTCGTGAACCTCGTGCAATTAGTGGACCAATCCCATTTGCCCTGTTCCCCTTTTACCCTTTCTAAATCACCCGGTCCAGCACCAGCAGCATTTCGGCCAGGAAGTCGGAATAGCGGTCTTCCAGGATGGCCTGGCGGGCGTTCTGCATCAGTTCCTGATAGAAGTAGAGGCTGTGGATGGTGGTGAGGCGCATGCCCAGGATCTCGTTCATGGTGATGAGGTGGCGGATGTAGGCGCGGGAAAAGTGCTGGCAGGTGTAGCAGCCGCAAAGCGGGTCGATGGGTCCGAAATCGTCCTTGTAGCGGGCGGCCTTGATGATCATTTTGCCGTAGCGGGTGAAGATGCTGCCTTTGCGGGCATTGCGCGTGGGCATCACGCAGTCGAACATGTCCACTCCGTTGGCAATGTTCAGTAGCAGGTCGGTGGGGGTGCCCACGCCCATCAGATAGCGCGGTTTGCTTTCCGGCAGGATTCCGTTCAGGAACTCCGTAATGCGGAACATGTCCTCTTTGGGTTCGCCGACCGCCAGTCCGCCGATGGAGTAGCCGGGGAAATCCATGTCCATGAGTTCCCGGGCCGAGTGTTCCCTTAAGTGTTCATAAATGCCGCCCTGGACGATGCCGAACAGCGCTTGACGCGCGGAATTCGTGAAGGCCGCCTTGCCGCGTTCCGCCCACTTCAGCGTGGTGTTGAGCGAACGTTCCACATAATCGCGCGTGGCTGGATAGGGCGGGCATTCGTCGAAACTCATGATGATGTCGGCGCCAAGGGCCTCCTGAATGGTGATCACGCTTTCCGGAGTGAAGATGTGGGGGCTGCCGTCGATGTGGGACTGGAATTTGACGCCATCCTTGGTGATCTTGCGCAATGCGGCCAGGCTCATCACCTGGAAGCCGCCGCTATCGGTAAGCATGGGCTTGTCCCAGGAGATGAACTTGTGGAGGCCGCCGGCTTCGCGGATGAGTTCGTGTCCGGGCCGCAGATAGAGGTGATAGGTGTTGCCCAGGATGATCTGGGCGTGGCTTTCCTCCAGTTCGTGCGGACTCATGGCTTTCACGGTGCCGAGGGTTCCCACGGGCATGAAAACGGGGGTCAGGATAGCGCCGTGGTCGGTCTTTATGGTAGCGGCACGCGCTTTGCCGGAAGTTTTTTCCAGGATAAATTCAAACACGCGGTTACCCGTTCAGATAGCGGAGAAACTCGCTATAAATATCTGAGGAGATAGCCAGGAACATGATGCCAAAGAGGATAACTAAACCGATGTATTGTAGAATGGACTGAACCCGCAAGGGAATCGGACGCCGGATGATGCCTTCGATGATGGCAAACATGATCAGGCCGCCATCCAGGACGGGAATGGGCAGCAGGTTCATGATCATCAGCATCAGGCTGATGCTGGCGAAGAAGAGGAGCAAACTGCCGAAACCCTTCTTCCCCATCTGTTGGCTGAGTGATACGATCATCACCGGGCCGCCTACTGAGCGCTGGAGTTCGGCGGGTTTTTTGGCCAGTTTGAAGAGCATCTGGTAATTGAGGGTAATGAAGTTGGCGGTGTTGTAAGCGCCCAGTTTGAGGGCTTCAAAGGGCGTAAACCTGCGTTGGTAGCGGATCGGTTGGGCCTGCATGATGCCGATTGTTTTGGCGGTACCCGTGGCGATGTTGCTCTCCAGGCGCAGGTTCCGGGTGAAGAATTGGCCATCGCGTTCGATGGAAAGCAGCACGGAGTCCCGGGGCGAATTGACGATCAATTCCCGCATGGCGTACCAATCCGAAACCGGGATGGAATCCACGGCGGCAATCCGGTCGCCGCTCTGCAGTTTGGCGTGATAGGCAGGGGTTTTGGGGATCACTTCACCAATAGCAGTTCCAACCCGCGGCAACAGGCTCACAGCCAGGGATTCGGCGTCGGCCGCAGTTACCGGAATGGCCAGGGATCTTCCGGAGCGGTCGATGACCAGCTGGCCCGATCTGGACGTTAATAAACTTTCCAGAAAGTCGCTGAAACCCTGCACCGGTTTACCGTTGAAACTGGCCAAACTGTCGCCTGGAACAAAAATTGACGCCCATTTGCCTTCGGCTTCGTGCAGAACCGGAGACTGGTCTTCCACTTTTACCGGCAAGAGGAACGCCACAATGAATAGCAGCAGGCCGAAAAGCAGATTGGCAAAGGGTCCGCTGAATCCGATCAGGGCGCGTTTCCACCAGGATTTTTTACGAAATGAGGTTTTATCGTCCAGATCAGGCGCATCAATGTTTTCGCCCTTCATCTTCACATAGCCGCCAAGCGGTATCCAGCCGATGCGATAGGACACGCCTTTCCGCACAAATTGCAGAATGGGTTTGCCAAAGCCGAGAGAGAACTTCTCGATACCGACTCCGAAAGCACGGGCGACAAGGAAATGGCCCAACTCGTGGACAAAGATCATGATGCCGAAGGCGAGGATGGTGAGGAGGAGGGTCACGATGGTCCTTGCAGAAAGAGAAACAGATGAACAGGTGAACAGATGAATAGGGGTGCCCGATCAGCGGATACCTGTTTACAAACGCTGGTGACTAATCGCATTTCTTGTCCTTGATGGCTTTGGGGTCGTGATTTTGGTGATACTTGATCAGTCCAGTCAGCATCTTTCGAATATACTTGATGCTTTCATTATAGATTTCGATATCCTTCAAATAGCCCAACCTGTAGGCGATTTCAAGTTGCGTCTCCAACTCTGATAATGAGCCGTTGGCGATGAACAGAAACTGAATGAACTCCTTGCGGTTGTTTCTCCCCGAGCCCTCGGCGATATTCGAAGGGATGGACACCGCACATCTTCTGATTTGAGAACTGAGTCCAAACAACTCATGATTAGGGAAGGACTCTGAAGCTTTGTAGATTCTGATCACGAAATCCATACTCACTTTATATAGGTCCAGATCACGATATGATCCCATTTCTGACTCCTCACAGCACAGGTTAGGCAGACATGTCTCTGTTCATCTGTTCATCTGTTCATCTGTTAATCTGTTAATCTCTTTTCTTTCCCGCCAACGTAATCGCGATGTAACTCGCCACATCCGTGGAATAGGTCCCGGTGCCAAAGCCAGCGTCGTAGCCCAGTTCGATCGCCAGTTCGTGCGATATGCGCGGACCTCCGCAGATGAAGAGCATTTTGTCGCGCAGCTGTTCCGCTTCGGCAAGCTCGATCAGGCGGGTGAGGTTTTTGATGTGGATGTTCTTTTGGGTGACCACTTGGGAGACCAGGATCACGTCGGCTTTCTCAGTCCGGGCGCGCTGCAAGAGGTCTTCGGATGGAACTTGGGCGCCGAGGTTGATCGCGTTGAAACATTGGTAGCGTTCCAGGCCGTAGCGGTGGTTGTAACCCTTCATGTTCATGATGGCGTCGATGCCCACGGTGTGCGCGTCGCTTTCGATGCAAGCCCCCACCACAGTGATCTGGCGGCCCAGGTTTTCGCGCACGTAGGCATCGGTCGCCTCCATGTCCATTACCGGGGTGTCCACCACTTTGACCTTGATTTTGGCGGTGTCCACCGTGGCGGAAGTGACGGCGTAGGCGATGAAATGGGCGAAACCTTCACCCAGGTCGCGAATGGAACAGATCTCGACGTCGTCGAAGCCGATCTGCCTGAGGAGCAGGGTGGCAGCCTCTTTGCCCACTGCGTCGGCGGAAACAGGCAGGCTGAACGACAGCTGCATCTTGCCGTCTCCGGAAGTGTCGCCATAAGGACGGATGATATGTTTGGTCATAATCCCAGCTCCTGTTTCAGCTTGTCGAGGAACGGGTTGAAGTAGCGCGAGTCTTTGCGGAACACGCCGTCCAGGCCCTTGCCTCCGTTTTCGGGTCGCTTGATTTCCGCGAATTCGCCTTGCGCCATGGCCTTGAACAGCCCTTCCCCGGCAACTCGTTCCAGAAACTCCACCGCCTCAGCCAGCACCTGGTTGGCGCGCTGGTTCACAAAGCTGTTGGGCGCCAGGCACAGGCTGGCATCCAGATCCTGCACCGCCGTGAAGATGTAGCGCGCGTTCTCGATGGCCAGCGAGCGGTCGGCCAGATGCGGAGTGTGGATCGCCTCCGTCATCATGCCCAGCAGTTGCACGCCCTGATGGGTAAGCTGGCCAATGAAGTTGAACATCGCGTCCATCAGATGCGTCTTGAAGATGTTGCCGCTGGCGAACTTCGTGGGCGGCATGTACTTAACCGGGGAATCCGGAAAGAGAGCCTTGGTGAGCAGGGCGTGGGCCAGTTCGTGGGAAAAGCTGTTGGGCAGCCCGGGATCGATCTCGTAGGCGTGGCCAAGCCCCATTTTCTCGGGCTTGACGCCGCTTTGCAGGGCGAATTGCTCGTTCAGGAGCTGGGACGCGGTAACGGTATAAGCTTTTTCCACGGCGTCGGAAGTGGTGAGATAGTTGTCTTCGCCGGTCTGGATCTCGATGCCGGCATAAGCGTTGATCATGCGGCTGAAATACTGGTCCAGCAACGTTCTCTTGGGGTTGATGTCGCGGAAGAGGATGCCGTACATGGCGTCGTTGAGCATCAGGTCCAAGCGCTCAATGGCTCCCATGGCGGCGATTTCCGGCATGCACAGCCCGGAAGCGTAGTTGGTGAGGCTGATGTAACGCTGCTCAGCCTCGGAAACCTCATCCAAAGCGGCGCGCATGATGCGGAAATTTTCCTGGGTGGCATAGGTGCCGCCAAAACCGACGGTCGTGGCGCCGTAGGGAACGTAGTCCAAAAGCGATTGCGCGGTGGACCGGATCACGGCGATGATATCCGCTCCTTCTGAAGCCGCGGCTTTGGCCTGGACGACGTCTTCATGGATGTTGCCGGTGGCCACGATCACGTAGATGGCAGGCTGGCGGCGCGGCCCGAATTTGGCGAACTGGGCTTCCCGGATTTCGCGCTGCGCCTGGATGTGCCTGAGCATCCGGCCCGAGAGGTCATCCAGCACGGCAAAGATCTGGTCCGCCGGTGCCTGCGGAATTGCGGCCAGGTCCAATGCACCTTTTCCCACCGCATCCGCTACTTCCTGAGCCGTCAGTTTGCGGGCAAGCATGGCGTTGGCGACCGGAATCGCGGCGCCCTGAGCCAAAGCATGCTTGCTCTGCAAATGGTCCACGATCACGTTGGGCAAGGGTTTGCCGTCCGGTAAAGCGCCGTCGATGCCCATCAGACGCAGGACCGTGCGTTCGATGGCCAGCGAGGAATAATCGTCGAAAAGCCAGGCAAAGGACTGCGCGATCTTCGCGGCAGCAGTCCGGGCTCGGGTGATTAATCCGGGATCGATATCCAGCTTGAGCATCAAGCCTCCAAAGCGTTATTCTTTCAATGTTTGCACCCTTTCCCGGAGACCCTGTTTTCGTCAAGCAAAAAGCCGCCGGCTCCCTTGCCAAACCAGCCAGAACAGGCAGCCCGGATTTATTGGTTGACAGAAATGCGCGGCTGGACAGCCTGCCTGCATGAGCAAACTGGAATATCAACGGACGGGCAGGTATTTCGCTGTGGTGGCGGGCAGTTTGGAACGCCACGCCGCCCAGGAATTGGAACGCCTGGGCGCCAAGACGGAACAACCCGTTCCCCGCGGTTTCGCTTTCACTTGCGACCCAACCACGCTGTACCGCGTCCTCTACTGCTCCAGAATGGCGCAACGGGTGCTAGCGCCGCTTGTTTCCGCGCGCTGCCTGAACGAAAAACAACTCTATGCCCTGGCAGCTGATGCGCTCGATTGGACCGCTCTGTTCGATATCAAAGAAAGTTTCGGCGTCCAAACCAACGTCAGCGGCAGCCGGATCAGCCATTCGCTCTATGCTGGGCAGGTTCTGAAGGACGCCATCTGCGACAGTTTCCGGCGCAGATATGGCACGCGTCCGGATTTCGCCACGCGGGATGCCCGGATCAACTTTAATCTCCATATCAAAGACGACCTCGCCACCATCGCCCTCGACCTCAGCGGAACCAGCCTGCACAAACGCGGATACCGCAAGGAAGCCAGTTCGGCGCCCTTGCAGGAAACCCTGGCCGCCACCCTGGTGCAACTATCCGGTTGGGACGGCAGCAGGGCTTTACTGGACCCCATGTGCGGTTCCGGAACCATCCTCGCCGAGGCTTTGATGCACTATTGCCGCATTCCGGCCGCCTATTTGAGGCCGGAAAACGGACTGCGCTTCCTGCCCGATTTCTCTGCCCAAAACTACGCCCAGGTGCGCAAAGAAGCCGACGGCGCCATCCGTCCCCTGCCTCCAGACCTGATCTGCGGCTCCGATATCAGCCCCAAAAACGTCCTCATCGCGCGAGCAAACCTCTCCGCCTTGCCATACGGTGAATGTGTGCGCCTGGAAGTGTCCCGGTTTCAGGATCTGGAGCGGCAATCAGGACGCTGCGTGCTCACCAATCCTCCCTATGGTGTCCGCTTGGGCGACGATGATTCCACCCGCGAACTCTACCACGAGTTGGGCGACTTCCTCAAGCAGAAATGCCCCGGCAGCGAAAACTACATCCTCTGCGGCGACAAAACCCTGGTGCCGGAACTGCGTTTGCGGGCGCACTGGAAAAAGAACCTGAAGAACGCGGACCTGGACGTGGTCCTGGCCAAGATCGTGGTGAAATAAGCCACGCGGGCTTTGCTTTCCGCAGCTATCCAGGCTATCGTATAGGTTAAAAAAATCTTGGAGCACTCATGCCACACTACCTGATACCCATGCTGCTTATTCTAATCCTGGCTTGCGGCCTGGCCGGAAAGGCAGCCAAAGATGAAAACCCGGTGCAGACTGTAGCTTCGGTCGATATCCAGCGCTATCTGGGCGTCTGGTATCAGCAGGCCTTTTATCCCGCCAGGTTCCAGAAAGCCGATTGCGGCAAAGTGGTTACCGCGGAGTATTCCCTTCTGGAAAACGGCAAGATCCGCGTGATCAACACCTGTTACGCCGACGCCGAAGGCAAGGTCGTGAAAAACCGCGCCAAAGCCAAAGCCTGGAGCGTCGACCCCTCCAATTCCAAACTCAAGGTGATGTTTTTCTGGCCCTTCAAAGGCGATTACTGGATCGTGAAACTGGACCAACAGAACTATTCCTACACCGTGGTAAGCGATCCCTCCAGAGAATACCTGTGGATCCTGACCCGGGAGAAAACCTTCGATAGGAACACATACCAGGAAATCGTGGACTGGCTGCACAGCAACGGCTGGAACATCGACAGGCTGGTGTTCACCGGCATGCTCAAATAAAACGGCTCAAGTTCAGGCATGGTGGATTAACCAGATCGATGCTTCTATGCTATCATGCCGCGGTGAGTTTGTGAACGCCCACCTACAAATCCCGTAGGGATGACATTTTACATAGGGACGTTGGTTCTGATTGCCGGCGTAAGTCCCGGAGGGACGGCATATCAGATGCGTATATCATTGTAATATAATGTTATCAGGATTCCTGACATGCCGTTCCTCCGGAACTCGGAAGACCTGTTGCGAACGTGTTGTGCTATCTAAAATGTCGTCCCGATGGGACTATTTACAGATTCTATAATCACTTCGCACGGCCTCCTTTGCAGGGATGAAAGAACAACCCCACCAATTATTACTGAACATGAGCCAAAAACACAAGCAAACACCACCAGCATATAGAACTTACCAAAACATAAGGCGCGAACTGGTCTCAGTCCGCGCCTTTTTTTGTTTGCAGGCTTCTTTATTGGATGACGATTTCTTTTTGGGGAGAGGGTTCCTTCTTGGGTATCAGCAGCCGGAGCACCCCGTCTTCCATTTTCGCGGTGATCTTGGCCAAGTCGCTGTTTTCCGGCAGCAGCAGGTTGCGGCGGTATGATCCGCTGTAGCGTTCGCAGCGGTACACCGTCCCCTTTTTCTCTTCCTTGTTTTCGGAACATTTGGCTTCCAGCAGCAGCTGGTTGTCGTGCACCGAGATCTTTACGTGTTCTTTGCGGAATCCGGGCAGATTGGCCAGGATCTCGTATTCCTTTTCATGCTCGATGATATCCATCGCCATGGAACGGAAGTTATCGTCCCCGGCTTCCTCTTCGAAAGCCCGGTTGAAGAAATCATCGAAGATGCTGAGCATGGTGCCCATGGGTCTTTCTTGTCCTTTCAGGTAAGGTACTATCTTCATTTTCATCCTCCTTGAGAGTGAATTTCTACCCATATTATAATCGGAACCCGGAGACAGGCAAGAAAAAATTAGCAGTCCGCGTGGCGAACTGCTAATTTCCTCTGAGGGGATCGTGTATGAAGGATTATCTATTTCATCAACAGCATCTTGCGAGTCTGGACGAAGTCCTCCGACTGCATCCGGTAATAGTAGATGCCGCTGCCCACGCAGTCGCCGTGCATGTCTTTGCCGTCCCACACCAGGTCCAGATGGTTCTTTCCGCCCGCGCCCTCAAACAGGGTGCGCACCAGACGCCCCTTGATGTCGAAGACCTGCACCTGCACATTGGCGGATGGGTTCTTCAGGCTCAAACTGATGGTGGTGTTGGGGTTGAAGGGGTTGGGATAGTTTTGGCCCAGGCCGTTTTCCACCACGGGGCTGGTAACGTCGTCGGCGTCGGTGCCTGCCATGGTGCGGAAATGCCTGATCTGGGAGAAGTTGCTGCTTCCTGCCACGTTGGATGAGCAAACCCGCCAGTAATAGACGGTGTCATACAGCAGGTTCTGGATCTCGTGGAAATTGAAGGGGATGTCCTGCACATCGGCAACCAGGTCCACAAACCACTGCGAAAGTGAGAGTTGCAGATTATACGAACTCGCCAGGGGCACGCTTGACCATTGGAAGAGCACAGTCCGCGGAAGGTTGACGGCCATCTGCTCGGGCGAGACAAGTGCTGGCACCGCAGGAAGTTCCGTGAGGTTGCCGGTGGTGAAGCTCATCGTTTCGCAGAAGGGTCCGATCCCGATATCCGAAATGCTGCACACCCGCCAATAGTAGGTGGAGAAAGGAGTCAGGCCGCTCAGCTGGTAGCTGCTGTCAGGGTGGTCCAGCAGGTTGACCAGATAGCTGCTGTATTCCGGATTGGCGGAAACCTGAATTTGGTATCCGGTCACTCCGGGCACTGGAGTCCAGGCCAGCAAAGGATTGGTGGGAATGCTGGCGGCTCCGTTGGCAGGATAGGTGCCGGCTGGGATGGCCATTTCGCTGATGATGGTGAAGGGGTAGGTATTGCTGTCCATCTGTCCGCTGGTGTTCTGGGTAACGCGCACATGTACCAGGTTGGAGTTCAGCACGGGGATGTTGTTCCAGAAGAAGGAGCCGTTGTTGGGAGCGGCGGTACCCAGGTTGATCCAGGTGTTGCCGCCGTCGGTGCTGTAATCAACGGAAACCGTTCCAGTGGAGGTTTTGGCCTTCCAGGTGATGGTTTTGTTGCTGCCCGAAAACCAGGTTTCTCCGCCGTGGGGATAAGTAAGCTGGACCTGCGAGATCTTCACCTTGAAGCTGATCGTCTCGCCGGCGATGCCCACGTCGTAAAGGTTTAGGCCGCCTGGCGCGTTGTTGCTCATGAAGCCGTTGGGCGAAGTCGCCTCGCTCAGCTCGGTCAATCCACTCTGCGCGGAAAATTCCGCCATGCTGAGCACGCCGTTGGTGGTGTTGTTGGTGCCATAGGGGCGGTAGATATAGAGTTCGTCGGGCGGGCCTTGCGCGTTGCCGCTTTCCTGGGTATTCAGGCGGTAAACCAGCAGGCCGGTGCCCGGAATGTTGCTGTCGTAGTTTGCCGAAGGCCGGCGGTATTCCAGAAGGTAATACTCGTTGGCGCGCCAGCTGGCGATGCGGTAGATGTTGTTGGTCGCGGAAGACGCCACGGGTGAAAGCGTATAGGTGCCGGATTCCGTGATATCCGGAACGTTGGGCACCCATTGCCCATAGTGGTGCTTCATCCACACGCTCATGTGCTGCGGCGGGTTCTGGTTGGCGCACATGATGTCCCATGCGCCGATGGGGTCTATCGTGGTATCGCTGTACCTGTAAAGGTCCGGCGCGCCCAAACTGTGGAACATCTCGTGGGCAAGAACGCCCGCTCCGGAACCCAGGGTCGAGGACTCCAATTGGAAATTGAAATCCCATACCCGTTTGCCGTGGATCATGGCGTTCACGGTGTACAGCACCCAACGGTGCGGCCAGAGCAATTCCGCCCAGCCATCCGGAGAGCCTTTGATGATGAAGCAGGTGTTGTCCACATAGCCGTCGTTGTCGCCGTCGATCACCAGGTCAGCCGGAATGGAAGACGCCACGGCGTTCACGGCCCGCAGCAGCAGTTGGTGTTCGCGCTGGGTGCGGTCGTCGTCGCCGCTGTAACCTTTGGGGTTGGTGGCGCTTACGATGCGGAAATAATTGCGCGGATAGATATCCGTGTAGCAGAGGATGGTGTTGCCGTTGGGAGGCGGATAAAAAGAGGAATCGACGTTCAGCTGGTTGTAGGAAGCCTCGGTGAAATAGCGTTTCATGGAATTGCCATCGGCGTCGTTGAACAGATCGTCGTACACGGTGATCGGCGAGGCGAAATCCGGGTCGTCCGAAAACTTGATGAAGATCACGATATTGTTGAACTGGCCGGTGTGCGGGCTCTTGGCGTCGCTGTAATCGCGCATGCCGGGATAGCGTTCATACTTGGCGCGGAGCTGTTCCGAACCAAGGTTCACGCCCGGCTGCAAACCGCGCTGCTGCGGCGTGTCGCGTCCCACGACCAGTTCTGTGGCCAGCACGTTGCCGCCTTCGGAACGCGCGTAAGTGTAATATCCGGCGTCGTTTTGGACGATCGTGTAGTTGTCCGCGTCGTGCAGCCAGTTGTGAAATTCGTCGCCGCTGGCATAGATATCCAGCTGCTGGCCGTCCGGTTGGACGATCTGCACCGGAGTGAAGCTCAGCGGAGCGGCGCCCAGAAAACCGGCCGCCAGCAAGATGCTGAGCGCAAGTAGCAGTGTGTGCTTGTTCATAAGTCCTCTATTGTTACTTTGATCACATTCGTTGTCAGGCAGGCCCGGCCTGGCTTTATGGGGCGCCGGACGCTGCGCGGGCCCCTTCTTGCATACAATTTGCGTTCCAATCTGCGGTTTTTCTGTTACGGATGCCCTCACCCATGGAAGCCTTAGAGTGCTTCGGAATTCTGCGTTTACGCTGTCGGTCCGTCGCGTCTACGGGGTTAATTATGAATTACCAGTTAGATAGGCTGTCCGCTGCAACACTATTCCCACAGCATGTTCCTGAACCGCTTCAAGGCAGGGGGCCGACCGCGAAAACGCAGTATTCCGCCATGAGCAACTTCAGGCAATAATCATCCCACCTGGTCCGCCCAACCCCATGCCTGATCCAATCCCTTGTAAATTATGGTTTTTAGCCTCTTCCTTCCCGCGTCACGCTGTCAATCACTTCTTAATCAAGCCTTAATCAAGCGTTAATAATTGAGAAGTGATTGACTAGTGATTAAGGAGTGATTAAGGCTAGTCCCCCAAGGCCAGCCCAGAAACGAGCATTTTCAAACACCCTGGAAGTGGCTCTGGAACTGGATTAAAGGCACATTTCGCATTGGGCTTGGGGACTCGGTGGGAAATCCGGGGGAAAACTTCCAGCCCGGGAATTTTCCTCGGCCCGCACATTTGTATTGACGAATTTTGGCCGGCCAGCGATAAGGAAAAAAAGTGTTTCATCTGCATGCGGACCGGGTTTGCCCGAAAGAAGCGGGAACCCGGGACGGCAGCCAACGCCATACACGCAAAGGAGTTAAGACATGCTGCAAGGTTCCTTCGTGGCCTTGGTCACCCCTTTTAAACAAGGCGGAGTGGACTATACCGCCCTGGAAAAACTGATCGAGTTTCAGATCGAAAACGGCACGGACGGGCTGGTTTTGCTGGGTACGACCGGCGAAAGCGCCGCCATCGCTTCCGACGAACGCAACGCGCTGCTGCGCTTCGCCATCAAACGGATCAACCACAGGGTCCCGGTGGTCGTGGGCACAGGCACCAACAACCTTTCCCACACCATCTCCCAAACCCAGCACGCCCGTGAATTGGGCGCCGATTACGCCCTGGTGCTGGTTCCCTATTACATCAAACCCACCCAGAACGGCATGTTTGAGTTTTTCCGCGAGGTCGAAGCGCAGACCGACATCCCCATCATCATGTACAACATCATGGGACGCGCCGGTGTGAACATGACCGCGGCGACCACAGTCCGCATCGCCAAAGCGTGCCAGCGGATCGTGGCCATCAAGGAAGCCTCGAACATGATCGTCCAGGCTGCCGAGATCGTGCGCGACGCTCCATCAGGCTTTGTGTGCCTGAGCGGCGAAGACGGGATCAACATGCCCCTCATGGCTTGCGGCTTCAAAGGCACCATTTCGGTGACCGGAAACATCCTGCCCCGCCTGATGCACGAACACATCCAGGCCTGCCTGCAGGGCGATTACGCCACCGCCTTGAAACAGCACCAGGCCTTGATGCAGATCAACCAGACCCTATTCATCGAGACCAGCCCGATCCCGGTAAAAGAGGCCTTGCACATGATGGGCATGCTGGAACTGGAATTCCGCCTGCCGATGTGTCCGCTGCAAGAGGCGAACCGCGAGGTCTTGCGCGGAGTTTTACAAGCCTACAAGCTAATTTAACATACAGGAGATCATCATGAAAAAGCAGGCTGCGACGCACGGCTTCGCGCTGCAGGAAACGCGCGTGATCCAGGAGATCAAAGCTACCGCGCACCACTACGAACATGTGAAAAGCGGGGCGAGGCTGGTACACCTGGCCACCGAGGACTCCAACAAAGTATTCTGCATCACCTTCAAAACAGTTCCGGAAGACAGCACCGGCTGTCCGCACATCCTGGAACATTCAGTGCTGAACGGGTCCCGGAACTTCCCCGGGAAATCCACTTTCCAGGAGCTGATCAAAGGCTCGCTGCACACCTTCATCAACGCCATGACTGGCTCAGACGCCACTTTCTACCCGGTCGCCAGCACCAATGGCCAGGATTTCCTGAACCTCACCAGAGTGTACCTGGACGCCGTGTTTTATCCCAAGATCTACGAGCAGCCGAACATCCTGCATCAGGAAGGCTGGCACCACGAACTCCCTGATCCGGAAGCCGAACTGAAGATCCGCGGCGTTGTGTACAACGAAATGAAGGGCGCTTTTTCCAGTCCGGACGGCATCATTTCCCGCTACAGCCAGCACGCCCAATTTCCGGATACGCCCTACGGATACGAGTCCGGAGGCGATCCCAAAGTAATTCCCACGCTCACTTACGAAAAGTTCCTCGCCTTTCACAAGAAGTATTACCACCCTTCCAATTCCTACATCTTCATCTATGGGGACATGGATCCGGAACCCGTTCTGGAACTGCTGGACAAGGAATACCTCTCGCAATTCAAGCGCGAAAAGGAAGTTGCCTCCATCCCCCTCCAGAAAGCCTTTGCCAAGGTCAAGAAAGTGGAGGTGGAATACCCCGTCGAAGCAGGCAAGGACACCAGCGACCAGTACCACCTGAGCCTGAACTTCACCTACGGCAAGCATCCGGACCTGAAAAGCACCCAGGCCATGAACACGCTGATCAGCATCCTGATGTGGACTCCCGCTTCGCCGCTCAAACAGGCGATCCTGAAATCCGGATTGGCGCGCGATACCAGCTTTTCGATGAGCGAAGGCATGCTGCAGCCCACCTATGGCATCATCTGCAAGCATGTGAAACGCGAGGATATCGACGCCCTGGTGGACCTGATCCATGCCGAGTTGAAGCGCCTGGCCAAGGAAGGCTTCGACAAAAAACTGATCGAAGGCGTCATCAACCAGCGCGAGTTTTTCCTGCGCGAAGGCCAAATGAGTTGGGCGCCCAAGGGCTTGTTCTATGCCTGGAACGCTTACGGGTATTGGCTGCATGGCGGCGACCCGCTGGACGCTTTCGGTTTCGAGCCCATGCTGGAAGAATTGCGCCGGGGCTTGACCGAACCTTATTTCGAGAAGCTTCTGGAATCCGCCCTGATCAAGAACAAACACGCCAGCATCGTGACCTTTGTTCCAGTACCCGGCCTGGCCGACAGGCAGGACGAGGAATTGCGCGCTGAACTGGCGGAAACAAAGAAGAAACTGGGCAAGCAGAAAATTGCCAAACTGGTGGAGTTCAACACCGAATTCCAGAGCTGGCAAAACGAAGAAGTGAGCGCGGAAGACCTGGCCAGAATTCCGATGCTCAGCCTCAACGACATCAATACCCAAGCCGCCAGCTATCCCCTCGAGATCGAGAAATGGCACGAGCTCACGCTGCTCAAGCACTCGCTGAATACCAACGGCATCGTCTATCTGAAAGGCTATTTCGACCTCAGCCACGCCGAAGAACAGGACCTGCCGTGGCTGGCGCTCTACGCCTATCTTGCCGGCATGGTGGACAGCCAGAACCATGGCTACGCCGACCTTTCCAACGAGGTCGACATCCACACCGGCGGCATCTACCTGCAACTAATCCTGAGAAACAGCTATCTGGACCCGGACTTGATTTTGCCCAAGTTTATTCTGGGCGGGAAAGCCGTGTATGCCAAGGCGGACAAACTGGCGGAACTGGCGGCGGAAGTGGCTTTGCGGCCTGTGTTCACGGACGCGGAACGCTTGGGCATGCTGATCCGGGAAGCCAGGGCCAAGCTGGAAGCGCAGTTGTTGGGACGCGGCGTGGTGGTGGCGATCAACCGGATGTTCGCGCCATTCAGCCAGATCCACCATTTCACCGACCTCACCCAAGGCCTGGGCTACTACCATTTCCTGGTGGGCCTGGAGAAACTACTAGAAGGCGATATCCAATCCATCATGGCGAATCTGGACCGGGTGCGAGCCAGGTTCTTCACCACAAGCAAATTGCTGCTCAGCGTGACCGCGGACGAAAGCGGCATCCAGAGCACTCTGAACTGCCTGAAGCCAATGCTGAACGACATTTCAGCCGAGGCTTACGAACCAATCGAGCGGCATTTCCATCCCACGGAACTCAACGAAGGCATCCTGGCGCCCGTGCAGATCCAATTCTGCGCCAAAGGCGGAAACTTCTTCCGCAAAGGCTATTCCTATTCCGGGCATCTGAGGGTGCTGAACAACATCCTCGCCAACGATTTCCTGCACCGCGAACTGCGTGAAAAGGGCGGCGCTTACGGAGCCATGGCCAATTTCAGCCTGGCGGGCAACATGTATTTCTGCTCCTACCGGGATCCCAATCTGCGCGAGACTTTGGAGGTGTACGACCGCGTGCCGGAATACCTGCGCTCCTTCGTTTGCAGCAAGCGGGAACTGGAGAAATACATCATCGGGGAGATCTCCAGCCTCGACTATCCCAAAACGCCAGAAGGGATGGGGCTCCAGGCCGACGAAGACTACATCACCGGATTCACGCAGGAAGACCGCCAGCAGATCCGCGACGAAGTGCTGGCCACCAGAGTGGAGGACATCCACGCTTACGCCGACATGATCGAAGCCATCATGACCAACAACCACTTCTGCGTCTTCGGCAACGAAGCGAAACTGCAGGAAGCCAAAGACCTGTTCCACAAACTTACTCCGGTGTTTGACTGAGGCGCATGAAGCAACGGGATAAGAAGAAGACCCTGGCCAAAAACGAGCGGATGAACGCGGTGAAAGTGCCCGATCTGGACGAACTGGACGACACCCGCGAGCAAACCGCCTATAAAACCCTGCGGAGCGCGCATAAAAGGCACGAGACCTTCAAAGGCAATCTGCGCCTGGTGCCAGGACGCATCGCGGAGATCAAGAGCAATTACCTGTATATCGTGGAAGTGGGCGGAGTGTATCACCGGGCTTCGCTTTCCGGCCGGCTCAAGCAGTATTCCTATGCCAGCACGGCGCTTTCCGCTGTCGGCGATGCCGTGGAACTGGACCTCGCCAACGCTCCGGACTACCGCATCGAAAACATCCTGCCCCGTAAAAACACGCTTTCCCGCTATGCTGGCGGCGGCTTTCAGAAAGAGATCATCCTGGCCGCCAACATCGACCAGGTGATCATCACCACCTCGTGGAGGATGCCGCTGGTGAAGTTCGGCCTCATCGACCGCTATCTGTGCATCGCGGCTTTGGAAGGCCTGGACGCGGTGATCGTGATCAACAAGGTGGACCTCTGCGAAGACAGGAGCGAACTGGAAGAAAGCGCCGCCTATTACGAGGAATCCGGCTACCCGGTGCTGCGCACTTCCGCGCTTACCGGCGAAGGCATGGCGGAACTCAAACAAGCGCTGCAAGACCGCGACAGCGTGTTTTCCGGGCAATCCGGAACTGGCAAGAGCACCCTGATCAACTGGCTGGAACCCGCGCTGAACCTTCCCACCGCGGAAGTAAGCGACTACAACGAAAAGGGCCGGCACACCACCACGCAGGCGATCCTCATTCCCTGGAGTTTCGGCGGCCATTTGCTGGATACGCCGGGCATCAAGACGGTTAACCTGCACCGCGACGCCAAAGCGGAGATCCCCAGGGTTTTTCCCGGTTTTTCCCGCTGGACGCCACATTGCCGGTTCCGCGATTGCAGCCACACGCATGAATCCGATTGCGCCGTATTGCGGGCCCTGGAAGGGGAAAAACTGCCTGTGGAGCGCTACGAATCCTACCTCAGGATACTGGAATCGCTATAAGCATGAAGAACTTCGCCGTCTATATCAACCCACTTTTCGCCGAGCGGGAAGCCATCGGCAGTTTGCTGCAAACCCTGGCCCGGCAATACTCCGTGAACTTCTTCGGCTTGCAGGAACAGCGTGAATTCTTGCCTCCGGGAATCGGCTACCAGGACCTCGGGCAGGGTCAAAACACCAGCGTGGACTGCGTTCTGGTCTTTGGCGGCGACGGCACGATTTTGCGGGCGAAGGATATCGCCCTAAGAACCGGCGCGCCGATCCTGGGCATCAACCTGGGCTATCTGGGCTTCCTTTCGGAAACCACGCTGCGCGAACTGAAGGACTCGCTGCGCGACCTCATCGGCCACAAATACAGGCTGTTGGCGCGGATGCTGTTAAGTTGCCAGCTCAAGCGGAATGGCAGGATCATCTTCAAAGGCCTGGCGCTGAACGACGCGGTGGTTTACAAAGCCGACACTCCGCGCTTGATCCATGTGCGCATCTTCAACGGCGGCCGCTTCGTCTTCGACACGCGCTGCGACGGCGTTATCACCAGCACGCCCACGGGCTCCACGGCCTATTCGCTGTCAGTGGGCGGACCTCTGCTCACGCCGGAAATGCAGGCCATCGTGCTCAGCCCCCTCAACCCGCATCTGCTCACCATCCGGCCGCTGGTTTTCCCAGCCGGAGACCGCATCCTGATGAAAGTGCACGGGCTTAGCGTTCCGGCTTCGCTGCAGATCGACGGCGACACCTGCGGCCATATCGAGGAAAACGACGAAGTGCTGATCTCGGCAGCCAAACAACGGGTGCAATTCATCAAACTTTCCAACCGCACTTTCTACCAGATCCTGCGCCGCAAAATGAATCTGGGCAAGTAGATGCTTACCGAGATCTACATCCGCAACTACCTCTTCGTTCCCGAGCAGAGGATCCAGTTCGGCAGCGGCATGACGGTGCTCAGCGGAGAAACCGGGGCGGGGAAATCCATCCTGGTGGGAGCGATCGCGCTGATCTTTGGGGAAAACTCACCTGGTCTGGAACCTTTCACGAAAGGCGAGCCCATCTATCTGGAAGCCAGTTTCGACGTGGCCCGGAATTCCGAAGTGCGGGCCTGGCTCAGCGATCAGGGTTACGCAGCGGAACCGGAACTGTGCCTGGCCAGGGAAATCAGCCCGGGCGGCAAATCCGCCTATTTCCTGAACGGACGCAAGGTCTCCAGCGCTCTGCTCAAAGAACTGAAGCCGCTGATGATCGACTTCCACCATCAGCGCGACCAGCAACTGCTGCTTTCCGCCTCCTACCAACTCACGCTGCTGGACCTCTATGCCCAAAACCAGGCGCTGCGCGAACCCTACGCCGCGCAGTTCCACCAGCTGAAGCAAGACCTGGCCAGGCTGGAAGCCCTCAGGAAAGAGGAAGAGGCAAACCGCCAGCTGCGTGAATTGTACCAATACCAGTATGAAGAACTGGAAAGCGCCGCGCTGCATAGCGGCGAAGACGTGGAACTGCAGCAGGAATTCGAACTGCTGAGCCACGCCAGCGAAATCAGCGAGATCGCTGCCAGCGTCGCTTACGACCTCTACGACCGCGAGGACAGCGTCCACAGCCAGATCAACCGCTCCGTGGTGAATCTGGCGCGCTTTGCTGCCGTCAATGAACGGCTGCGCCAATTGGGCCAGAACCTGTCCGAGTGCCTGGAATTGATCGCGGAAGCGGCTTCCGGGCTGAACGACCTCAACCAGAGCGTTTCCCAGGATCCCCGCAGATTGGATGCTGTCAGGGAGCGCCTGGACGAGATAAACGCCCTGCTGCACAAACACAAGGTCCAAAACATCGACGCGCTTCTGGAACTCTTCAAACAACGGGCCGCCCAGATCGACGCCTTTGCCGGCCTGGAAACCCGCATCCAAAAACTGGAGCAATCCACCGCTGCCGACTTTACCCAATTGCGTTCCCTGGGCGACAAACTTAGCCTGTCACGGCAAAAAGCCGCCGCCAAACTCGCCTCGGAACTGGCTGCCAACATCAGCCTGCTCTCCATTCCCGAAGCCCGGTTTCAGATAATCATTGACAAGATTGCCGCCGATAAAATCCTAATTCCTGAATATCTTGATTCGTGTACCCAACGAGGTCAGGACAATTGCCA
Organism: uncultured Candidatus Cloacimonadota bacterium; assembly: GCA_964429035.1. Classification (GTDB taxonomy): domain Bacteria; phylum Cloacimonadota; class Cloacimonadia; order Cloacimonadales; family Cloacimonadaceae; genus Syntrophosphaera. The sequence continues at coordinate 9,367 of CAYSAT010000001.1, read as the reverse complement.
GTTCTTTTTCAGCGCAAACCGGGGCAGCGAGTTAAAACCGCTTTCCGCAGTGGCTTCCGGTGGCGAACTCTCGCGGATATTGCTCGCCATCAAGAAAGTGCTGTCCGAACGCATTGAAGAGAAACTGATCATATTGGACGAGATCGATGCCGGGATCGGTGGAAAAACCGCAGAGTATGTGGCGCAGTTCATTTTCCGCCTGGCGCAAAGCCACCGCATCCTATGCATTACGCATCTGGCGCAGATCGCCGCCATCGCGCACCAGCAGATCGCTCTGCAGAAAGAGGCGGGAAAACGCAAGAACGTGATCCGGATGATCCCGCTGGAACGCAAGCAGAGGCTGGAAGAACTTGCCCGGATGCTTTCCGGCGACGTTTCCGGGATCTCGCTTAAGCATGCTCAAGAACTAGTAGAAAAATATAAAACACGAGGTTAGCATGGCCAGAATGTCTAAACAAAGAGTGAGAGGGCTCGCGATTCTAGTGATCTTCGTCGCTCTTGCTTATGCGGGTCTGACGACTCAGAAACAACGGGACGTAACCCCCCGTTTCGACCAGATCTTACGCGGGCCGAACGCCCAATACAGGGACAGCGGTTCACTGAACAAAGCCACGGTCAAGGTCCGCTGCACGGACATCGGCTCTGCCCTGAAGAACATCAATGGCATCATCGACAGCTATATCGTGGCTGGCGAAAGGCCGCTGCTGAAATCCACCGAGCCTGGCTACGGCGTCTATATCTTCAAGGTGCGGGGAGCGATGGTTCCGGATCTGGTAAAGAAACTTTCCGCTTTGGGCAACATCGAAGAGCATAAGGAGATCGTGGACACCGCTCTGGTCACCAAGAAACTCAGCACCGAGGAATCCATTCTGGCCGACAAACGCGAAGAACTGAACCTGCTGGGCACGATGACCACCAATTTCGGCGACCTCTCGGCAGCCAAAAACAAGATCAACGAAGAGATCCGGCAACTGGAGAACACCGTGGACATTCTCCGCCAGGCCGATACCACGCTGCTTTACGTCCAGCTGTTGCCGGTCGTTGGCCGGAACATCTCTATCGTCAACCGCTTCCTGATGCAGCTGGGCAAAGCCTTGCTGGTGATCTTCTTCGGCATCATCATCGCCTACTACGGCACCAAACTGCTAATGTACCTGCTTACCCTCATGGGCGTGAAAGGCCTTCCTACAAGCGGTGGCGGCACCACCGGCAGTTATGGCTACGGAAACTACGCCAACCGCTATTACAACCGTTACGGCTACGGCAGCGGCAAACGCAAGGTGAAACGCATCTACAAAGGCAAACCAACCACACCGCAAGAGGGTGAGGAAACCAAGCAACCGCCCTCCGGTAAATAACGCGGGGAGAAACCATGAACTTCATCGAGCCCTGGCATGTCTGGATAATCCTCGGGATCCTCTTTGTGATCATCGAGATCTTCGATCCGGCGTTCTTCTTCATCGCTCTGGGCATCGGCGCGATCGTCACCGGCCTGCTGAGCCTCTTCCATTTCTACGGCGCCAGCATCCCTCTGCAGATAGTCACCTTCGCCGTGCTCAGCTTCATCGCCTTCCTATTCACCCGCAAGGTGGGCAAAAAAGTATTGCGGCATCCGGGCAGCGAAACGAATGTCTTCGCCCTCAAAGGCAAAACCGGCTTCATCACCAAAGCCATCCCGGTGGACGGCAAAGGCTATGTGAAAATCGGCGGCGAGGAATGGGTGGCCATCACCTCCGATGCCTCGGCAGTTGAATTGAACGCCAAAGTAACCGTTCTGGACGTTGACGGCAATAAACTGGTGGTCGGAAAAGTCCAATAACATCCCGCTTTCAACGCTAATGACGGCATCCTGACGACCGGGGTGCCGTCTGTTTTTTTGGCTATCTTTCACACACTCTAATTGAACATGAGCCATCAATTGCCCTCATGACAATCCTGATTGGCTCCCGCTATCATCACGGGGTAACTGCGCGGTCATTGCGCGCTTCACCCGTATTGAGCGCGCGGTGACCCCGCAATGATAATGGGAGCGAGCCTTGGACCCGGGGTCGGAGATTAGCGCGCATTCCTTGCCGGATCAGGTGAGGGCGCACCCAGCAGAGCTCCGGCCGGGAAATTTGGGCTTGACAAAAAACCGGGGGTTCAAATCTATGGAACAACAATGACGCGAGGTGGAGCAGTTGGTAGCTCGTCGGGCTCATAACCCGAAGGTCGAAGGTTCGAGTCCTTCCCTCGCTACCATTTTTTTGCCGGCGCCAGTCGCCGGATTTTGTATATATGTGCACGTGGCGGTGTAGCTCAGCTGGTTAGAGCAGCGGAATCATAATCCGGAGGTCCGGGGTTCAAATCCCTGCGCCGCTACCAGACTCATCCTGCGCCAGTAGCTCAGTCGGATAGAGCAGCAGCCTTCTAAGCTGCGGGTCGGGGGTTCGAATCCCTTCTGGCGTGCCATGAATTCCTGAATCATACTGGATATATCAGACACATTGTGGTGGGTGTAGTTCAATGGCAGAGCACCGGATTGTGGTTCCGGGCGTTGTGGGTTCAACTCCCATCACCCACCCCATTTTTTTCGTTACTATGTCAATTAAAGATACATTCCTCTTAGGCTTGGACATCGGAGCCTCCAGCATCAAATATGGCTTCGGCGATTGTCAACGGGGTTTACAGTTCTTCGCCAAACAAGAGCTTGCCCAGCGTTCCCTGGACTGCTTGCAAGCCACAGTTCTGGACATCCTGGCCCACTGTGAATCCCTTGCAGGTTCCGGCAGCATCCGGGCCATCGGCATCGGCACTCCCGGTACCATCGACCGGGCCAGCATGCTCCTGGCCGGAGTCAATCCCAACCTGCCTTTCTGGGTGGGCCACGATCCCCGCCAACTCATCCCTGCCCATTTGGGAATACCCGTCGCCAGCGATAACGACGCCAATCTGATGGCCCTGGGCGAAGCCTGGCTGCGAGGCTCAGAAGGGCTTACCGTGGGCATAACCGTGGGCAGCGGAATCGGCTGCGGACTGGTAAACGGCGGAAAACTCTATCATGGCGCGCATGGATGGGCGATGGAACTGGGCCACATCATCAGCGTCCAAGAGGGCGTTCCCTGCACTTGCGGACGCAGCGGCTGCCTGGAAGCCTACACTTCCGTGGACGGAATCCGGCGCAGGATTATCGCGGAATTGGGAGATGTTTGCAGTCCCAAGGACGGCCTGTTGGGCATCCTGGCCACCCGCGAAAGTTTTCTCAGGGTTGGCCAGATCATCCAGGAAGGAATGGCGATCCTGGCAAGAGGCATCGCGAACCTGATCGTGCTTCTGGATCCGGACCGGGTGGTTATGGGTGGCGGCGCCATGGATGGAAACCTGTATCCGCCTTCAGAGTTATTCGCCGCGATCAGAAGCCTGCTGCCGGAGATAAACCGCTCCGCGACCTCTCTGGAAGGGGCTCGCGAGGGAAACCGCGCCGGAGTATTGGGCGCCATCGTGCTTGCGGACCAAACATTTCCGCAAGAAACGGAATGAAACTTGCTTTTTCAATTAGACATCAAAAAACAGGAGTGTCCATCATGAAAAAGGCACTGTTTACAACTGCTCTGCTCAGCCTGCTGTTGCTGGCTGCCGTCACTCTATCTGCCAGAAGCGCCGAGGTGCTGGATCAAATTACGATCAACCCCAATCCGATGGATAAATACACTGTGATCACGCTCTCATTCAACAGCCCTGCCAGCATCGGCGTCAACGTTGAAACCGAAACCGGCCAGATAGTGAAAACCCTCTACTGGGGCCCTGCCGATAATCAGATTTCCCTTACCTGGAACCGGATCGGAGACGACGGAAACTACGTTCCCAGCGGCAAATACCTTGTCGTGGTCAACCATCAGGGGCGTTATACTTCCACCAAGAAGACCCTTATTCTCAAGTAATATACTGTATAGACCCTAACTAAGATTGCAAAAAAGTCCCTTGCGGACTTTTTTGTTTTTGGGGCTAAAAAGACTTTGTTCCCCTATTGGCCTCAGTTTCACGTCCGCACTCGGCTTCTCCGATCATGCCTTCACCACCCGGTTTACTCCAGTTCCGGGACTAATAGCTTGACAGATTTTGAGAGTGGGAAATATGTACTAGCAGTTTGGGAAAAACTAAATAATGAGATGCGATGCAAAAGTTACCTGAGAGAAACCAATCCTCCATCGAAAGCAATGAGCGGCCACAAGGCCCTGCCTGCCTGATGCAGCATCAGCAAACGGACCGGTTCCGATGAAGCTGTTCGTCAACGCGGCGCTGCCCACTTCCTCCACGGCCTTGAAAAAGGTCAACGTCCTTTTTGACGAAACCATCCAGCGGATCTCCGCGGATATTCCCAATACCGAGGACGTCTCGGAAGTGATCGACCTCGGCGGCAAGATCATTCTGCCTGGCGGAGTCGACGCCCACAGCCATATCATCGCGGAGAAGGACCCCGGCAAAACCCTGGCCCGGGTAAGCAAAGCGGCTTTGAGCGGCGGCTGGACCACCTTGGTGGAACTTAGCTACTTCAATCCCCAGCCCATCTTCTCAGGCGCGGATTTCCAGCGCATGGCAAAATTGATCGATGCCCACTCCTATGTGGACATGGGCTTGTGGGGCAACGTCAACATGGCCGATTACCCTTATCACGCTGAAGCTGCCCTGGAACTATGGAATCTGGGGGCCGCAGGCCTGGCCTTGATGAATCCCTCGCCAAACCCGGCTCTGGTGGCGCTTAGTTTCTCCGAGATCATGGACCTGTTCATGGAGATCTACGAGAGCGACACTGCCTTCGCTTTCCAGGGTTACGACCAGGAGCGGGGCTCCGGATTCAGCTTCGAGGCTCAGAGCGCCGCCATCAAGAAACTATTGCGACGCATGCAGGAAAATCCCATCCATATTCCGCGCATCGCCTCCTTCCCCACCATCGAATTCATCAATTCCATCTCCAAACGCTCGGACATCTCCTTTTCCATGTGCCTAGCCGACCTGATGAAGCTCTTCTCCAAACTGGACCTGGGAATGCCGATCGACCTGGTGGACTACGAGGAGATGTTCTTCGACCTGCTGCGCACCAACAAGATCTACATGCTTTCCAACAACGTGGAATCGGGAGCCCAGCCTGCGGACTGCTCCGAGGCTTTCCGGGGCGCTCCGGAACAATTGCTGCCCTGGTCCTATCTGTGGGCGCTGGAGGAGTTGTGGGCCAAACGCAAATTCCCTCTGGCCACTGTGATCAAGATGACCAGCGAAAACGCCGCCAAACGCCTCGGCATCTATCCCGCCAAAGGCTGCCTGGAAGCGGGTTCGGACGCCGACTTCGTGATCTACGACCCCCACAAGCCGACCCAGTGCAAAAACCCGGACGGCTCTGCCCGCCAGATCACCGGCAGCATCGATTCTGTCTATCTGCGCGGCAGAAAGGCTTTCACAAGCGGCAAGGCGGCAACTGCCGCGGGCTCTTTCCTGAAGCGCAGCACCAATCCCAAACGCCGCCACAACAGCACTACCTGGATCTAAAGTAACATCCCTGGAGGATTTATGGATAATCTCACCTACCTGAAAAGCGCCCTCGATGCCCATCCCGAACTGCAATACGAAATCGTCGAGCGGTTCTGGTCCACGGACTTCCTGCGCTTTTACCACAGCCAGACCAATTACAACATCAGCAAAGACAACACGCAACTCTCCGTGGACATCTACAAAGGCAAGAAGTCGTTCAATTTCCTGGTGGACAACGCGGACCGGGATAAGATCGACGCCGCGCTGCAAGGCGCTCTGGGCATCATCGACAAACTGCCGGAAGACCCGGACTTTGTGGACCTGGAGAGCGATACAACGCTGGCACAGCCACGCACCGTGAAGAACAACATCGAAGCCATCCCCCTCAGCCTCAAGACCCGCATCCTGGCCAACGTCTCCGCCGCTGCTTCCATGTACAACTTCGACATCTTCGGCACCTTCATCTGCAACTATCAGAAATACCGCCTGGTGAACAGCAACGGCCTGGACAAAAGCAGCGCCACTTCGCCCATCTATCTGGAGATCAAGGCAGTGCACAACGCTTCCCAGATCACCGTGCTGGAAACCTTTGGCGGAGAGGATTTCGAGTACTTTGACGACCAGGATTTCACCGAGCGCCTGGTGCAAAAGATCAAATACTGCGCCAACCCCGTCATCGACGTCGAGCCCGGACACTACGACGTGATCCTGGCGCCGCGCTGCCTCGCTGAATTTATCCAATACCTGGCCTATGGAATGAGCGCGCGGGCTTTGGACCAGCACAGCAGCTTCTTTGAAGGCAAGATCGGGGAGAAGGTCTTCCCCGAAAGCATTTCCATCACCGACGACCCTTCCGACCCCGAAATGATCCATCAGGATTACGGTTCGGACGGCCATATCTACCGCCTGCTGCCCCTCATCGAAAAAGGCGTCTTCCGCGCTTTCTACACCAACAATTACTTCGCCCACAAAACAGGACAGCCCAAGAACGGCAACACCGCGTCCTGCCTGAAGATCGCGCCTGGCGACAAAACCCTGGAAGAACTGATCGGCGGAGTGAAGAGGGGCCTCTACATTTCCAGCCTGCACTACATGAACTTCATCAATCCGCGCGAAACATCGCTCACGGGGCTTACCCGCGACGGCACTTTCCTCATCGAAAACGGCGCCATCACCAAGGTGGTGAACAACCTCCGCTTCACCGAACGCATCGAGCGCATCCTGAATAACGTCGCAGCCTTGGAAAACCGCTGCTACACCATCCCCTTCTCCGGAAATTACGAAAGCTTCGACGTGGAAACGGTGAAAGCGCCCCACGCTTACGTCCGGGAATTCAACGTATCTTCTTCCACCCATACCATTTAGGAGGACGCCATGGAACAACTTATCAAACAAACCCTGAGTAAACTGGCCTTGCCCGGAATCGCTTTCGCCGATGTCCGCGTCACCCGCACCGATACCGAAGGCATCTATTTCCAGAACGGCTTCATGCGCGGCTATGGCAGCAGCATGGATTCCACCGCGATAGGCATCCGGGTCCTGATCAACGGCTGCTGGGGCTTTGCCGGCTCGCAAGACTTTACGGAAGCCTCGTTGGACCGCCTGGTCAAGACCGCCGTGGAAAACGCCCGGCAGGGCAGCAATTTCACCAAGAGCAAGGTCGCCTTTCCCGCTCTGAATCCCATCCAGGCCTCCTACCACCACAAACCCGAGATCGATCCTTTCGCCATGCCCAAAGAGGAAAAAACCGCCTATCTGGCCGAACTCGCCACCGCCCTCAAACCTGCCGGAAAGATCGTCCATTCCATGGTCTCCGCGCAGTTCATGAAGCAGGAGAAATACTACGCCAACAGCGAAGGAACCTTTTCCCACACTTCCTATTACAACACGCTTCCGGTGATGGAAGTCGTGGCTGCCGAGGGTTCGCAGATAATGTCGCGTACCTGGCCCGGACACATGAGCGCGGGACGTGGCGGATTTGAGCTTTTCCACCGGCAGAAATTCCCCGAAAACACCGGCCGCATCATCAAGGAAGCCACCGATCTGCTCAGCGCTCCGGTGATCGAAGAGGAAAGGGCCGACATCATCATCGCCAACGGCCATCTGGCGCTGCAACTCCATGAATCGGTAGGACACGCCACCGAAGCCGACCGCATCTTCGGCATGGAGATCTCGTACGCCGGCAAAACCTTCATCAAACCGCAAATGCTGGGCAACTTCCAATACGGCTCGCCCGTCGTGAACATCTACAGCGACAGCACCGATCCCCAGGGCCTGGGTTTCCATCCTGTGGACGATGAAGGAGTGCCCGGCAAAAAGGTGGACATCATCAAAGACGGCATCCTGGTCAATCAGCAGACCTCGCGCCAGATCGCTGAACTGCTGGGCCTGGAACCCTCTTCCAACATGAAGGCGTCCTACGCGGACGACTTTCCGCTGGTGCGCATGACCAATTTCTGCCTGGCTCCCGGAAAAGGCACGCTGGACGAACTGATAGCGGATACCGAACACGGCTACCTGCTGGATTTCACCAAAACCTGGAGCATCGACGACAACCGCAACAATTTCCAGTTCACCACCGAAATCGGCTACCGGATCGACGGCGGCAAGATCACCGGAATCGTGAAAGAGCCCACCTATTTCGGCATCACGCAGGATTTCTGGAACGCCTGCGACCGCATCTGCGGACCCGAAGAATGGGGCTACCACAGCACCTTCCATTGCGGCAAAGGCGAGCCTGGCCAGATCATGCAACTTTCCCATGGCGTGGCGCCGGCACGGTTCAAGAACATCAACGTCAGCGTCAAGATCTGATCCACACCAGCTATAAACAGGAGAACCAATGAAAGCGTTTCAAGTGATCATGTCCTTGTTGCTGCTGGCCGCTCTGCTGATCCCGGCTTACGCGGCGCTCCAGGGCCTCAAGGAGAAGAAAGCCCAGGAAACACCCCTGCCCCTGGAAGATTTCCGCGCTTTCCTGCAAAACTTCAAGGGCGTGCCGGTAGAATTGCTGGCCTGGTCGAAGCCAGGTGACAGCTGCGAAGTGTACGTTAAACGCATCTACACCAACACCGGACGCGCAGTCGGAGCGCCGGAATCCTTTGTGAAACTGCAGACCAAGAACGGCAGCGCGTGGTTTTACAACAACCTGGGCGAGTTCGTGCCCATCGCCGGATACCTCAAAGCCCAATAGCGCCAAGCCAGATTGCCAGCCACCCAGCCCGGATCCGGTGTATTCCGCCCTGGCTCCCGTTATCAATGCGGGCTCATTGCGCGCTCATTGCGCGCTTTGCCCGTAATGAGCGCGCAATGAGCCCGCATTGATAACGGGTGCCAGCCTGGAGCACCAGAGGAGGAAAAATGCCGGATTCGCAAGGAAACGAACCATGACCGCCGAGTTCAGAGACTATGTCGACGCCGTCACAGACGACCGCAGAAAGGTGATCTTGCATCTGCACGCAACGATCCTGCGCCTGTATCCCGAAGCGGAGCAAAAGATCTCCTACCGCATCCTGATGCACAGGATGCAGCCGGGATGGGTGGGCCTGGGCTATTGGAAGGGCGGGGTCACCCTGTATTCCGAGGCGATCCCGATGATCGCGGAATTCAAGCGCAAACACCCCGCCATCAAAACGGGCAAAGGCTGCATCAACTTCAAGGCCAGCGATGTTTTACCCCAGCAAGACCTCGAACAGGTGATCCGCTTCGCCATGGAGCCGGGAAAGCATCCTGCTGTACTAACTGCTGAGGTATGATATCTGCCCTCTTCAAAATCGGGCGGGTAAGCCCCGGAGGTTGCGTCAGATTATAGCGGTGGGTGCGAGCGAACCGGGGTCCCCTCAAAGGAGCGCAGCGAGTTTGT